>NZ_JBRFVG010000010.1:0-203284 GCF_052950655.1 Ralstonia sp. VS2407
GTGGCCCAGTCGGTGCACATCTACAACTATGAGCGGCCTCACCAGGCCCTGAAATACAAAACGCCCGATGCAGTGCATCGGGCGTCTAGTAGCTGAACTGAGTGTCAACCTTTATCAGGACTTGACACTTGTGAATGTGCTGGCCGGCTGGTCAGCCTGCCCGCTTGTTGCGGCGGATGCGGTCAAACCACACCGCCAGCAGCAGAATGCCGCCGCGGATCAGGTACTGATAGAACGTCGGCACGTTCATCAGGCTCATCGCGTTCTGCACCGACCCCATGATCAGAACGCCGACCAGCACACCGGACACGGTTGCCACGCCGCCCGTGAGCGAAACTCCGCCCAGCACGCAGGCCGAGATTACGCCCAGCTCAAGCCCGACCGACGTTTTCGGATCGCCCAGGCTCATGCGGGAGGCCAGCATCACGCCGGCAAAGCCGGTCACAAGGCCTTGCAGGACGAACACGGCGATCTTGATGCGCGTCACCGGCAGGCCGGCAAGCAGTGCGGCTTCCTCATTGCCGCCGACGGCGAGCACGTTCTTGCCGAACACCGTCTTCTTGAGCAGGAAACCGAACAGCGCGAAGCCGACGATATTGCTCCAGATCGGGTACGAGATGCCGAGGAATGACCCGCCGCCCAGGTCGAAGAAGCTCTCTTCGGAGATCATCACCGCGTCGCCGTTGGAGGTGATGAAGGCGAGGCCGCGCACGACTTCCATCATCGCCAGCGTGACGATCAGCGAGTTGATCTGGTAGCGCGCCACCAGCACGCCGTTGACGAGGCCGACCAGGCCGCCCGCAAGCACGCCAGCCCCGACGCCCAGCACCACACTGTGTGTCGCGGTGATGAGCGTTGACGCCACCACTCCCGCAAACGCGACGATGGAGGCAACGGACAAGTCCACCTCGCCGAGGGCGAGCACGAACATCATCGTGACCGAGATGGAGCCGATCAGGGTGACGGAGAGCAGCAGGCCCTGGATGTTGCGACTGCTGATGAAGCCGGGCACCGTGAACGCCAGCGCGGTGAACAGCAAGACGAACACCACGACGATGCCCGATCGGTTGACCAGCTCCCACGTGAGGGCTGCGCGGCTGGGGATGCCAGGGGCGGCCAATGGCGGGCCGCCCGGCACGGAGTCGGTGGATGGCGTTTGCATAGGATCGGTTTCCATGAGGGCGTGATTCGCGCGCTAACGTGGCAGCGCGAGTTTGATGAGGGTGTCGGGCGAGGCGTGCTCTCTGGGCAGATCGCCGACGATGCGGCCTTGCTTCATCACGAGCACGCGGTCGGCCACGCCGATGACTTCGGCAAGGTCGCTCGACACGACGATGACAGTGCGGCCCGACTCGGCAAGGCCGTAGAGCAGGCTGTAGATTTCGCTGCGGGCGCCGACGTCGATGCCGCGTGTGGGCTCGTCCATCAGGAAGACGTCGATGTCTTCCGCCAGCCAGCGCGAGAGGATCACCTTCTGCTGATTGCCGCCCGACAGCTTGCCGATGGGCGTTTCACCGTTGCGCGTCTTGATGGCGAGCTTGTCGATGAACGACTTGGTGGTGCGCGCTTCCTGCCGGTTGTTCAGTACGCTGAAGCGGCTGAAGTGGCGCCGGCAACTGATGTTCAGGTTATCGGACACCGAGGCAATTGAGACGATACCTTCCTGCTTGCGGTCTTCCGGACAGAGCGCGACACCTGCGCGCACCGCATCGCGCGGCGTGTTGAACTGAACGCGCTTGCCCTTGAGGTGGACTTCGCCCGCCGTGGGTTTGACCGCGCCGTAGAGCAGCTTCATCAGCTCGGAGCGCCCAGCGCCCACCAGCCCGAAGAAGCCGACGATTTCGCCTGCATGCGCTCGGAACGATGCGGGTTCGCTCAAGCCGGGCCCCATCAGGCCGCGCACGTCGACCTTCACCTCGCCGAGCGGGCGCGGCTTGTAGCCGTACACGTCCTGGATCGAGCGGCCGACCATGCAACGGATCAGCCGTTCGCGGTCGAGGTTCGCGCCGGCGTTGAACGTGTCGATGTGCCGGCCGTCGCGGAACACGGTCACGCGATCGCACAGTTCGTAGACCTCTTCCATGCGGTGCGTGACGTAGATGACCGCGCGGCCCTCGGCCTTGAGAGCGCGAATGATGCGGAACAACTGCGTGGTTTCGCGCGAGGAGAGCGAACTCGTGGGTTCGTCGAACGCGATCACGCGCGCGTCGCGCATCAGCGCCTTTCCGATCTCGATCATCTGGCGCTGGCCGATCGACAGATGCTTGACGGGTTGGGCCGGATCGAGCTTCTCGCCCAGCCGCTCGAGTTCGCGCAGCGCACGGGCGATCAGCGTCTTCTCGTCGAGCACGCCAAAGCGGTTGGGCAATGCGCCGAGCATCAGGTTTTCCGCCACCGTCAGTTCGGGCACGAGGTGCAGTTCCTGATAGATGATGGCGATGCCCGCCGCAATGGCCGCGCGCGTGTTCGTGAACTGCTGCGGCACGCCGTCGAGCGACAGCGTGCCGTCCTCCGGCTGGTTGACGCCCGACAGCACCTTGAGCAGCGTCGATTTGCCCGCGCCGTTCTCGCCCATCAGGCCGTGCACCTCGCCGCGGCGGATGTCGAGCGAGACGTGGTCGAGCGCGAGCACGCCAGGAAAGCGCACGGTGATGCCGTCAAGCTTCAGGTACGCGCCAGCGGAAGCGTCAGGCGGGCCGCTCTCATCAAGTGATTGGACTGTCATCGGTTGCTCTTTGCAGATGCGCGAGAGGCGCGGGGCAGGCCCGCGCCGCGCGTTGCATCAAATGCCCAGTTCCTTGCGGACTTCCTGCCAGTTGCTGCGCACCATCAGCTTGCCGGTGGTCTGCGTATCAGCCGGCGGTTGCTTGCCGGTCTTGATCCAATCGACGAGGTTTGCAGCGCTGTCCTTGCCGTGGTTGGTCGAGCTGACGGCAATCGTGCCAAAGAAGCCCGTCTGCTCCTTCTTTTGGAATTCGGCGAACGCCTCGCCGGCACCGTTGATGCCGACGCCGATCACATCGGCTGCCGGAATGTGCAGTTGCTCGGTTGCGCGCACGCCGCCCAGCACGCTCTCTTCATTGAGCGCGAAGATCACCCACTTCTTGATGCCCGCATGCTGTGCCAGCACCGGCGACGCAGCATTGAAGCCGCCCGCGTCGTCGGTGGTCTTTTGCGGCGCGTCGAAGATGTTCTCTTTCTTGAAGCCGCCGGCCAGCAGCGTCTGCGTGGCACCGTCGGTGCGCAGCTTGGCAGTCGGCAGTTCATAGTTGGTGATGCGCAGCGCGCCCACTTCCTCGGGCTTCCAGCCGCGGCGCTTCATCTCGTCGGAGATGGCCTGGCCGACCTGGTTGCCGATCTTGAATGCCGACATGCCCAGATGCGGCACGTTGGCCAGCGGCTTGCCGGACGAGTCGACGAGTTGATCGTCAACCGTGACGAACTTCATGTTGTAGTGCTTGGCGCGTGCCGAGATAGCCGGGCCCAGGCGCACGTCCGGTGCGCAGATGACGAAGCCCTTGGCACCTTGCGCGCCGAGGTTGTCGATGGCGGACAGCACCTTTTCGCCATCGGGCGTGCCGATGTTCACCACCGAGAAGCCCTCCTTCTTGCCCAGCTCGGTGGCGGCCTTCTGCTCGTTGATGAACCAGGCCTGTTCCGGCATCTTGACCAGGAAGCCGATCTTGAGCGGCTCGTCGGCGTGGGCGGGCAGGCTGGCGGCCAGCGGCCCCAGGCACAGGGTGGCCGCCAGGGCGGATAGGGTCAGCCGGCGAAGTTTGCGTTGCATGGTTGTCTCCTCGTTGGAATGGCTCTTATGGCACTACGTGAATGGGGCGTGCCTCACGGCACGAACGGATCGATCAAATGGCGCCGACCGAGCAGCATGGCGTCGGCTACGTGCTGAAGCGGGCGGACATCGACATCGCTTTCGCCGCTGCCGATCAGTTCGAGAAAGCGTGTGTACAGGCTCGGGTATTCGCGTTCCGGGCCGACGTCGATCTCAACGCCGTCGATGGTCAATTGCTTGCCGCCTTGTGCCAGCCGCAAGGTGCCGTCGCGCGTGGTCACGTCGATCTGCCATAGCTCGCCTGCGTCATGGCGCCAGTCGAATTCCGCCTGGATTGCCGTGCCGTGTTCATCGGTGAATGCGAGGTGGGCGGCAATCGGCGTCTGCTGATTGGCGGGCACCCACAGGTCGGCCGCCTTCAGGAAGAACGCATGCGGCAGCACGCGGGTCAGGATCGACAGCGCGTTGATACCCGGGTCAAACACGCCCAGCCCGCCGGGTTCCCAGATCCATGCCTGGTTCGGGTGCCAGCGGCGCACGTCTTCTTTCCATTGCACGTTGACGGAGACGATGGCGCGGCTTGCCAGCCACTCCCGAGCGGCCTCGACACCGGGTGCGTGGCGCGAGTGCCACGAGGCAAACAAGGTGCAGCCGCGCTCCCGCGCCAGTTCAGCGAGGATTGCCACTTCCGACACGCTGGCGCCCGGAGGCTTCTCCAGCATCACGTGCTTGCCTGCAGCGAGTGCCGCGCGGGCCTGGACAAACCGCACTTGTGGTGGCGTACACAGCGACACCGCACGCAGCGTGGGTTCGTCAGCCAACATGGCGTCGAGCGTCGTGTAATGCGGCAGGCCGTCAATGCGCGAATGCGGGCTCGCGCAGGCCGCGAGCGAGAAGCCGGGCTGCGCGGCGAGTGCCGGCAGATGCTGATCGCGTGCAATCTTGCCGACGCCAACAATGCCGATCGCAACGGGGGTACGTTCACCGTGCATGGCTATCGCCCCCAACGCAGGACCAGCGGATCGAGCCGCCGGGCAATGTCGATCAGGCCCCGGCGCGTGTCTGGGTGCATCGGCGGCAACGGATGGCGCGATGCCTCGCAGGCAATCACTCCGCCTTCCTTCATCAGTGCCTTGGCGGCCAGGATGCCGGCCTGCCGATTCTCGTGATTGATGAGCGGCAACCAACGTTGATACAGCTCGAAGGCGCGATCGTGTTGTCCTTTGGCGTGCGCCTCAATGATCGGCCGGATGCCGTCGGGATACGCGCCGCCGGTCATGCTGCCCGTGGCACCGGCATCCAGATCGGCCAGCAGCGTGATGGCTTCTTCACCGTCCCAGGGGCCCTCGATGGCGTCGCCGCCGAGGCGGATTAGCTCGCGCAACTTGGCCGCTGCACCGGGCGTTTCGATCTTGAAGTAGGCCACCTGCTCGATCTCGCGGGCCACGCGTGCGAGGAACGCCGCAGACAGCACCGTGCCGCTGGCCGGCGCATCCTGAATCATGATCGGAATGCCAACGGCATCCGACACGCGCGCAAAGAACTCGTAGATTTGCACTTCGGGCACGCGGAAGGTGGCGCCGTGATAGGGCGGCATCACCATAAGCATGGCGGCGCCCATGTCCTGCGCGCGGCGGCTGCGTTGCGCGCAGACCTGCGTGCTGTAGTGCGAGGTGGTGACAATCACGGGCACGCGGCCGGCTACGTGTTCCAGCGCGGTGCGGGTGAGCACTTCGCGCTCGTCGTCCGACAGCGAAAACTGTTCGGAGAAATTCGCCAGGATGCACAGGCCATCGGAGCCGGCGTCGATCATGAAATCGATGGCGCGCTTCTGACTCGGCAAATCGAGTTCGCCCGTTTCAGTGAACGTCGTGGGCACCACCGGAAAGATGCCTTGGTAGCGCGGCTTGCTGTTGCGGGTCATGAAATCGTGAAGTCGAGAATGGGTATCAGGAAAGGTGCTGGCGTGCGCCCAGCACAGCGCGGACGATGAACGTCATCACCACCGCAAATGCCAGCGCGGTGGCCAGGAAGTACAGACCTGCAGAAAGGCTGCCTGTGGCGTTCTTGAGGATGCCCATGCCATAGGGGCCGAGGTAACCGCCCAGGTTGGACAGCGAGTTGATGGTTGCGATACCGACTGCAGCGCTCGTGCCGGTCAGGAACTGTCCCGGCAGCGTCCACAACACGGCCTGAATTGCATAGGCCGAAAACGCGAACAGGCAGAGGCTGCCCAGTTGCAGCGCAGGCGCTTGAACCCACGCGCTGGCCGCCATGCCGAGCGCGGCCAGCGCCGAGAGAATGGCGATGTGCCAGTAGCGCTCGCCCGTGCGGTCCGAATGGCGCGGCACCAGGTACAAGCCCACCACGGCAAACAGATAGGGCACGGCGGACAGCAGGCCGGTGGCGACATCGCTCACGCCAAACTGCTTGATGATCGTCGGCAGCCACAGCGACAGGCCGTAGATGCTCAGCGGAAACGGCAGAAACAGCAGCGACAGCAACAGCACCCGCACATCCTTGAGTGCCTTGAGCGGGCTGCCGTGCGACTTCAGCGCATAAGCGGCCTGATCTGCGGCCAGCTCGCGCTCGATCCACGCGCGGTCCGCAGCGGGCAGCCAGCGTGCGTGCGCAGGGGATTCCGGCAGGATACGCAGCGTCGGCACGCACAGCAGCGTGGCCGGCAAGCCGCTGACCACAAACAGCGTTTGCCAGCTCGACATGCCGAAGGGCCCCGGCACCGACAGCAACCACCCCGCCAGCGGCCCCGTGATGATGAGTGCGACGGGCTGGGCCAGCACCAGCAAGCCGACGATGCGCGCCCGATGGCGCATTGGAAACCACTTGGTCAGGAAATACAGAATGCCGGGGTACAGGCCGGCTTCGGCCGCACCGAGCAGGAAGCGCAGCACATAGAAGCTGACTGGGCCGCTGACCAGCGCCATGGCCATGGTGATGACGCCCCACGTGAACAGAATGCGCGCGAACCAGCGGCGTGCGCCAAAGCGTTCGAGTGCCAGGTTGCTCGGCACCTCGCACAGGAAATAGCCAATGAAGAACAGGCCAGCTCCCAACCCGTAGGCAGCGTCACCGATGCCTACCGCCGCATTCATGTGCAGTTTGGCGAAGCCGACTACAGAGCGATCGATATACGCCACCACGTAGATCAGTGCCAGGAACGGCATCAGCTTGCGCGTGAGCATGCCGACGATGCGCTGCTCTTCCGATGCATCGGCCGAAGCCGGAGCGGCGCCTGCGGTTTGAGAGATGTCCATCGGTCTTTCCTTGGCTCAGTGCGAGTGCCGCGGCACGGCGGCGCCCCTGCAGCCGACCAGGAAATCGAGGTCGCAGCCCTCGTCGGCTTGCAGCACGTGGTTGACGTACAGGCGCTGGTAGCCACCGTTTTCGCCATGGGAGCGCGGCGCCTGATAGGCCGCCATGCGGCGCGCCATTTCGGCGTCGTCGATGTCCAGGTGCAGCGTGCCGGCTTCGCAGTCGAGTTCGATCCAGTCGCCGTCCTGCACCGCGGCCAGCGGGCCGCCCGCCGCGGCCTCAGGCGCCACGTGCAGCACCACGGTCCCATAGGCGGTGCCGCTCATGCGCGCATCGGAAATGCGCACCATGTCCTTCACGCCCTGGCGCAGCAGCTTGGGCGGCAGGCCCATGTTGCCGACCTCGGCCATGCCCGGATAGCCCTTCGGCCCGCAGTTCTTCATCACCAGCACGGAGCTGGCATCCACGTCCAAGGCCTCATCGACGATGCGTTCCTTGTAGTGCTCCAGGTTCTCGAACACGATTGCACGGCCGCGATGCCGCAGCAGCTCCGGACTGGCCGCCGACGGCTTGAGCACCGCGCCACGGGGCGCGAGATTGCCGCGCAGCACGCGAATACCGCCATCGTCGATCAGCGGATTGGCGAGCGGTCGGATGACTTCGTCGTCGGTGATGGGCGCGTTCTTGACGTTTTCCCACAGCGTCTTGCCGTTGACGGTCAGCGCATCGGGATGGGGTAGGAGCTTGGCCTCGCCAAGGCGGCGCAGCACGGCGGGCAGACCGCCTGCGTAATAGAACTCCTCCATCAGGAAGCGCCCCGAGGGCATCAGGTCGACGATGGTCGGCGTGTCGCGGCCGATGCGCGACCAGTCTTCCAGCTCAAGCGGCACGCCGATGCGTCCGGCAATCGCCTTCAGGTGGATCACGGCGTTGGTCGAACCGCCAATGGCTGCGTTGACGCGGATGGCGTTTTCGAATGCGGCGCGCGTGAGGATCTTTGACAGCGTCAGCCCCTGCAGCGCCATCTCGACGACGCGGATGCCGGACATATGCGCCAGCACGTAGCGCCGCGCGTCCACCGCCGGGATGGCCGCGTTGTGCGGCAGCGATGTGCCGAGCGCTTCGGCCATGCATGCCATGGTGGACGCCGTGCCCATCGTGTTGCACGTGCCGGCCGAGCGCGACATCCCCGCTTCCGCCGACAGGAAGTGATGCAGGTCGATCTCACCCGCCTTGAGCGATTCGTGCAGCTGCCACACCGCCGTGCCCGAGCCGATGTTCTTGCCGTCGAGCTTGCCGTTGAGCATCGGGCCGCCCGTCACGACGATCGCCGGCACGTCGCAGCTTGCCGCGCCCATCAGCAGGGCGGGCGTGGTCTTGTCGCAGCCGGTGAGCAGCACCACCGCGTCGATCGGGTTGCCGCGAATCGCCTCTTCAACATCCATGGCCGCGAGGTTGCGGGTGAGCATGGCGGTCGGGCGCAGGTTCGATTCGCCGTTGGAGAACACCGGAAACTCCACCGGGAACCCGCCCGCCTCGTAAATGCCGCGCTTGACGTGTTCGGCCAGCTTGCGGAAATGCGCGTTGCACGGCGTCAGTTCCGACCAGGTATTGCAGATGCCGATGATCGGGCGGCCGTCGAATTCGTGATCGGGAATGCCCTGGTTCTTCATCCAGCTTCGATACATGAAGCCGTTTTTATCGGCGGTGCCGAACCATTGGGCCGAGCGCAGCTTGGGTTTCGATTCCGACATGGGTGCGTGTGTCACGGACGTGGTTGTCGAGGCGCGTGCGTCGACCGGCAGCGCGGCACTACTTGCAGCCCGCGCGGCACGTCCGTTGTCTCCGGTGTGGTTGTGGTTTTTTGATCGGACCGAGTGTACGGAGCGCCCTGATATCCTTCCAATGAAATATTGGTCGTGACCGATATCCGATTTGATATCCCGAGGAAGACCCGATGTCGAACAGCCCCTGGTATGTCCGTGCGCGCCTGAAGACGCGACAACTGCTGCTGCTGATTGCCCTGGCCGAGGAGGGCAACATCCACCGGGCCGCCGCCGCGCTCAACATGACGCAGCCCGCCGCCTCCAAGCTGTTACGCGAGCTGGAGGCCATGCTCGATGTGCAGCTGTTCGAGCGCATGCCGCGCGGCATGCGGCCCACGCGCTATGGCGATGCGCTGATCCGCCACGCGCGCGCCGTGGTCGGCAGCCTGGACCAGGCCCAGGAGGAAGTGCTTGGTCTCAAGGCCGGGCACCTCGGGCATGTGGCGGTGGGGACGATCACGTCGCCGGGCGTGCGGCTGCTGCCGCCGGTGGTGGCGCAGATCACACGCGAGCATCCCGGGCTGCGGGTGTCGCTGGAAATCGAAAGCAGCAACGTGCTGCTCGAACGCCTGGCGCAAGACAAACTCGACCTGGTGGTCGGCCGCCTGTTTGCCGAGCACGACAAGCTGCACCTGCGCTACGAGCCGCTGGCCGACGAGCCGGTGGTGGCGGTGGCGCGGCCGGGGCATCCGCTGTTGGTGGAACCGTCGCTGACGCTCGCGGACGTGCAGCCGGCCACCTGGGTGGTGCCGCCCATCGGCAGCGTGCTGCGTCACCGGTTCGATCTGATGTTCCAGCGGGAGAGCCTGACAGCGCCGACAAGCGTGGTGGAAACCTCCGCGCTGCTGTTCCTGACGCGCATCCTGGAGCAGAGCGACATGCTGGCCGTAATTGGCGCCGACGTCGCGCAGTATTACGCGACGTATCAGATGCTGGCGATTCTTCCGTTGCCGATGCCGTGCCAGATGGATGACTTCGGCATCATCACGCGGACGGACCGGCTGTTGTCTCCGGCAGCGCTGCATGTGGTGCAGGCGCTGCGCGATGCGGGCCGAACGGCCTACGGGGCGGGCTGACTGCCGGCGCAAAAAAGCCCGCAATTGCGGGCTTTTTCTGCGCGGCGATGACGTTCAGGCCGCCGGCACTGCGCCCTGCGGCGTGAGATGGTTGACCGCTTCGGGCAGGCCTTCAGCGAGTTGGTTGGCAAGGTCGCCTTCGTTGATGCCGAAGTGGGCGGCCAGTTTGGATACCTCCTCCAGCGCACCCGTGCCGCTCAGCGCCTGGGTAATCTGCTCGCCCGATACCGGCAGATTCTGGCCATTGCCGATCCACGATTTGACCTGTTCGCCCAGGCCGGCTTGCTCCAGGATCTGCTGCAGCGGCCCCAGGCCTCCGATTGCCGCCTGATCTCCATTGCCGCTGCCGCCGCCCAGCAAACCGCCGAGCAGACCGCCAAGGCCACCGCCAGCGCCGCCAAGCAGGCTGCCCAGCGCGCCGGCACCGCCCGCCGCACCCAGCAAGCCACCCAGCGAACCGAACAGGCCGCCTTGTTCTTCCTGCCCTTGCGGCGCGGCCGCATCGCCCGCGCCCTGCGACTTGTGCTTCATCGCCAGGTAGGCCAGCACGGCCACGGCAAGCAGCACCTTCTTGTTGCCCAGCAATGACGATTGCGCGCCGCCGGCGTCATTGCCGCCGCCGAGAATCGAATCGAGTAGACCCATGATGAAGCTCCTTTGGTCAATGGCGGGCAGGGGGAGGGGCCCGCCGGGGGGATCAAACGGTCAGTGTTTCGTCGTCAGAACTTAAAACTCGCCAAGCACGGCGTGCAGCGCGGAGACGGCCACAAGCGCCGCCGATTCCGTTCTCAGAATACGTCGCCCGAGTGTCAGCGGTAAGAAACCGGCAGCCTCGGCAAGCGCTTCTTCGTCCGGCGAAAGACCGCCTTCGGGGCCGATCAGCAGGACGATGCCGCTGCCTTCGATGCGCGTGCGCGACTGCCCGGCCCATTGCGTGAGCGATTGCGTGCCGCGCGGCGACAGCAGCACGCGCGGCGCATCGGTCGACTTGGCGGCGGCAAGCCATTCACGCAGCGTGGCGACCGGCGCGACCGCTGGCACGCGGGCTCGGCCGCATTGCTCGCAGGCCGCCTGCACGAGTGCCTGCCAGTGCTGCACGCGCTTGGCCGCACGCTCGCCCGAGAGGCGCACTACGGCGCGCTCGGTCTGCAGCGGAGCCACCGCATTCACGCCCAGTTCGATGGCCTTCTCGATCAGCCAATCCATCTTGTCCCCACCGGCAATGCCTTGCGCGAGCGTGATGGCGTAGCGCGCCTCGGTGTCGGGCTGTGTGGCATCCGCAAGGCTGGCGGTGGCATCGCGCTTGTTGATGGCGTCGAGCCGCGCACGGAATTCGTGGCCTGATCCATCGAACAGGCAGACGTCATCGCCGACGGCTAGCCGCAGCACATGGATGTGCCGCGTGACGGCCTCGGGCAGCGCGACGGTTGTGTTGGGGGCGAGCGGCGTATCGACGAAAAAACGGGGAAGCCCCATTACAGCAATCCTTGTGGTGAATCGGGTCAGGCGATCAAGCGATCGAGCGATCGAGATGAAGCGATCAGGCCGCCGCGGGGCGGCAGGCGAGGCCCCAGCGATAGCCGTCGGGGTCGCGCACGGCGGCGTAGCGCTCGCCCCAGAAGGCGTCGTGCGGCGCCATGATGGACGTGGCACCCTGGTCGAGCGCGTTCTGGTACGCGGTGTCGACGTCGTCGCAATACAGGTGGAAGCTCTGCGGGCATTCAAAGCCGGCACCAGCCGGGGCTTTGGCGGTGGAGCCGAAGACGCCCTCAGGCGCAAACATCAGCATGAGCTGGCCCTGGTAGGTCATCTCGACGTGGATCGGGCGGCCATGGTCGTGCACCTCATCCTGCACACCGAAACCGAACGCATTGCGATAGAACGCGATGGCGGCCGATGCGTCGCGCACGGTCAGGTACGGGACGAGCCACGGGGTGTTGGCGGGGCGGGGGAAGCTCATGGCGGGCTCCTTCTTCGGCGCGATGCAGCCAGGGACGAGTAGTGTAGAGCGCCCGCCACGCCACAATCAAAAAGAAATCAAAACACCTCGCTTGCCGGGGTCTGGTTGCGTGCGCGGCCGCCGCTACGCGCAACTTCATCGACGAGCCATTGACGGAACAATGCAAAGCCCGGGTGCTCTGCTGCCTGGTGCGGATGGATCAGGTAGTACGACAGGCGCAGCGAGGCTTCGGTCGCCAGCGGCCGCATGAGGCGTCCGGCAGCGATGTCGTACTCGACAAGGATGCCCTGGCCGAGCGCCACGCCCTGGCCGTCGATAGCCGCTTGCAGCGCCATCAGGGCTTCGGAAAACGCCGGCCCGCGCGTGGCATCGATGTGGGGCACACCGACCTCGTCGAGCCATTGCCGCCACGTCGGATGGTGCGCGAGATGGCGCCCGCCGCGCTCGTGCAACAGCGTTTGCGTGGCGAGGTCCTGCGGCATGCGGATGGCCGCCTGCAGCGTGGCGTTGCACACGGGAAAGAAATCGGTGGAGGTGAACCACTCGACGCGCAGGTTGGGCGCGTTGACTTGCCGGTCGTCGATGCACAGATCGAACTGGCCGTGGTCTTGCACGTCGGCGGTGGAGACCTCGACGCGCACGTGCGGATGCTGGTTGAAGAATCGGTATAGCCGGGGCACGAGCCATTTGGCGCCGAAGGTTGGCGGCACGGCCACGCGCAGCGGCGCGTCGGCGGTGTCCATCAGCAGGTCGGTGGCTTGTTCGAGCGCACGCAGCGCGTCGCGCACGCGAGGCAGGTAGTTGTCGCCCGCGTCTGTCAGCGTGAGCTGGTTGTTGCGGCGCGCAAAGAGCTTTTTGCCCAGATGATCTTCGAGTTGCTTGATCTGGTGGCTGACAGCAGCGTTGGTCACGCAAAGCTCGTCCGCAGCCCGGCTGAAACTCAAGTGGCGGCCCGCGACTTCAAAGACGCGCAATGCATTAAGGGGAGGGAGGCGCCGGGGCATGCGTTCTCGTTAAGAAAAATTTAACGTCCAGCGAAGAATTTGTAGTTTGCCACGTTAAGGCCGCCCCGACTACAAATGCGCCTGGGGACGGTGTCGATGCTTGGTGTGTGCCTCCAGCGATCTCAAACCGCGCGCCGCACCGGACCCCGCCTACAAAAACATTTCAGGAGACGTCATGAATCGAACCACCGCTGTTCGCGGGATGCTGGCGTGCGGCCTTGCGCTCGCTGGCTGGACCGCTCCCGCCCTTGCACAAACCAACGTCACGCTGTACGGCCGCGTCGCCAGCGGCATCGACTACCAGAACAACGTCGCCCCCACCGCGACCTCGCCGGGCGGCAGCCTCTGGCGCGCCGCCGACAACCAGTGGGGCACGAGCATGTTCGGGTTCATGGGCAAGGAGGATCTCGGCGGTGGCCTGCAGGCGCTCTTCCGGCTCGAGTCCGGTTTTGGTGCGGCCCAGGGCCGGACCAACGGCGACGCGCTCTTCAACCGCCGTTCGTACGTCGGCCTGTCCAGCCCGACCTGGGGCACGTTGACGGCCGGCAAGAACCTCTTCATCAGCAACGACGTCTGGTTCCTGGACCCGACCGGCCAGCAGTTCATTGGCTCGGCCACGCTGGTGCGCGGGCGCAACTGGCCGGGCGCCAACAACGTCGTCGAATACCAGAGCCCGACCTGGGGCGGCTTCCAGATCGGCCTGCAGACCGGTCTGGGCGAGCAGCCCGGCTCCTTCACCAACAGCCGCCGCGATGGCGTATCGGCCGTCTACAAGACGGGCCCGCTGGAAGTGCGCGCGATCTACGACGTGATCCGCGACGGCAACGGCAAGTTCAGCGACATCTTCAACTTCTCGAAGGAAGCGACGATCGGCGGCACGTACACCATCGGCAAGGCCAAGCTGTTTGCGGCGTATGAAAACCTGTCGGCGCCGGATGCTGCTGCAGGCGCCCCGACCAAGGCCAACCACTACTGGCTGGGCATCAACTACGAAGTCACGCCGGCGCTCACCCTGATCGGCGCGGCCTACCGTGTCAACGTGAACCATGGCGGCGGCAACGCCAACCTCTTCATGGCCGGCGCGAACTACAACCTGTCCAAGCGCACGATGCTGTACGCGAGCGTCGGTACCGTGCAGAACAGCGCCACCGCCAACTTCTCGGTGGAGGCGACCAACAACAACCCGGCACCGGGCAAGAACCAGCTGGGTGCTTACACCGGTATCGTCCACTCGTTCTAAAAAACCTCTCATGATCCTGTTGCGCGCCCCGAACTCGACTGTGCGACGCTGCCGCTTCCCAACGAGGTCTTCATGGGTGGCGGCGTTTTCCAAGTCAACCTCGGGCCGCTCGCCGCGGATCATGAAAGGGTTTTAACCCCGGGCTCCGTCCCACGTCACACCAAGCAATGCCACGCATGAACATCCTCACCATCGATACCGGTACCACCAACACACGCGTCACGGTCTGGCGCGATGACGTTGCGCTCTGCCAGGCTGCGCGCCAGGTTGGCGTGCGCGACACCGCCATCACCGGCAACCGGACGACGCTGCAGCGCGGCGTGCAGGACACCATCGAAGCTGCGCTGCAGAAGGCCGGTTTCGGTATGAGCCAGGTCGACTTGGTGCTGGCGTCCGGCATGATCACCTCCAACGTCGGCCTGCACGAAGTACCGCACCTGGTGGCACCGGCCGGCCTGCGCGACCTGGCGGCGGGGATGGTGCAGGCGACCATCCCGGAGGTATGCCCCCAGCCGATCTGGTTTGTGCCGGGCGTGCGCAATCCGGTAGACAACCTCGGCCTGCACAACATCGAGTCGATGGACATGATGCGCGGCGAAGAAGTCGAGACGATGGGTTTGGTCTCGCGCCTCGGCATCACGGAACCTGCGGTGATCGTGCTGCCGGGCTCGCACTCGAAGTTTGTGCATCTGGATGCTGACCAGCGCATCACCGGCTGTGTCACGACGCTGGCGGGCGAGCTGCTGCACGTGATCACGCACAACACCATCCTGGCCGACGCGCTGGACTCCGACTTTGCTACCGAGGTCGATCCGGAAATGCTGCTGTCCGGCGCGCGCAGTGCCAGCAGCATCGGACTGGGGCGCGCCTGCTTCATGGTGCGCACGCTGGGCCAGTTCACGATCTACGAGCGCAATGCGCGGGCCAACTTCCTGCTGGGCGCGGTGCTGGGCGCGGATCTGCTCACGCTCAAGAACAGCAGCGCGATCCGCATGAACCCGGGCACGCAGTTCGTCATCACGGGCAAGCCGCTGCTGCGCGAAGCGCTGGCCGTGCTGGTGTCGGACGACGATTTCTTCTCGGGCAAGGTCACCGTCACCAGCAGTGAACAGCAGGAGCACCTGGCCGGCAGCGGCGCGATCGCCATCGCACGCGAGCGCGGCCTGGTCAAAACCTTGAAGGTGGCGTAAGCCGGGCGCGCACGCCATTCCATCTTTCATCCAACCCAGAACAGATGCCGCAAAGACGGCATCGCAAGGAGACAACATGCAACAACAACGACGCGGGACATTCAAGGCCATTGCGGCCGCCACGCTGTTTGCCATGGCCGGCGGCCTTTCGGTGTTTGCCCATGCAGCCGACGAAGTGAAGATCGGCTTCCTGGTCAAGCAGCCCGAAGAGCCGTGGTTCCAGGACGAATGGAAGTTCGCAGACCAGGCTGCCAAGGAGAAGGGCTTCAAGCTGGTGAAGATCGGCGTGCCTAGCGGCGGCGAAGTGCTGACCGCCATCGACAACCTTGGCGCGCAGCATGCGCAGGGTTTCGTGATCTGCGTGCCCGACGTGAAGCTGGGGCCGGCGGTCGTGGCCAAGGCTAAGCAGAACAACCTCAAGCTGATGACGGTGGATGACCGCCTGGTTGACGGCGCGGGCAAGCCGATCGAGTCGGTGCCGCACATGGGCATCTCGGCCACGAAGATCGGCGAACAGGTGGGCGATGCCATCGCGCAGGAAATGAAGAAGCGCGGCTGGAATCTGTCGGAAGTCGGTGCCATCCGCATCGCCTATGACCAGTTGCCGACCGCCAAGGAGCGCACCGACGGCGCCGTCGCCGCGCTCACCAAGGCGGGCTTCCCGGCTGCCAACGTGCTCACCAGCCCGCAGGCCAAGACGGATACCGAAGCCGCGTTCAACGCCGCCAACATCACCCTGACCAAGAACCCGAAGTTCAAGCACTGGATTGCGTTCGGCCTGAATGACGAAGCCGTGCTCGGCGCCGTGCGTGCAGCGGAAGGCCACGGCGTGAAGCCGGCGGACATCATCGGGGTTGGCATTGGCGGCAGCCAGTCGGCGCTCAACGAGTTCGCCAAGCCCGAGAAGACCGGCTTCTTCGGTACCGTGCTGATCAGCCCGAAGCGTCACGGCTACGAAACCTCGGTCAACATGTACGAGTGGATCAAGAACAACAAGGCGCCGGACCCGCTCATCCTGACCAGCGGCCGCCTGATGACGCGCGACAACGAAAAGGCCGTCCGCCAAGAGATGGGTTTGTGATTTTGCGGATGACGTTGTTGAAGGAGACTTGCCATGTCGGCGTTTCTTGAGTTTCGTGGCATCAGCAAGGTGTTCCCGGGTGTGCGGGCGCTGTCCGATGTGTCGTTCGGCATCGAATGCGGTCGCGTGCACGGCTTGCTGGGCGAGAACGGCGCGGGCAAGTCGACGCTGTTGAAGATCCTGGGCGGCGACTATCAGCCCGATGGCGGCCAGATCCTCGTCGAGGGAAAGCCGACGACGTTCCCGACCACGCGGGCGGCGCTGGATGCCGGCATTGCCGTCATCCACCAGGAACTGCAGACGGTGCCCGAGCTGACGGTGATGGATAACCTGCTGCTCGGCCACCTGCCGGCCAGCGGTGGGTTTATCCGTCAGCGCGAGGCGATGGCCTGGACGCGCGAGCAGCTCGGCCGCATCGGTGTCGATCTGGACCCGCGCGCCAAGCTGAAGCACCTGTCGATCGGCCAGCGCCAGATGGTCGAGATCTGCAAGGCGATCCTGCGCGATGCGCGTGTGATTGCGCTGGACGAGCCGACGAGTTCGCTGTCGATACGCGAGACCGACATCCTGTTCCGCCTCGTGAAAGACCTGCGCGCGCAGGGCCGTGCGCTGATCTACATCTCGCACCGGCTGGATGAGATTTTCGAGTTGTGCGACGGCTGCACGATCTTTCGTGACGGCCGCAAGGTGGCGGATTTCCCATCGATGGCCAACGTTACGCGCGACGAGCTGGTCGCGCAGATGGTCGGCCGCCAGATCGACGACATCTTCGATTACCGCGCGCGGCCGCTGGGCGACGTGCGCTTGCAGGTGGATGGTCTGGTGGGCCCGAAGCTGGCCGAGCCGGCAAGCCTGTCCGTGCGCCGCGGCGAGATCGTCGGCCTGTTCGGGCTGGTGGGCGCGGGGCGGTCGGAACTGGCGCGGTTGATCTACGGAGCCGATCGCAAGACGGCCGGGAGCATTACGCTCGACGGCGCACCGATCCGCATCCGCGATGTGGCCGATGCCATCCGCCAGGGCATCGTGCTGTGCCCGGAAGACCGCAAGGAAGAGGGCATCATCGGCTGCCGCTCGGTGTCGGAAAACATCAACATCAGCTGCCGGCGCAACCAGCGCCGCTTCGGCCTGTTCGTCAATGACCGCCAGGAAGCGAAGACGGCTGATCACTACATCAACCGGCTGCGCATCAAGACGCCCAACCGCGAACAGCCGATTCGCCTGCTGTCGGGCGGCAACCAGCAGAAGGCCATCCTGGCGCGCTGGCTCGCCGAAGACGACATGCGCGTGCTGATCATCGATGAGCCCACGCGCGGTATCGACGTCGGTGCCAAGAACGAGATCTACCAGGTGCTGTACGAGCTGGCCGAACGCGGCGTGGCCGTGCTGATGATTTCCAGCGAGCTGCCGGAAATCCTCGGTGTGGCCGACCGCGTGCTCGTGATGAGCGAAGGCCGCATCGCCGGAGAACTGCCGCGCGAGCAGGCCAACGAGCAGGCCGTGCTCAAGCTCGCGCTGCGACCTGAATCTGCGCCGCTGCCATCTGCACCCATGCCGCCGCTGGCTGCCTGAGAACCCCGGAGTCCAAGATGTCCCAGTCTCAACCCCTGCAACATTCCGATGCGCTCGCCGCATCGGCACGCTCTGCCATGAACAAGACGCGCCTGCTTCGCCTGCTGGACGATTTCAGCCTCCCGCTGATCTTCGCCATTCTGTTTGCCGCGCTGTCGTTCTCGGTCGAGTACTTCTTCTCGTGGCAGAACATGGTCGGCCTTGCGTTGTCCGTCTCGCAGATCGGCATGGTCGCCTGCACAATGATGTTCTGTCTGGCGTCGCGTGATTTCGATCTGTCGATCGGCTCCACGGTGGCGTTTGCCGGCGTGCTGTGCGCCATGATCATCAACGCCACCGGCAGCATCGCCCTGGGCATCGGTGGGAGCCTGGTGGCGGGCGCGATCATTGGTGGCGTCAACGGTTTCGTGATCGCCAAGCTGAGAATCAACGCGCTGATCACCACGCTGGCCACGATGGAAATCGTGCGCGGCCTCGCCTTCATTGCCTCGCATGGCCAGGCGGTGGGCGTGTCCGACATGGATTTCTTCGACCTGGGCAACACCATCGTCTTTGGCGTGCCGACCCCGGTGTGGGTGGCGGGGCTGTGCTTCGTGGTGTTTGGCGTGCTGCTCAACAAGACGATCTACGGCCGCAATACGCTGGCGATTGGCGGCAACCCGGAAGCCGCGCGGCTGGCCGGCGTGAATGTCAACATGACGCGCATCGTCATCTTCCTGATCCAGGGCGTGATTGCGGCGCTGGCGGGCGTGATTCTGGCGGCGCGCATCACCAGCGGCCAGCCGAATGCGGCGCAAGGCTTTGAGCTGAACGTGATCTCGGCCTGTGTGCTGGGCGGCGTGTCGCTGCTGGGCGGCCGCGCCACCATCAGCGGGGTGCTGGTCGGCGTGCTCATCATGGGCACCGTGCAGAACGCGATGAACCTGCTGAACATCGACGCGTTCTACCAGTACCTCGTGCGCGGCGCGATTCTGCTGGCGGCGGTGTTGGTCGACCAGTTGAAGAACCGCGGCGGCCGTGAGTGAGGCGGTGCAGATGACAACCGCAACCACGCTGTCCGATCTGCGCTGCACGCTGGGCGAAGGCATCGTCTGGGACGACGCCCTGCGTGTGCTGTGGTGGACCGACATCCAGGAATCGCTGCTGTGGCAGCACGATCCGGCGACGGGGCAGGAGCGCCAATGGCCGCTGCCGCAACGCGTGGGCTCTTTCGTGCTGACGGACGAACCCGGTGTACTGATCCTCGGCCTTGCCAAGAACATCGCCCGCTTTGACACGCGCACCGGCACGCTGACGCTGCTGGCCGACGTCGAGCCCGACAACCCGACCACGCGTGTCAACGACGGCCGCGCGGATCGTTCCGGCAACTACGTCTTCGGCACCATGCACGAAGGCGGTCCGGAACCCACCGGCAGCTTCTATCGCTTCACGCCGATGGGCACGTTGCAACGCCTGGCGCTGCCGCACATCGCCGTTGCAAACAGCATCGCCTTCAGCCCCGACGGTGGGACCATGTATTGGTGCGATACGCACAGCCGCCGTATCCACGCGTGCGATTACGACGGGCAGACCGGCGCAGTCGCCAATATTCGTGTCTTCGCCGATCTGCGCGACCAGGATGCCGATGGTGCCCACAAGGGCTCGCCCGACGGCTCCACCGTCGACGCAGACGGCTGCCTCTGGAACGCCGAGTGGGGCGGCAACCGCCTGACGCGCTACGCAGCGGACGGGCGCGTGCTGGCGCGCGTGTCCGTGCCGGCATCGCAGCCCACATGCCCGGCCTTTGGCGGCGAGGCGCTCGGCACGCTGTATCTGACGACAGCGCGCGACGGTCTGTCGGCGCACCGCCTGGCAGAAGACGTCAACGCTGGCGCGACGCTGCAGCTTGCCGTACCCAACGTACGCGGATTGCCGGAGGGCCGGTTCGGCCATGCCTACGTTGCGGCTTGAAAACGGCGTGCTACGCGCCGAGGTTCTGCCCGAGGCGGGCGGCGGGTTGCTGCGTTTTGATTTGCTGCGCGATGGCAATGTTGTGCCCATCTTCCGGCCGGGCGAGGCGGACGCCGCACTGCGCGATCCGAGAACGCTCGCCTGCTATCCGCTGGTGCCGTGGTCCAACCGCATCGGCGGCGGGCGCTTCTCGTTCCAAGGGCAGACCGTCGAAGTGCCCCGCACGCGTGACGACGAACCGTATCCGCTGCATGGACACGGCTGGCTGATGCCGTGGGAGGTGGTCTCACAAACAGACACGTCGGTCGAACTCGCCGCGATGGTCGACCACGGCGGCCGCCCCTTCCGCTATCAGGCGGTGCAGCGCTACACGCTCGCGGGCAACATGCTGGACATCGCGCTGACGGTATGCAACGAAGGTGCACCGCTGCCATTCGGGCTGGGCGTGCATCCGTTCTTTCCGCGCACGCCCGATGTTCGGTTGCTCGCGTGCGCAACCGCGATGTGGCAATCCGGACCGGACCATCTGCCGACCGATCTGCAGGCGCCATCTGCGGACGCAGATTTTTGCAAGCTTCGGATGCTGGAAGCCCGTGCCGCCATCAATCACAGCTTTGAAGGCTGGGATGGCCACGCCGAGATCGTCTGGCCCAGCCGCCGCATGTCTGTGCAGATTGCCGCCGACACGTCGCGCTATGTGCTGTACACCCCGGCCGAGTACGACTTCTTCTGCTTCGAGCCGGTCGACCACGCCATCAATGCGCACAACCTGCCGGGCCTCCCGCAAGACCACGGGCTGACCGTTCTCGACACGGGCCAGAGCCTGCAGCGCAGCTATCAATTCACCGTGAACCGAACAGACGCATGACGGCTTCTCCGATGTCTTTTCCGCCGCGACTTGCCGGCAAGGTCGCTCTGGTGACCGGCGCCACGCAAGGCATTGGCGGCGCGATTGCCAAGCTCTTCGCGCTGCACGGCGCATGCGTGATCGTCAACACGCTGGTGCGTGACGAACGTGCTGAAGCCTTCGCCGCCGAAATTGGCAACAGCGTTGGCAACGACGACAACATCCTCCTCGTGCAAGCCGACGTGCGCGATCGCGCCCAGATCGACGCGATGGTCGCTGCTGGCGTCGAACGCTTTGGCGGGATCGACGTGCTGGTCAACAACGCCGGCATCAACGTATTTTCCGATCCGCTCAAGTTGAGCGAGGCCGACTGGGCGCGCTGCCTGTCCGTCGATCTGGAAGGCGCGTGGCACTGCGCGCGCGCCGTGCTGCCGCACATGCTGGCGCGCGGGGCGGGCAGCATCGTCAACATCGCGTCGGTGCATGGGCACAAGATCATTCCGGGCGCGTTTCCGTATCCGGTGGCCAAGCATGGGCTGATAGGGCTCACGCGTGCGCTGGGTATCGAATATGCGGCGCGCGGTATCCGCGTGAATTCGATTTCGCCGGGGCTGATTCTCACGCCCATAGCCGAGGCCGGTTTTGCCGCCGCACCCGACCCCGAAGCCGAACGCCGCCGCCAGGCCGAACTGCTGCCGTGCAAGCGCATCGGCGAGCCCGAAGAGGTGGCCTACACCGCGCTGTTCCTCGCGTCCGACGAGGCACGCTTCATCAACGCGACCGACATCCTCATCGATGGCGGGCGCTCGCAGCTCTATCACGAATGACCTGGACAACCCACCTTCCGCTGATCGCCATCCTGCGCGGCATCCGGCCTGACGAGGTGCTCGCGCACACGCAGGCGCTTGTCGATGCCGGCTTCGATGCCATCGAGATTCCGCTGAACTCGCCCGACTGGGCGCAGAGCGTGCAGCTTGCCGCGCGTGCCTTTGGCGACCGCGCACTGATCGGCGCGGGCACCGTGCTGCGCCCCGAAGACGTTGACCTGATGGTTGCGGCCGGCGGCAAGCTCGTCGTCACGCCCAACACGCATACGCCGGTGATTCGTGCTGCCGTCCACGCCGGCCTCGTCACATGCATCGGCTGCATGACCGCCACCGAAGCTTTTGCCGCGCTGGACGCAGGCGCGCAGGCGCTGAAGATCTTCCCGGCCGGCAATCTCGGCACCGGTTATGTCCGCGCGCTCAAGGCCGTGCTGCCCGCTGATGTGCCGGTGTTTGCCGTCGGTGGCATCACGCCCGAGAACCTCGCCGATTACCTCGCCGCCGGCTGCATCGGCGCGGGCCTGGGCTCCGACTTGTACCGCCCCGGCCAGCCCGTCGAGCGCACCGCCGAACGCGCGCGTGCTTTTGTCGCCGCCTACCGCGCCGCTCAATCTGTCCGCACCTGAACGCACCATCGATTCGATCCATGAAAATCACCCGCCTGACCACGTACCGCCTGCCTCCGCGTTGGATGTTCCTGAAAGTCGAGACCGACGAGGGCGTCACCGGCTGGGGCGAACCCGTCATCGAAGGCCGCGCGCGCACAGTGGAAGCGGCAGTGCACGAGCTGTCCGACTACCTCGTCGGCCAAGACCCGAGTCGCATCAACGACCTCTGGCAGACCATGTACCGCGCGGGTTTCTACCGCGGCGGCCCGATCCTGATGAGCGCCATCGCCGGCATTGACCAGGCGCTGTGGGACATCAAGGGCAAGGTGCTGGGCGTGCCGGTGTACGAACTGCTCGGCGGCCTCGTGCGCGACAAGATGCGCACCTACAGCTGGGTCGGCGGCGACCGCCCGGCCGACGTGATTGCCGGCATGAAGACGCTGCAGGCCGGCGGCTTCGATCACTTCAAGCTCAACGGCTGCGAGGAGATGGGCATCATCGACACGTCCCGCGCGGTGGATGCGGCGGTCGCCAAGGTTGCGGAGATACGCTCGGCGTTCGGCAACACCGTCGAATTCGGGCTGGATTTCCACGGCCGCGTGTCTGCGCCGATGGCCAAGGTGCTCATCAAGGAGCTGGAGCCGTATCGCCCGCTCTTTATCGAAGAGCCCGTGCTGGCCGAGCAGGCCGAAACCTATGCCCGCCTGGCCGCCCACACCCATCTGCCCATCGCCGCCGGCGAGCGCATGTTCTCGCGCTTCGACTTCAAGCGCGTGCTGGAGGCGGGCGGTGTGTCGATCCTGCAGCCGGACCTGTCTCACGCCGGCGGCATTACGGAATGCGTGAAGATCGCCGCGATGGCCGAGGCATACGATGTAGCGTTGGCGCCGCATTGCCCGCTGGGCCCGATCGCGCTGGCGGCCTGCCTGCACGTCGATTTCGTCAGCTGGAACGCCACGTTGCAGGAACAGAGCATGGGCATCCACTACAACAAGGGCGCCGAACTGCTCGATTACGTGCGAAACAAGGCCGATTTCGCCCTGGAAGGCGGGTATATCCGCCCGCCGCGCCTGCCCGGCCTGGGGGTGGACATCGACGAGGCGCTGGTCATCGAACGCAGCAAGGAAGCACCCGACTGGCGCAACCCGGTGTGGCGCCACGCCGACGGTTCCGTCGCGGAGTGGTAAGCCGGGCGGGGGAGGGGACGCCGTAGCACGTTTTACTGACCGCGATCACCCCAGCCGGGTCATCCCCGTCTGGTAAAATCGCGGTTTTCCCGCCTATCTCCTGCCGCAGGTTCGCATGACCGCCCCCGCCCTCCACTCGAATACCACCCAGCCTACCCAGTTGATGGCCAGCGCCATTCGCGTGCTTGCCATGGACGCCGTCCAGCAAGCCAATTCGGGCCACCCCGGCGCGCCGATGGGCATGGCGGATATCGCCGTGGCACTGTGGAGCCGCCACCTGCGCCACAACCCGCTGAACCCGCGCTGGCCTGATCGCGACCGCTTCGTGCTGTCCAACGGCCACGGCTCGATGCTGATCTACGCGCTGCTGCACCTGACCGGCTACGACCTGCCGATGTCGGAGCTGAAGAACTTCCGCCAGCTGCACAGCAAGACCGCCGGCCACCCGGAATACGGCATCACCCCGGGCGTGGAAACCACCACCGGCCCGCTGGGCCAGGGCATCACCAACGCCGTCGGCATGGCACTGGCCGAACGCCTGCTGGGTCAGGAATTCAATCGCCCGGGCTTTGACATCGTCAACCACCACACCTATGTCTTCCTGGGCGACGGCTGCCTGATGGAAGGCATCAGCCACGAGGCTTGCTCGCTGGCCGGCACGCTCAAGCTGAACAAGCTGATCGCGCTGTGGGACGACAACGGCATCTCGATCGATGGCGACGTTGTCCACTGGTTCAACGACGACACCCCGAAGCGCTTCGAAGCGTACGGCTGGAACGTGATCCGCGCCGTCGACGGCCATAACGTTGCCGCCGTGGACGCCGCCATTGCCGAAGCCAAGAAGTCCGACAAGCCGACCCTGATCTGCTGCCGCACGCTCATCGGCAAGGGCGCGCCCAACAAGGAAGGCGGTCACGATGTGCACGGCGCCCCGCTGGGCGGCGTTGAAATCGCTGCCGCGCGCGAAGCGCTGGCCTGGCCGCACGCTCCGTTCGAAGTTCCGCAGGCCGTGTACGACGCCTGGGATGCCAAGGGCCAGGGCCAGGCACTGGAAAAGGCTTGGAATGCCCTGTTCGATGCGTATTCCGAGCGCTACCCGGCCGAGGCTGCGCAGTTCGAGCGCCGCATGCGTGGCGAACTGCCGGAAGCCTTCGACAAGGCCGTCGCCGAGTTCATCGAGAAGTGCGAGCAGAAGGCCGAGACCATTGCCACGCGCAAGGCCAGCCAGAACACGCTCGAAGCCTACTGCCCGGTGCTGGGCGAGCTGCTGGGCGGCTCGGCCGACCTGACCGGCTCGAACCTGACCAACTGGAGCGGCAGCAAGGCCGTGCGTGTGGATGCCTGGGGCAACCACATCAACTACGGTGTGCGCGAGTTCGGCATGAGCGCCATCATGAACGGCATCGCGCTGCACGGTGGCTACATTCCGTACGGCGGCACGTTCCTGACGTTCTCCGACTACAGCCGCAACGCGCTGCGCATGGCCGCACTGATGAAGATCCGCTCGATCTTCGTCTTCACGCACGACTCCATCGGCCTGGGCGAAGACGGCCCGACGCACCAGTCCATCGAGCACGTTGCCAGCCTGCGCCTGATCCCGAACATGGATGTCTGGCGCACCGCCGACACGACCGAAACCGCCGTCGCCTGGGCCGCCGCCATCGAGCGCCAAAACGGCCCGAGCTGCCTGATCTTCAGCCGCCAGAACCTGCCGTTCCAGGCGCGCAACCCGGCCACGCGCGAAGCCATTGCTCGCGGCGGCTACGTGCTGCGCGATGCCCCCAACGGCAAGCCGGACGTGGTCATCATCGCCACCGGTTCGGAAGTTGGCCTGGCAGTCGGTGCAGCAGACCAGCTCGCTGCCGAGGGCATCCACGCGCGCGTGGTTTCGGTGCCCGCCACCACCGTGTTCGACAAACAGGATTCGGCCTACAAGGCGAGCGTGCTGCCGGCCGGCGTGCCGCGCATCGCCGTGGAGGCAGGCGTGACCGATTTCTGGTGGAAGTACCAGGTACAAGCCGTGGTCGGTATTGACACGTTCGGTGAGTCGGCCCCGGCGGGCGTGCTGTTCAAGCACTTCGGCTTCACCGTCGAGAACGTGGTGAACACCGCCAAGAGCGTCGTTGCTTAATTGAATTTGCGTATGCGGCACCCACGAGGTGCCGCGCTGGTTTTTATCGCACCGTCGATTTCTTTTCTGCTATCAGGAGACTGACCATGACCATCAAGATCGGCATCAACGGCTTCGGCCGCATCGGACGCATGGTGTTCCGCGCCGCCGCCGCCAACTTCAAGGACATCGAAGTCGTTGCCATCAACGACCTGCTCGAGCCCGACTACCTGGCGTACATGCTGAAGTACGACTCGGTGCACGGCCGCTTCGACGGTGAAGTGTCGGTCGACGGCAACACGCTCGTCGTCAACGGCAAGAAGATCCGCCTGACCGCCGTGAAGGATCCGTCCGAGCTGAAGTGGGGCGAAGTCGGCGCCGACGTGGTGATCGAATCGACCGGCATCTTCCTGACCAAGGAAGGCGCGCAGAAGCACATCGACGCGGGCGCCAAGAAGGTGATCATGTCGGCCCCGTCCAAGGACGACACCCCGATGTTCGTGTACGGCGTGAATCACGAAACGTACAAGGGCGAGGCGATCATCTCCAACGCTTCGTGCACGACCAACTGCCTGGCACCGGTTGCCAAGGTGCTGAACGACAAGTGGGGCATCAAGCGCGGCCTGATGACCACCGTGCACGCTGCCACCGCCACGCAGAAGACCGTTGACGGCCCGTCCAACAAGGACTGGCGCGGCGGCCGCGGCATCCTGGAAAACATCATCCCGTCGTCCACCGGCGCCGCCAAGGCGGTGGGCGTGGTGATCCCGCAACTGAACAAGAAGCTGACCGGCATGTCGTTCCGTGTGCCGACCTCGGACGTGTCGGTCGTTGACCTGACCGTCGAACTGGAAAGCGCCGCCACGTACGCTGAAATCTGCGCCGAAATGAAGGCACAGAGCGAAGGCGCGCTGAAGGGCGTGCTGGGCTACACCGAAGACAAGGTCGTCGCTACGGATTTCCGCGGCGATGCACGCACCTCGATCTTCGACGCCGAAGCCGGCATCGCACTCGACGGCACCTTCATCAAGGTCGTGAGCTGGTACGACAACGAGTGGGGCTACTCGAACAAGTGCCTGGAAATGGCGCGCGTGGTCGGCAAGTAATCCCGATCAATGGTACAGACGAACGCGCCTTTGGGCGCGTTTTTCATAGGTGAGCGAAGCGGAGCAGCCGTCACAGCCACGCGCCACTCCGCGCATGTTCGATCCCGGTTTGTTAAGAACTGAAAAGAAACGTTTGCGGGCGGGCAAGTTTCGAATTCGCGCTACAGGAATTCGCTTTGAAAATCGGGTTGCAGTCCGTACACTGAACAATTACTACATTGTGATGTGGCGGGCTTTTACGCCGCATCCGACCCATTGCCTCGGCAATGGTTGCCTTTCCAGTTTTCCAACGTGTTCGAGCCAAGGCGTCCCATGGTCAACGTCGATACCAAGCTGCTGGTGATTTTTGTTGAGCTGCTCAGCAAGCGCAACGCCACCTACGTGGCTGAAAAGATGCACATGACCGCACCGGCTGTCTCGCATTCGCTGGGCCGTCTACGCGAAATTTTCGACGATCCCCTCTTCATCCGTGTGCCGCATGGCCTGACTCCCACGCCCAAGGCGCTGGAACTGGGCCCCAAGGTGCGCGAGATGCTCGACTTGTGGGCCGCCATCAACGAAGGCGACATCGCCACGTTTGACCCGGCCGAAGCCACCGGCACGTTCAATGTCAGCTTTGCCGGCACGCTGGGCGATGCGCTGTTCGATCGCTTCCTGTTGCGCATCAAGCGGCTGGCGCCGGCACTGCAGGTGCGCCTGACCGAGTCGTCCTCGTGGGAAGCCGATGTAGCCGCCATGCGCGCCAACGAGCTGGATCTGGCGTTCTCGCCGTTCCCCACGCGCCACCCTGAGATCATGGAAGAGGTGGTGACCTCCTTCAACATGTGGGTCTGCGCACGCAAGGACCACCCGATCCTGGGCGAACGCTGCACGCTCGAGCAATACCTCGATTGCGAGCATATCTTCATCGCGCAAGGCAGCCCAGGCAGCCGCGTCGCGCCGTCGCTCATTCCGCTGGACTACGCCTTGCAGCAGCGTGGCCTCAAGCGCAACTCGACCATGACCGTGCATAGCTGGCGCACACAGGGCGAAGTGGCCGCCCAGACCGACATGATCTTCACGGTCAACTCGCTGATGAAGGATATGGTCTGCAAGATGTACGACCTCAACGCGTTCCCGCTGCCGGCGGAGCTTGAAACCGTGCTGGGCCTGAACATGCTGTGGCACCGCAGCCGCAACACGCATCCAATGCTGGTGTGGGCGCGTCAGCTCTTCAAGCAGGTCGTGGCCGAATACACTGGGCAGGCGTCGGGTGTTCCGGCGCATCCGCCCGTGCAAGCCAATGCGCACGGCAAGGCCGAGAAAGGCGGCCAGGGCGACGCAGAAAAGGAGGGCGAGACGCGGTTGTCCGTCTGACATCCGCCATCTCGCCGCTCCAATGAAAAACGGCCGCAGACGATGCGGCCGTTTTCTTTTGCGATAACGCTTCAGCGCTTTGGCCGGTGCGGGCAGGCTTCCTTCACGCAATTGCCATAGAGCGACAGCGCGTGCTCCTGCAGCGCAAAACCGCGCGCTCGGGCAATGCTCTGCTGGCGCTGCTCGATCTCGGCATCGAAAAATTCTTCCACGCGGCCGCAATCGAGGCACACCAGGTGATCGTGGTGCTTGCCTTCGTTGAGTTCGTAGATCGCCTTGCCGGATTCGAAGTTGTTACGTGACAGCAGCCCCGCCTGCTCGAACTGCGTCAGCACGCGATAGACCGTGGCCAAGCCAATGTCCATGTGCTCGGCGAGCAGGATGCGGTACACGTCTTCGGCGCTCATGTGGCGCTCTTCGCTGGTCTGAAAGATCTCGAGGATCTTCAACCGCGGCACCGTGGCTTTCAGACCGATGTTCTTGAGGTCTGCAGGACTCGGCATGCGCCAGGCTCCCTAGAGTACAATGTTCGGATTCCAATCATAAGGGTTTTGGCGGCAAAAGTCCTATTGACGGGCCTGCACGATGTGCCTGGCCCTCGCCGATTCCTCCCGTACCGGCATGTCCGGAACCGTTTGAAGGCCGATCGCTCATGACCTTTTCCTTTGCGCGCAGTCCTGTCCGTTTTGCCCACTTCGCCCGTCGCGGCGGTCTGATGGTGGGTGCCATGCTCGCTGCGTCGGCGTTGCTGGCCGGATGCGGCACCTATGACAGCACCACGCGCAAGATCGCCAATGCCATCACGCCGTATCGCATCGATATCGTGCAAGGCAATTTCGTTTCGCGCGAACAGGCGGCGCAGCTCAAGGAAGGCATGACGCGCGACCAAGTGCGCTTTGTACTGGGCACGCCGCTGTTGACGGATATGTTCCATGCCAACCGCTGGGACTACATCTTCTCATTCAAGCGGGGCAACACGGCCGTTGTGCAGGAGCGCAAGCTGACCGTGTGGTTTGACGGCGATCGCCTGGCCAAATGGGTGGGCGCGGATGAACTGCCGTCCGAATCGGAGCTGATCTCCGAAATCGACGGCATCAAGCGCCCGAAGAAGGACGCCGCGCAAGCCGCCGCTGCTGCGGGTGCCGCACCGGCAGCGCGTGCGCCGTCGATTCCATCGGCTGAAGCAGCCGACCGTGTGCAGTCGACCACCGGCTCCAAAAACAAAGTTGACGTGACGTTGCCGGAGCACCGCACCGGCGGTGGCGGTACCGACACCAGCGTTCCGCCGCCGGCCACTACGTCGCCCTGAACGCCCAGGGGCGCACGTAGCCAGAACACCGGCGCACCATCTTCGAGCGAGCGGCGGACGGGTTCCGCCGCTTGTGCGTTTTACAGACCGCTTTCTCTTTTGCAGCTTTTCGCTTCCACCGACATGAAAATTGCGATTGCAGGCGCCTCGGGCCGCATGGGCCAGATGCTGATCGACACCGTACTGCGCACGCCGGGCGTGGCGCTGGGCGCCGCCCTGGACCGCCCGGGCAGCGATGCCGTGGGCCAGGACGCAGGCGCCAAGCTTGGCAAGACCACCGGCGTGATCGTGACCGACGACGTGCGCGCCGGGCTTTCGCAGGCCGACGTGCTGATCGATTTCACGCGTCCTGACGCAACGCTCAATCACCTGAATGTGGCGCGTGAGCTGGGAACTGCCGTGGTGATCGGCACGACCGGTTTCACGGCCGAGCAGAAGGCCAGCTTCAAGACCTACGGTGAATCGATCGGCGTGGTCTGGGCACCGAACATGAGCGTGGGCGTGAATGCGACCTTCAAGCTGATCGAAGTCGCCGCCAAGATCCTGGCGCAGGGTTACGACGTCGAGATCATCGAGGCGCACCACAAGCACAAGATTGACGCGCCGTCTGGCACCGCGCTCAAGATGGGCGAGATCGTGGCCGAGGCACAGGGCACCAAGCTGGCCGACCGGGCCGTCTATGCGCGCGAAGGCGAGACCGGCCCGCGGGAGCTGGGCACCATCGGTTTTGCCACCGTGCGCGGCGGCGACATCGTGGGCGACCACACCGTGCTGTTTGCCGGTGACGGCGAGCGCATCGAGATCACGCATCGCTCCAACACGCGCCAGTCGTATGCCGAAGGTGCCGTGCGCGCTGCAATCTACGTAGCTGGCAAGAAGGGCTTGTACGACATGAACGACGTGCTCGGCCTGTAAATCAGGCGGGCTGGAAAGGGGCGCCGGCAGGCCTGTCCGGCGCCCTTTTTCTCCACTCGCGATCGCCCGGATGGGGCGGGTGGCGACGGTATAATCGGGCCTTTTCCGTTATTCAATCCGGCTGCGCGCGTTGGTGGCGCGGCTGCAATCGCCCGGGGCACCCGGACGACCCATCACCATGCAAGACAAATACTCCCCGTCTGAAGTCGAACAGCAAGCGCAGCAACACTGGCAGGCCGTGGATGCCTACCGGGTGACCGAACACGCGCGCGCTGCTGACGGCTCGGACAAGCCCAAGTTCTATGCCTGCTCGATGCTGCCGTATCCGTCGGGCAAGCTGCACATGGGCCACGTGCGCAACTACACGATCAACGACGTGATGACGCGTCAGCTGCGCATGAAGGGATTCAACGTTCTGATGCCGATGGGCTGGGACGCCTTCGGCATGCCGGCGGAGAACGCGGCGCTCAACAACGGCGTGGCACCGGCTGCATGGACGTACGACAACATCGCTTACATGAAGAAGCAGATGCAGTCGATGGGTCTGGCGATCGATTGGTCGCGCGAAGTGGCGACCTGCAGCCCCGACTACTACCGCTGGAACCAGTGGCTGTTCCTGAAGATGCTCGAAAAGGGCATCGCCTATCGCAAGACCGGCACCGTGAACTGGGACCCGGTTGACCAGACCGTGCTCGCCAACGAGCAGGTGATCGACGGGCGCGGCTGGCGCTCAGGCGCGGTCGTGGAAAAGCGCGAGATCCCGATGTACTACCTGGGCATCACCAAGTATGCGCAGGAGCTGCTCTCCGACCTCGACCCGCTTGGGTGGCCCGAGCGCGTCAAGCTGATGCAGCAGAACTGGATCGGCAAGAGCGAGGGTGTGCGCTTTGCCTTCCCGCACAACATTTCCGGGGATGACGGCAAGCTCATCAACGACGGCAAGCTGTACGTCTTCACCACGCGTGCGGACACCATCATGGGCGTGACCTTCTGCGCCGTGGCCGCCGAGCACCCGATCGCCGCGCATGCTGCGCAGACCAACCCGGCACTCGCCGCGTTCATCGACGAGTGCAAGCACGGCAGCGTCATGGAAGCCGACATGGCCACCATGGAAAAGAAGGGCATGCCGACCGGCCTGACCGTCACGCACCCGCTCACGGGCGAATCCGTGCCGGTGTGGGTCGGCAACTACGTGCTGATGACCTACGGCGATGGCGCCGTGATGGGCGTGCCCGCGCACGACGAGCGCGACTTTGCCTTCGCCAACAAGTACAACCTGCCGATCAAGCAAGTCATTGACGTAAAGGGCCAGCCGTACGACACGACCACCTGGGCCGAGTGGTACGGTGACAAGGAGCACGGCGTGCTCTTCCACAGCGGCAAGTACGACGGCCTGAACTACCAACAGGCCGTGGATGCCGTGGCCGCAGATCTGGCCGCCAAGGGTCTCGGCGAGAAGAAGACCACCTGGCGTTTGCGCGACTGGGGCATCTCGCGCCAGCGCTACTGGGGTACGCCGATTCCGCTGATCCATTGCGAAAGCTGCGGCGTCGTGCCGGTGCCCGAGAAGGATCTGCCGGTGCGCCTGCCCGAGGACCTCGTTCCCGATGGCACGGGCAACCCGCTCGCCAAGGACCCGCGCTTCCTGGAGTGCACGTGCCCGTCGTGCGGCAAGCCCGCGCGCCGCGAGACCGACACGATGGATACCTTCATCGATTCGTGCTGGTACTACATGCGCTATACGTGCCCGGACGGCGACACCATGGTCGACGCCCGCAACGATTACTGGATGCCGATGGACCAGTACATCGGCGGTATCGAACACGCCATCCTGCACCTGCTGTACGCGCGCTTCTGGACCAAGGTCATGCGTGACCTGGGCCTGGTCAAGTTCGACGAACCGTTCACCAACCTGCTCACACAGGGCATGGTGCTCAACGAGACGTACTACCGCGAAGACGCTTCGGGCAAGAAGCAGTGGATCAACCCGGCAGATGTCGACGTACAGACCGACGAGCGCGGCCGCCCCGTGGGCGCCACGCTCAAGGCTGACGGCCAGCCGGTGGTGATCGGCGGCGTGGAGAAAATGTCGAAGTCGAAGAACAACGGCATCGACCCGCAAGCGCTGATCGACCAGTACGGTGCCGACACGGCGCGCCTGTTCACGATGTTCGCCGCGCCCCCCGAGCAACAGCTCGAGTGGAACGACGCCGGTGTGGAAGGTGCCTCGCGCTTCCTGCGCCGTCTGTGGAACTTTGGCGTGGCCCATGGCGACGCCATTCGCGCCGGTCATGGCAATGGCGTCGTGGCGGGTGCAACGGATGCCGATCGCACGCTGCGTCGCGAGCTGTACACCGTGCTCAAGCAGGCCAACTACGACTACGAGCGCCTCCAGTACAACACCGTCGTCTCGGCGACGATGAAGATGCTTAACGCGCTGGAAGGCGCCAAGGACGCCGGCGCCGATGCGCGCCGCGAAGGCCTGGGGCTGCTGCTGCGCGTGCTGTATCCGGTGGTGCCGCACATCACGCACGTGCTGTGGACGGAACTGGGCTACGCCGGCGTGTATGGCGACTTGCTCGACGCCCCGTGGCCGCAGGTCGACGAAGGCGCGCTGGTGCAGAGCGAGATCGAACTCGTGCTGCAGGTCAACGGCAAGGTGCGCGGCAGCATCGTCGTGCCCGCCGACGCCGATCGTGCTGCCATTGAAGCGATTGCCGCCAAGGATGAAGCGGTCCAGAAATTTGCTGAAGGCAAGCCGCCCAAGAAGATCATCGTGGTGCCGGGCCGTCTGGTGAACGTGGTGGCCTGAGCGGCCATCCCACTCAAGGAACGCATGGTTATGTCGTTGTCCCGAGGTTTGTCCCGCCGCCGCTTTGGTCGCGCTGTCCTTGCCGTGGCGATCGCGCTGCCGGCGTTGTCCGCCTGCGGCTTCCACATGCGGGGCAATACCGATTTCGCGTTCAAGCGGCTGTACATCAATCTGCCGCAGAACTCGCAGATGCGGGCGCAGTTGCGTCGCTTGATCGACAACGGTTCCGACACCATCATCGTGTCGGACAAGAAAGACGCCGATGCGCTGCTTGACGTGCTGGCCGAAGACCGCGTGAAGACCATCTCGTCGCTCACGCCGCAAGGTGTGGTGCGCGAATACCGCATCACGTATCGCTTCCGCTTCCAGTTGCGCGATGCGCACGACAACTTGCTGATCCCGCCATCGGAAATCACGCAGTTCCGCGATCTCTCGTACAACGAGACGCAGGTGCTTGCCAAGGACTACGAAGAAGCGGCGCTCTACCGCGACATGCAGGGCGATACGATCAACCAGCTCGTGCGGCGTCTGGCCGCCGTGAAGCTGCCGTCGTAAGCGGCGGATCAGGGCAAGGTTTGCCATGCAATTGCGGCTCGATGCGCTCGAAGGTCATCTGAAGCAGGCCACCGCCAAGGGGCTCGCGCCGCTTTATGTGGTGCATGGCGACGAGCACCTGCTCGCGCTGGAAGCCGTCGACGCGCTGCGCCAGGCCGCACGCGCGCAGGGCTTTACCGAACGTGAGGTGATGAGCGTCGAGCGCGGCTTCTCATGGTCGCGGGTGACCGAGGCGCAGCAATCGATGTCGCTGTTCGGGGATCGCAAGATCGTCGAGCTGCGCATTCCGTCCGGCAAGCCCGGCAAGGATGGCGGCGAAGCCTTGCGCGCATTGGCTGCGGGCACACTGTCCGGCCCCGCCACCGATACCCTCACGTTGATCACGCTGCCGCGTCTGGATTTTGCGACTGCCAAGTCGGCGTGGTTTGCGGCGCTGGAAGGCGCTGGCGTGTCGATCAAGGTCGATTCGGTGGACCGCACCAAGCTGCCCGGCTGGATTGGCGAGCGCCTGGCGCGCCAGCAGCAGCGCGTGGAGCCTGGCGAGCCCGGCCGCCGCGCGCTGCAGTTCATTGCCGACCGTGTGGAAGGGAACCTGCTGGCCGCGCATCAGGAAATCCAGAAGCTTGGTCTGCTGCATCCGCCGGGCGTGCTGACGTTTGACGATGTGCACGACGCGGTGCTCAACGTGGCGCGCTACGACGTGTTCAAGCTGTCGGAAGCCATGCTGGCGGGCGATGTGCCGCGGCTGGTCCGCATGCTCGAAGGCCTGCGCGGCGAGGGCGAAGCGACCGTCCTGGTCCTCTGGACGTTGACCGAAGAAATTCGCGTATTATCAAAAATCGCCTCGGGCGCGGCCCAGGGCAAACCGGTGGCGTCCATGCTGCGGGAGCTTCGGGTCTGGGGCCCGCGGGAGCGGCTGGTGCCGCAGGCGGCCCAGCGGCTGTCGCAGCGCGAGCTGGAAGGCGCGCTCTCGATGGCTGCCAAGCTGGATCGGCAGGTCAAGGGGTTGCGCGAACCATCACTTCCGGCTGAACCATGGGATGGCCTGCTGCAACTGGCGATGCGCATCGCGCGGCCGGGCAGCCTCCCGGTGCCGGCCTGATCCGCGCCATCGGCGCAAGCCTCCGAATTGTCCTCACACTGAATTTGCCGGCAGTCCGCCGGTCGCGATCATCATGAAGCAGCTCGACGTGAACGAATACATGGCCCTGGTCGGCCGTCAGGCGCGCTCCGCCTCGCGCGGCATGGCACGTGCCGGCACCGCGCAAAAGAACCGCGCGCTGTTGCATATTGCAGCCGCCGTCCGTCGCGATGCCGCCAAGCTCAAAGAGATCAACGCCCGCGACGTCGAGCGTGCCCGCGCCAACGGCCAGGATGCAGCCTTCATCGACCGCCTCACGCTGACCGACCGCGCCATCGATTCCATGGCCGCTGGCCTGGAGCAGATCGCCGCGCTGCCCGACCCCATCGGCGAGATCAGCAACATGAAGTTCCGCCCGACCGGCATCCAGGTCGGCCAGATGCGTGTGCCGCTTGGCGTGATCGGCATCATCTATGAGTCGCGGCCGAACGTGACGGTGGATGCCGCGGCGCTGTGCATCAAGTCGGGCAACGCGACCATTCTGCGCGGCGGCTCCGAAGCGATCGAATCGAACGGCGCGCTGGCGGCGCTCATCGAGGAAGGGCTGGCCGATGCTGGCCTGCCTGCCAATGCTGTGCAGGTGGTGGCCACCACGGACCGCGCGGCGGTCGGCAAGCTCATCACCATGACGGAGTACGTCGATGTGATCGTCCCCCGCGGCGGCAAGAGCCTGATCGCGCGCCTGATCGAAGAAGCTCGGGTGCCGATGATCAAGCACCTGGACGGCATCTGCCACGTCTACATCGACGTCGATGCCGACATCGAGAAGGCCGTGCGCGTGTGCGACAACGCCAAGACGCAGCGCTATGCGCCGTGCAACACGATGGAAACGCTGCTCGTGTCGCGCGACGTGGCTGCACGCGCGCTGCCGCCGCTGGCAAAGATCTACCAGGACAAGGGTGTGGAACTGCGCGTGTGCCCGGCCACGCGTGCCACGCTGGAAGCTGCCGGTTTCGGCAATCTGAAGGACGCCGTTGAGGCCGACTGGCACACCGAATACCTCGCGCCGATCCTGTCGATCCGTACCGTCGACGGCCTGGACGCCGCCATCGAGCACATCAATACCTACGGCTCTGCACACACCGATTCCATCATCACCGAGAACTATTCGACCGGCATGCGCTTCCTGCGAGAGGTCGATTCGGCCAGCGTGATGATCAACGCATCCACGCGCTTTGCCGATGGTTTCGAGTACGGCCTGGGCGCCGAGATCGGCATCTCCAACGACAAGCTGCACGCGCGCGGGCCGGTCGGGCTGGAGGGGCTGACCTCGTTGAAGTACGTCGTGTTCGGGCACGGCGAGATTCGCACCTGATATCGCTTGCTGCACGTTAAGCGCCGCCACGAGCGGCGCGCTGTTTTTTCCGATCGCGCTTCACACCATTCACGGGACGGTTCGCATGCTCTGGGTCAAAGCCTTTCACATCGTCTTCATTGCGTCGTGGTTTGCCGGGCTGTTCTATCTGCCGCGTATCTTCGTCAATCTTGCGATGGAAACCGAGCGTGCGGCCATCACGCGCCTGCTGATCATGGCGCGCAAGCTGTTTCGTTTCACGACCATGCTGGCGATTGTCGCGATCCTGTTGGGGCTGTGGCTGTTCCTGGGATATCGCATCGGGCTGTATCCGCCCAATGGCTGGATGCATGCGAAGCTCGCGCTGGTGCTTGTGACGATCGGATACCACCATGGCTGCGGCGTGCTGCTGCGCAAGTTCGAGGCGGGCGCCAACAAGCGTTCCCACACGTTCTACCGCTGGTTCAATGAACTGCCGGTACTGTTGTTGCTGGCGATCACGATCCTGGTGGTCGTGAAGCCATTCTGATTTTTTCTGGTTTTCCGATGGCAACTGCTTACTTCGCGCCATGCCCCCGCGGGCTGGAACAGGCGCTGGCCGATGAACTGGCCGAAATCGCCATCCGCCCCGAGGTCGATGAGCTGGCCGGGTTCGAGGTGGGCCGCACCGTGCCGGGCGGCGTGCACTTCTTCGGCACGCAGGGCGCGGCGTATGCCGTCAACCTGCATAGCCGTATTGCCAGCCGCGTGCTGATGCGGCTCGGCTCGCGCGGGTATCGTTCGGAGGACGACATCTACGCGCTGGCCGCCGCGCAGCGCTGGGAAGATTACTTCACGCCCGACGAGATGATCCGCGTGGACGTGACTGCGCACAAATCGCCGTTGCAGAGCCTGAAGTTTGTCGGCCTGCGCGTGAAGGACGGGGTGTGTGACCGCTTCCGCCAGCGCATGGGCGCGCGCCCGAGCGTCGATACGGTCTCGCCCGACGTACGTATCTACGCGTACCTGACCGAGACCGACTGCACGATCTATCTCGACACCACCGGCGAGCCGCTCTTCAAGCGCGGTTGGCGCCAGGAAAAGGGCGAGGCCCCGCTGAAGGAGAACCTCGCCGCCGGCATCCTGCGCCTGACGGGCTGGACGGGTGCCCACGGCATGCCGTTCTACGATCCGATGTGCGGCAGCGGCACGTTCCTCGTTGAAGCCGCGCAGCGTGCGCTTGGCATTGCGCCAGGCGGGCAACGCGCCTTTGCCTGCGAGTGGTTGCAGGACCATGACGCCAAATGTTTCAAGCGCCTGCGCGAAGCCGCCGCCGATGCGGCCGCAGCATCCATGCGCCGTGCACCGCCGTTGGTTGCTGGTGCCGATATTTCCACCGACATGCTCGCCTATGCCGCTGCCAACTGGCAACGTGCCGGCCTGCCGGGCGAGCCGGTGCTCAAGCAGGTCGATGCGCGCTTCGGCAAGCCGCCATTCGAGACTGCCGGTGTGTTGCTGATGAATCCCCCATACGGCGAGCGTATTGTGGTGCGTGGTGCACACGGCTCGCGCCGTCGCCGGCCGGAAGGGGAGGGCGAGGAAGATGGCACCGTGTTCGAGCGCGCCAGCCGCGCCATGGGCGCCCCGCGCGACGACGGGCGCCGTCCGATGCGTGAGCTGCGTCAGCCCGAACCGCCACCGCCCGTCGACCCCGAGGAAGAGGCCGCCGCCAACGAATTTGCGCAGGCCTTTGCCGGCACGCTTAAGCGTGAATTCGCCGGCTGGAAGGCCTTCGTCTTCACCGGCGATCTCTCGATGCCGCGTCGGATGCGGCTGAAGGAATCCCAGCGCACACCGCTCTACAACGGCAACATCGAATGCCGTCTGTTTCGCTTCGATATGGTGAAGGGCGGCATGCGCGATCGCCCCGAACGGCCTGCACAGGACGGTACTTCAAACGACAACGCCGACGCATAAGCATCGGCGTTGCGTGACAACTGCGGGCCCGTTTCAGGCGGCCTGCAGATCCTGGAAATGCTCCATCCACGCCGCGAGTTGATCCGGCGTGAGTTGCGTCTGGTTGTCGAGCAGGCGCAGCTTCACCGTCGCGCCATCGCGCTCGGCCGTGAGCGACCAACCTTTGCCGTCGAGCCACAGCAGGAACGCCAGCCACTTGGCATGCGATTCCGACACCTTGTGCGTGGACGCCGCCTCCAGGAATTCCGTCAGCGCGGTGAGATCCACTACCGCCGCCGCATCGCTGCCCGACGGCGAGACCTTGCCGTGAAGTACCTCAGCCAGCACTTCCAACGCTTGCGCCGCGGGCTTGCTGTCAAAGCGCGATGACAAGTCCAGATATGCCTGCCGCACTGCGTGGCTGAACTCGCCGGTGCGCAGGCTTTCTTCGCCGACCAGCTCGGTGTAATCCTTCATCGCCCAGTCGGGCTGTGCCAGCGATTGCAGGCCAACGGCTGCTGCGGCGCGCAGGTAATCGTTGACGGCGCTGAACGACGACAGCCCCGACACCGCGAGGTACAGCGTCTGCAGCGCGCCGATGCGATGCGTGAGCGTCTGGCTTTGGCGTACGGTCATCTTTTCGCGCAGCAGTGCGTCACGCTCGCGGCGCAGATCGGAGAATTCCAATGCCTGCTTCAGTTCCACGCGCAGTGCGGTGATGTCCCACGGCTTCTTGATGTAACGGTGAATCTGCCCTTGGTTGACTGCCTCAACCGTGTCTTCGATTTCGGAGTAGGCGGTGGTCAGGATGCGCACGAGGTGCGGATAGCGCTCGCGTGCGTAGCGCAGCAGTTCGTTGCCGAGTTCACCCGGCATGCGCTGGTCCGACACGAGCACGCCCAGCGTGGCGGCGTGCTGGTCAAGCATGCGCTTGCCTTCTTCGACCGAGGTGGCGGTGACGACCGGCGCGAGTGAACCGATGGCACGGCCGAAGTAAGTCAGCGCCAATGTCTCGTCGTCCACGTACAGGATCTTGGGCTCGTTGCCCCCGGGATTGGTCATCCGTCACTCCTCATAGCAAATGCAGCCAATACGGCGAACGCGCGGATCACGTGCGGCGTGGTTCGTAGTGTTGATGGTCTTGTCATGGGAACGTCAGAGTCACGCGCGTGCCTGCGCTGGGTGCAGAATCAATCGCAATCGCTCCCCCGAACGATTGCATGATCCGCGTACAAAAAATCATGCCCATGCCGTTGCCGCCTTCTTCGGCGCGCGTTGTCACGGGGTCGATGGTCAGCCGAGCAAGGACGTCGGGCGCGATACCGGGGCCGTTGTCCTCAATCCGGATCATGTGCTGGGCGTTGCCGGCGTCCGGCACGCGGCTGGCAACGATTTGAAGCTTCGGCGCATTGGTGTGCCGCAGCGCCTGCAACGCGTTGCTCGTGAGCGACGAGAGCACCAGCATCACGCAGTTGGGCAGCGTCTGGATCGGAAAATCGTCTTCCACGCGGTACGACACCCATTCGCGCTGCGCGTTCGTGAACGGGTACGTGTCGAACAACGAGCGGATCAGCCCGCCCGCGCTGTTGGGCGTGGCCGCTGTGCCGGGCTTGCCGTACGTGTTGCGCACGGAGTTCAGGAACGTGGCGATGACGGAGAGGCAATAGCGCGCGTTGTCCTGCACGCGATCGGCCGCGCGGCCGATTTCGGGAAGGGCCCCGGGCGTGGGCTCGGTCTGGTCCACGCGCATGCGGATGCCGCGCGCAAAGTTGGAGATGGCGGCCAGCGGCGTGTTCAGCTCGTGCGCAAGAAAGGCCAGCGTTTCGTCGATTGCCATGAGGCGCTGGGTACGCAAGAGGCGGTCCTGGCGCAGTGCCAGCGCCTCCTGCAGCGAGCGCCGCACGTCTTCGGGCTGATAGGGCTTCTCCAGGATCTTGAACACGCGTCCGGTGTTCACGGCCTGGATCAGCAGGTCCTTGTCGGCATATGCGGTGACGAGGATGGTGGCGATGTCGCCGTATTCCGCATCGATGAAGCGCAGCAGTTCGGTGCCGTCGCCGCCCGGCATGCGGAAGTCCGTCAGGACCACGCTGATGCGCTCGTGCGAATCGCGCAGCACCGTCTTGGCCTCTTCGACGCTGTTGGCCGTCAGTACCTCGTAGCCGGCGCCGATCGTGCGCGCGAACCATTTGCAGGCTTGCGCTTCGTCGTCGACGTAGAGAATGGTGACGGTGTCCGGCGTGGTGTCCATGATGCGTCTACTCCGAGCGCGGCAGATCGAACGTGAAGCGCGCCCATTCGCCTTCCTGGCTCGTCACGGCCAGGGTGCCGCCATGACGCTGGATGACGCTGTAGCTGATCGACAGGCCGAGGCCCAGGCCCTTGCCGACATCGCGCGTGGTGAAGAACGGCTCGAACACGCGCGACAGGTTTTTCTCCGAGATGCCAGGGCCGTTATCAGTCACCACCACATGCAGGCGGTTGTCGATCCATTCGGCGGCAATCTCGATGCGTGGGTTCTCGCGCTGCACCTTTTGCATGGCAAGCGCCGCGTTCGACAAGAGGTTGATCAGCACGCCGATGATGGCCGCCTCATCTCCGCGCACGAGCGTGTCCGGCGGCAGTTTGCGTTCGAGGGTCACACCACGCAACTCGTGGCTGGTCAGGCGGATGGCAGAGTCAATGGCCTTTTCCGCCAGGAACGGCGCATTTGCCTCGCCTTTCTCGGGGCTCCGGTAGGCGAAGGTCTTCAGGTCCGACACGATGTGCTGCACACGCTGCATGCCTTCCTTGGCATCGGTCAGGCATTCGAGCAGCATCGGGCTGCCCTTGGCGGTCGGGTCTTCCTGCGCCACGGCGATCGCCATGAGGCAGAAGTTGACCGGGTTGTTGATCTCATGCAGCAGGCCCGCCGACAGCGTGCCGATGGCGGCCATCTTTTCCTGCTGCAGAAGCTGGCCCTTGATGTCGGTGAGATCCTGATTGGTCCGCGCGAGCTGCTCGTTCTTCTGTGCAACTTCTTCCTTGAGCCGGAAAAGCTGGAAGCGCCCGCGCTCATTGAAGTACGTGTACAGCGTGCTCGTCGCAATCGAGAACAGGATGAACAGCGAATGCACGATGAAGATTTCGCGCGACTGGATGCCGCCCGGATGCAACGTGCACGCAATCACCCAGAAGATATACGTGCAGGTGCCGAATAGCACGGCTTGCAGAAAGCCGATCGGCATCACCATGCCCACCGCGTAGATCGCCAGGTTCAGCCCCGAGTAATACGGAGAACTGGCGCCCTCGGTGTCGTAGATCATCCACGAGATCATGATCTGCGGACAGATCAGCCAGAAGAACGTCAGGCTCTGCACATGCTCTTCGCCCCAGCGCGTATACAGCACAAGCAGCGCGCCGAACATGATGAGCGACGTGATGACGCGCAGCGAGGCAAACAGCCAGAGCTTGTCCACATACATGCCGTAGTCCAGCCCGACGCCTGCCAGTACCAGCACGATGCCGGTCACGGCCGCCATGCGGCTGAAGACGAGCCGGAACTGCTTCAGCTCGGCTTGGTATCCGCGATGTGTAATGGGCTCCATGCGTGTTCCTGGGCAGCGGATTAAGCGGCGGATGTGGCAAGCCCGGCCACGCTGGCCTGGGCGAATACGTTAACGCCGGTCACGTCGGTATAGACACGTACGTCGTGCGAGCCTTCGGGCAGCAGCTCGGCCATCAGGGGTTCATCGCGATAGACGAGGTACCACTCCAGCACGTGTTCCATCACGAACCGCATCGGGTTGTTGCCGTGAACGTTGGTCGCGAGGATGGCACCGCCGCGGCGCGTGCGCGAAGCAAAGTAGGCAAGCAGCCGCTGGCAGACCTTGTTCGAGAGGTAGTCGAACAGGCCGGCGCAATACACCGCATCGCAATCGCCGGCTTGCGGACTGTCCGCCGTGATGCGGCGCTTGAGCAGTTGATGCACCGATTCATGCACGAAATCGACGGTGACGGTCTTGCGCGCGCGGTCCATCGCACGGCGCATCTGCTCGCGGGTGTAGTCGAGCGTTTCTTCGCTGAAGTCCACCAGTTCGAATGACAGCAACGTTGGTTCCGGATGCTGCTGAATGAAGCGCTGAATTTCCACCGCCGGCCCGCAGCCCACGTTGAGCACCTTGAACGTTCGGCCCGCCGCCTTGGCTTGGGCGGCCAGATCGCTCAGATACTGCACGAGAATGTCGATGCGGTTGCGGTGCGCCTCCGCCACATCCGTGCGCAGGAAGGCGGCGTTGACGATCTGGAAGTACGTGTTGGGCCCTTCGCGCGGGTCTGAGAGGATCTGGTTGACCATCTCGTAATCGCCCGCATAACCCAGCGGCTTGGTGTACGTGCGATAGATGAACGGCGCGCGCAACAGCAGCGGATGCAGCGCGGCTTGCGCGAACGTGCGGTGCGCCGGCGCAAGCTCCGCCTCGACCTTGCCTGCCTCCGACTCCAGCCCGTCCATGTAGCCCTTGAGCTTGAGCATGATCGGCTCGGCCAGCTCCTGGAAGACATCCATGCGCAGCTTGTTGTCCTCGCGCGGCAATGTCTTCGACAGATCCACCTGTTCCACCCAGCGCGACACTTCGGCCAGGAAGGCTCGCATCTCGTTGACGACGATCTGGTAGTCGCGGTGGATGCGGAACCGTTCCTGCCATTCCTGCACGAACGTTCGCGCTTCTTCGCCCACCGAGGCAGGCGTGTCGGCCACTTCCGACAGCTCGCGCCATTCGTCGATCAGCGTGAGCGAGACGACGGCGGTCAGACCCGTGTTCACCAGGCTGATCACCACCGCCTTGCCGAGATAGGCTTGCCGCGTCCCCATCTTGATCGCGAGTTCGGACAGCACCTCGCTCACCTGCACGATCGAGTAGGGGTTGTAGATCTCCATCACCAGGGCGCGCCGCTGCAGCGTGATGATGGTGCCGCGGACCTGCTGACCCTGTGAGTTACGGAAGCTGACCGCGGGATCGATTTGGTTGGGTGAGTACACGGTGCGAATTTGCCGGAGACTTCAGGGAAAACGTCTGCCAAGCGGGACGCTCACTCCAACAACCGCGCACTCGGAGTCGAACTGCGAATCCGGGCACCGCGAACACGGCGCGCCCCGCCGACACTGCCGGGCATGCCGCCGCATCAGTCGTGAAAGCGTGCTTGAAGCCGTCCGCAGACCGTGCGCAATACGCGCCAGCCCGGGCGTCTCTCGCCCAAACCCGCTCCGAGAAAATCGGGGAAGATGATCGACTGCAGCCGGCGCCTTCAGCACTGCTACCGCGGCACCTCTACTGCACGCCGATCAACAGCGTGGCAACGGGAATCGTGCAACCGTGAACCATGACCAGATTGGAACGATGCACTCCCCTGACATCCGCAACGCGCGCTGCTTGAACGCGCGGCCCGCTGCTGCATCCCAAATCGTCTCTCAAGGAGAATCCCGCACAGTAATGAACTCGGGGCGCCGTATCGTATGTTGCATGCCGGTACCCTCGTTCGCCATGATGCCGCAGCTATGCCACGCATGCATCAGGGCGATTCAGCCGGGCCATGCTCTGACGTCATGGCTACCGGATAACGCAATCGATTGTACTTGCCCAATGTGACCCACACAATGCGGAAACCCGCAGTGCAGAGCAAAGCGGAAACACCACCTCAGCGTGATTTGCGGCCGGTGAGCGCGTCCGGATCTTGTTTGTAGTTGGTGAGGAACTGGGTGTAACTGTAGACCTGTGCCGGCAGCAGGTGGCTGGGCATGTCGAACAGGGCGTAGTAGTACGGCTCGCGCCCCTGGCATACCTCCGCGGGCAAGCAATATTGTTCCCACTCCACACAGGCCGGGGTGTACATGCCGTCGCCGGGCCAGAAGAACGGGACGATCTGCTTGTCGTGCAGGCCCTTGAGCAGCGCATCGGGCGCGTTGTACGCCTCGGCGTTTTCCAGGTGCGTGAGCATGCTCGCGTTGGTCTCGATGACCATGAGCGTAGCGCGCCCATCGGCAGTGAGCAGCAGGACGCCGGCGGGGTGCGGATACAGGTAGTACTCGATGAAGCGGTAGCGCGAGGACAGCTCGCGCACGAGCCGTGTGATCGCCGGGTCCGAGAGAAAGCTGAACGAGTGGCGCGACAGCAGATCGCGCAATGTGCTCGACAGGTTGCTGAAATAGCGCACCTGCAGTGCTTCGATTTCCGCACTGAGCCGCTCCGCCATCGCCGGATTGTCTTTCTTGATGTAGCGGTCGATCAGGCCGTCGTTGAAACCCTGCACGGCGATGTTCTCGTCGGCCATGCCGGTGAGCAGGATCGTCATGCACGGCAGATCTTTGAGCTTGGCGCAGAACTCCAGCCCATTCATGCGCGGCATGGAGTAATCCACCACGATGACCGAGGGCTGAAGGAAGCGGTTGACCTCGTGAATCTGACGGTAGACGCGGTCGACGTCGAGTTGGATGGTGCGGCGCTCGGTTGAGAAGGTCAGATCATCGTGGGTGACGCGCACCGGCAGGAAGCCCGGCATGCGAAGCGAGTGCCACTGGCGCAGCCACGCCAGCGCCTCTTCCGGATCATTGAAGGCCAGCAGCGCACGCGATGGGTCCATCTGGAACCCGAGGCTTTCCACGAACGATTGGCTGTCGTCGACCACCACCGTCAGGGTAGGGTGGAAATAGACCGGCAGGGCGCTGTCCTGTTGCATACGTCGGGAGGAATCGGAAGAGGGCAGGGTGCAGCGCAAGGCCGGTGTGGCCGGCGCTGCCCGTTTTCACTACGTTACTGTCTGCCGCCGCCGGGAGCAAGCGGAACCCGTCTGACCTGACGACCCGTTGACGGCCGTCAGTGCACCGCTTTACTCGACAGATTTCACCATGTCTTCGACGACCTTTTTGGCATCGCCAAACACCATCATCGTCTTGTCCATGTAGAACAGCTCGTTGTCGAGCCCGGCGTAGCCGGCGTTCATCGAGCGCTTGTTCACGATGATCGTCTTGGCCTTGTAGGCTTCCAGGATCGGCATGCCGGCAATGGGCGACTTCGGATCGTTCTTGGCGGCCGGGTTGACCACGTCGTTGGCGCCCAGCACGAGCACCACGTCGGCCTGGCCGAACTCACCGTTGATGTCTTCCATCTCGAAGACCTGGTCGTACGGCACTTCGGCTTCGGCCAGCAGCACATTCATATGGCCCGGCATGCGGCCCGCGACCGGGTGGATCGCGTATTTGACCGTCACGCCCTTGTCCGACAGCTTTTCGGTCAGCTCCTTCAGGGCGTGCTGCGCGCGCGCCACCGCCAGGCCGTAGCCCGGAACGATGATGACCGTTTCGGCGTTGCCCATGAGGAAGGCTGCATCATCGGGCGAACCCGATTTGACCGGCCGCTGCTGCCCGCCGCCACCCGCTGCGGCTCCGGCGGAAGCCTCGGAACCGAAGCCGCCCAGGATCACGTTGAAGAACGACCGGTTCATCGCCTTGCACATGATGTAAGACAGAATTGCACCGGACGAACCCACCAGCGAGCCAGCGATGATCAGCATCGGGTTGTTGAGCGAGAAGCCGATGCCCGCCGCCGCCCAGCCCGAATACGAGTTCAGCATCGACACCACCACAGGCATGTCGGCGCCGCCGATCGGGATGATGATCAGCACACCCAGCACAAAGGCGATGGCCGTCATGATGATGAACGGCAGCCAGCTTTGGCTCAGGAAGAACAGGATGCCGAAGCCGAGCATGGCCACCGCCAGCAACAGGTTCAGCATGTGCTGGCCGGCAAACTGCACCGGCGCGCCCTGGAACAGTCGGAACTTGTACTTGCCCGACAGCTTGCCGAAGGCGATGACCGAGCCCGAGAACGTGATGGCGCCGACGAACGTGCCGATGAACAGCTCCACGCGGTTGCCCAGCGGCAGCACGTTGTCGCCGGCCATTGTGATGCCGAAGGCCGACGGCTCGGCCACGGCGGCCACGGCAATGCACACGGCGGCCAGACCGATCAGCGAGTGCATGGCGGCTACCAGCTCGGGCATCTTGGTCATTTCGACCGTGCGCGCCACATAGGCGCCGATGCCGCCGCCCACCACCAGGCCCGCGAAGATCAGGATGAAACCCGTGGAGGTGCCGCTCTCGGTGCCCGCAAACATCTCGGCCTTGAGCTTATAGATGAGCGCGATGGTCGTGACGGCGGCGATCGCCATGCCGGTCATGCCGAACGCGTTGCCGCGCCGCGCCGTGGTTGGGTGCGAAAGCCCCTTGAGCGCCTGGATGAAGCACACCGACGCCAGCAGATAGAGCAGGGTGACGAGGTTCATGCTCATTGCTTGGCTCCCTCGCTCTGGCCGCCCTTGGCCTTCGGCTCTTTCTTCTTGAACATCTCAAGCATGCGCTGGGTGACGAGGAAGCCGCCAAACACGTTGACCGCTGCCAATGCCACCGCCACCACGCCCATCGTGCGACCCAGGCCCGTCTGCGTCAGGCCGGCTGCCAGCATGGCGCCGACGATGATGATGGCCGAAATGGCATTCGTCACGGCCATCAGCGGCGTATGCAGCGCCGGCGTGACCGTCCAGACCACGTGGTAGCCGACGTAGATCGCCAGCACGAAGATGATCAGATTGATCACCGTGTGATTGACCAGCTCCATGAGTGCTCCTCCTCGCTTCTTGGTCGATGTGTGAAGCGGCCCTGTCATGCAGACACGGGCCGCCTGGCGCGTCAGGTTTCCTTGATGGCCTTGATCTTGTTGCCCTCGCCCAGTAGCACGACTTTGGGCTTGTAGCTGGCGACTTCTTCTTCGTTCATCGGCGCGTACGTGCAGATAATCAGCAGATCACCCACGTGGGCGCGGCGTGCAGCGGCACCGTTGAGCGAGATTTCGCCCGAGCCGCGTTTGCCCTTGATGATGTAAGTGGAGAAACGCTCGCCGTTGTTGACGTTGTACAGCTCGATCTTTTCGTATTCGCGCATGTCGGCGGCGTCGAGGAGGTCCTCGTCGATGCCGCAGGAGCCTTCGTAGTCGAGATCGGCCTGGGTGACCGTCGCGCGGTGCAGCTTGGCGCGAAGCATGTTGCGTTGCATGAAGCTTTCCTTGAAACAGAAATGAAATCGCCACTGGCGACCGCGCCGGGTTGTGACGCCCGGCAGGCCGCCGTCTCCGTTCTTATTTGGCGGCGCTCGTGGCTGCGGGAGCGCGCACCACCTGGCCGGCCTGACTGAGCAGGCAGGCGGCCACGATGTCGTCTTCGCGGTTGATGTTCAGGCCGCCATCCTTGTCGATGATCAGCTTGAGGAAATCGAGCACGTTGCGGGCGTAGAGGGCAGAGGCATCGGCCGCCACCATCGACGGGAGGTTGGTATAGCCCACCAGCGTGACGCCGTGCTTGACGACCACGCGGTCGGCTTCGGTCAGCGGGCAGTTGCCGCCTTGCGCCGCCGCCAGATCGACGACGACCGAGCCCGGCTTCATCGCCTGCACGGTGGCTTCGGACAGGAGCGTTGGCGCGCGGCGGCCCGGGATCAGCGCCGTGGTGATGACGATGTCGGCCTGGGTTGCGCGCGTGTGCACGAGTTCAGCCTGGCGGCGCATCCAGTCGGGCGGCATCGGGCGGGCATAGCCGCCGACGCCCTGGGCGATCTCTCGCTCTTCGTCCGTCAGGAACGGCACGTCGAGAAACTTGGCGCCCAGCGATTCGATCTGCTCTTTCACAGCCGGGCGCACATCGGACGCCTCAATGACGGCACCCAGGCGCTTGGCCGTGGCGATGGCCTGCAGACCGGCCACCCCGGCGCCGAGGATCAACACGCGCGCGGCTTTTACCGTGCCGGCGGCCGTCATCAGCATCGGCATGAAGCGCTGGTAATGGTTGGCCGCCACCATCACGGCCTTGTAGCCGGCGATGTTGGCCTGGGAGGAGAGCACGTCCATGCTCTGCGCGCGCGTGGTGCGCGGCGCGGCTTCCAGCGCGAACGCGGTGACGTTGGCAGCAGCGAGGCGGGCCGTGTTCTCGTCATCGAACGGGTTGAGCATGCCGACAAGCACCGCGCCCGGCTGCATCTGCGCCAGTTCGGCGGCTTCCGGCGAGCGCACCTTCAACACGATCTGCGCGCCGAGCGCCTCGGCCGCGGTGCCGATCTTGGCGCCGGCCGCGACATATGCGTCGTCGGGCTGGGCGGCGGCCACGCCGGCACCCGATTGCACCGTCACCTGATGGCCAAGCGCCACGTACTTTTTCACCGTTTCCGGGGTCGCGGCAACGCGCGTCTCGTCCGCCCGCGTCTCCTGCGGGATGCCGATGTGCATCGTGTTCTCTCCTCGCTGATTATGTTTAGGATGCGCGCGAAGTGAACGAAGGCGCGCTGGATCAGGATCGACGTGCAGCTTACCCGAACTTTTTGGCGCACGGACGCTCATCGAATGCCATGTCGAATATCCAAACCGACATGGAATGCGGGTCGATCCTGCGCAAACGTGTGCTCAATTGTTCACAACTGCCGGGCAGGCGGTATGTGCCTGTCCCAACGCCACTGGCGAGCGGGGAGAGCAGCCTCCAGCTACAATAACGCCTTGTTTTTGTTGCCTTTTTGCCATGAACCAAGCTGTCCGCTGGAAACCCAGTGTTACCGTTGCCGCCGTCATCGAACAAGAGGGGCGTTTTCTGCTGGTTGAGGAGCACACCGATGTCGGCTTGCGTCTGAACCAGCCTGCCGGCCATCTCGACCCGGACGAAAGCCTGGTCGACGCCGTCGCGCGCGAGGCGATGGAAGAAACCGCGTACAGCTTTGTGCCGACCGCCCTCCTGGGCTGCTACATGGCGCAGTTCCAACCGCCGCAGGGGGATCCGATCACCTATGTGCGGATGGCATTTACTGGCGAGCTTGGCCCCCAAGACCCGCGCCGCACGCTGGACGACGGCATCGTCCGCACCGTGTGGATGACGCCGGATGAAATCCGCGCCAGCCGCGAGCGCCATCGCAGCCCGCTGCTGCTCGCCTGCGTGGAAGACTACCTGGCCGGCAAGCGCTATCCGCTCGACGTCATCCACACGCACGCCAGTGTGTACGGGCTGGGAGGGCAGCCATGAGCAAGAAGCGCATCGTCGTCGGGATGTCCGGCGGGGTGGATTCGTCCGTCACGGCGTGGCTGCTCAAACAGCAGGGCTACGACGTTGTCGGCCTGTTCATGAAGAACTGGGAAGACGATGACGACAGCGAGTACTGCTCGACCCGACAGGACTGGATCGACGTGGTATCGGTGGCCGACCTGATCGGCGTCGACGTGGAAGCTGTCAACTTTGCCGCCGAGTACAAGGACCGCGTATTTGCGGACTTCCTGCGCGAATATTCGGCCGGCCGCACGCCCAATCCCGACGTGCTGTGCAACGCAGAGATCAAGTTCAAGGCCTTCCTAGATCACGCGATGGCCCTTGGCGCCGACACGATCGCGACCGGGCACTACGCCCGCGTGCGCGAGGTTGACGGCCGCTTCGAACTCCTCAAGGCGTTCGACCACACGAAAGACCAGAGCTATTTCCTGCACCGGCTGAACCAGGCACAGCTCTCGCGCACGCTCTTCCCGCTGGGCGAGATGCCGAAGACGAAGGTGCGTGAGATTGCCGCCGAGATTGGCCTGCCCAACGCCAAGAAGAAGGATTCCACCGGCATCTGCTTTATTGGTGAGCGGCCGTTCCGCGATTTTCTCAACCGCTACCTGCCGACCAAGCCCGGTCCGATCAAGACGCCGGACGGCAAGACCATCGGCGAGCACATCGGCCTGGCGTTCTACACATTGGGACAGCGCAAGGGCATCGGCATCGGCGGCAGCCGCGACGGTAACGGCGACGCCTGGTACGTGGCGCGCAAGGACATGGCGGCCAACACGTTGTACGTGGTGCAGGGTCATGACCACCCGTGGCTGCTCGCGCACACCGTGCACGCCGATGATCTGAGCTGGGTGGCCGGCCACGCGCCCGCCGAAGGCACCCATCTTGGCGCCAAGACGCGTTACCGCCAGGCGGATGCACCTTGCACGGTCGAACGCGCCGCCGATGGCGCGCTCACGCTGACCTTCCCCGAGGCGCAGTGGGCGGTTACGCCGGGTCAATCCGCTGTGCTGTATGAGGGTGAGATCTGCCTGGGCGGCGGCATTATTTCGGCGGCTGAACCGGCTGTCGTGGAAAAAGCGGTCGCCTGATCGGTTTTTGCAACACTGCGTTGTGCTGGCTGCGGCTGTTGCAGCACTCGTTTAAGCTTGCGCCCTGATTTGTCTCACACAGGGTTGGTCATGCTGCCACGTCGCTACTGGGCCTTCGCGGGCGTTGTGCTGTTGTTTGCCGTCACCGCGGGGTATGCGGTAGCAGGGCGTCTGCATTGGGTGTGCGCGGTCATTCCGGGCATGTTCGTCATCCTGGGCGTGCACGACATCACGCAGACGCGCCACTCGGTGCTGCGCAACTACCCACTCTGGGGCCATTTCCGCTTCCTGTTCGAGTTCATTCGTCCGGAAATCCGCCAGTATTTCGTTGAAGACGACACCGACGAAAAACCGTTCTCGCGCGCCCAGCGCAGCATCGTGTATCAGCGCGCCAAGGGCGAAGTCGATAGCCGTCCGTTTGGTACCGAAGTCGATGTGAAGGTGGCGGGGCACGAATGGATCGGCCACTCGCTGGCGCCCACGCGCATTGCCTCGTCGGACTTTCGCGTGATGGTGGGCGAGGGCCGCGCCAAGCCGTATTCGATGTCGGTGTTCAACATCTCGGCGATGAGCTTCGGGGCGCTATCGGGCAATGCCATTCGCGCGCTCAACCGTGGCGCGAGGCTCGGCAACTTCATCCATGACACCGGCGAGGGATCGATCTCGCCATACCACCGTGAAGAAGGCGGCGACCTGATTTGGGAAGTCGCCTCCGGCTACTTCGGCTGCCGCGACGCCAATGGCCGGTTTGATCCGGACCGCTTTGCCGAACAGGCGCGCAGCCCGCAGGTGAAGATGATCGAGGTGAAGCTGTCGCAGGGCGCCAAGCCGGGCCACGGTGGCGTCTTGCCTGCCGCCAAGGTGACGCCCGAGATTGCGGCCACGCGCGGCATTCAGATCGGCAAGGACTGCATTTCGCCCGCCGCGCATTCGGAGTTCAGCACGCCGCTGGGTTTGCTGCAGTTTGTGGACCGGCTGCGCACGCTATCCGGCGGCAAGCCCACTGGCTTCAAGCTCTGCATCGGGCATCCGTGGGAGTTCTTCGGCATCGTCAAAGCGATGCTCGAGTCGGGCATCTTGCCGGACTTCATCGTCGTTGACGGCGCGGAGGGCGGCACGGGCGCGGCACCGCTCGAATTCACAGACCACGTCGGCACGCCGCTGCAGGAGGGACTGCTGCTGGTGCACAACACGCTGGTCGGCACCAACCTGCGCGACAAGATCAAGATTGGCGCGTCGGGCAAGATCGTCACGGCGTTCGACGTGGCCCGCACGCTGGCGATGGGTGCCGACTGGTGCAACGCTGCGCGCGGCTTCATGTTTGCGCTCGGTTGCATCCAGGCGCAGAAGTGCCACACCGACCGCTGCCCGACTGGCGTAGCAACGCAAGATCCGTCTCGGCAGAAGGCGCTTGTGGTGCCCGACAAGGCCGAGCGCGTGCATCAATATCACGCACACACGATGCACGCGCTGCTGGAGCTGACGCAGGCCGCAGGCTTGCAGCATCCGGCGGATTTCCGTGCGCACCACATCGTGCGGCGCGTGTCGGGCAACGAGGTGCAGTTGCTTTCCGCGCTGCTCAAGTACTTGGAACCCGGCGACCTGCTCGCCGGGCGGTATCGCTTTCAGCTGTACGAACGCTACTGGCCGATGGCCCAGGCCGAGCGGTTTGATCCGGTGGCCGTGTAAGGCCCGGGAGTTTCTGTTGTTACTGCGGCTGGGTTTCCATGAAACTCGGCCGCTTTTCAATGCGCGCGTAGAACGTCGCCAGGTTGGCGTGACGTTCGCGCCAGTCGATCTGCGGTTGGCGGAAATCCAGGTAGGCAAGCGCGCAGCCGACGGCGATGTCGGCCAGCGTCAGGTGATTGCCGTTGCACCAGGTCTTGTCAGCCAGGCCTTGCGACATGGCTTGCAGTGCCTGATCGATCTTGTGGGTCTGGCGCGCGAGCCACGTTTCGCTGCGCTGTTCCGGCGTGCGCTGCGTATGTTCGATGCGCAGCATGAGCGCCGCGTCGAGCAGGCCGTCGGCCAGCGCCTCCCAGCAGCGCACTTCCACGCGTTCGCGGCTGGAGGGCGGAATGAGGCGCGCCACCGGCGACAGCGTATCGGCGTATTCCGCAATCACGCGCGAGTCGAAGAGAGCGCCGCCGTCGTCCATCACCAGGCAGGGCACCTTGCCCAGCGGGTTGAACTGGTGGATCTGCGTACTTGCGCTCCACACGTCTTCCAGCACGAACTGGTAGTCGATTTTCTTTTCAGCCAGGACGACGCGCACCTTGCGGGTGTACGGGCTGGCGTGCGATCCGATCAGTTTCATAGGCATGTCATGTTGGAGGCCGAAGTATAGCTGCGCACTTTCCCGAGTGCGCTGCGCGGCGCCTGAACCCAACTCAACCAAACGGAGGCTTGCCTTAGGCCGGATTGGCCGTGAAAGACAGGTGCCGGGTGGTAAAATCGCGGGCTCGCTTGGGTGCGCATATGCACCTTGGTTCAACGCGCAACGCCGCGTCCGGGTTGTCCGGATTGAGATTCCCTTCACATTTTTTCCCGCCTGCCATGTCGTCGCTTTCTGCCCTGACCGCTCTGTCTCCCATCGATGGCCGCTACGCTGCCAAGGCCGATCCGCTGCGCGAGTGGCTGTCGGAAGCCGCTTTCATGCGCAATCGCGTGAAGGTGGAGGTGCACTGGTTGATCGCCCTGTCGCAGGCCGGCCTGGCCGAGATCCCGCGTTTCTCGGCGGCCGCCGAGGGCGCCCTGTTGGCCCTGGTCGAAAACTTTGCCGAGGCAGACGCCGCCCGCATCAAAGAGATCGAAGCCGTCACCAACCATGACGTGAAGGCCGTCGAATACTGGATGAAGGAGCGCGCGCGCGGCAACGCCGAGCTGGAAGCCGCCAGCGAGTTCATCCACTTCGCCTGCACGTCGGAAGACATCAACAACACCTCGCACGGGATGATGCTCAAGGGCGCGCGCGACACCGTGATCGTGCCGACGCTGCGCCGTGTGCAGGCGCGCCTGGTGGAACTTGCCCACGCCAACGCCGATGTGCCGATGCTCTCGCGCACGCATGGCCAGCCGGCCAGCCCGACCACGCTGGGCAAGGAAATGGCCAACGTGGCCGCCCGCCTGGACCGCGCCATCCGCCGCATCGAAGCCGTGGAGCTGCTGGGCAAGATGAACGGCGCCGTGGGCAACTACAACGCGCATCTGTCGGCGTATCCGTCGCTCGACTGGGAAGCCTTCTCGAAGAACGTGATCGAGACCCGTCTGGGCCTGACGTTCAACCCGTACACGATCCAGATCGAACCGCACGACTACATGGCCGAGCTGTTCGACGCCGTGGCGCGCGCCAACACGATCATCCTGGATCTGGACCGCGACGTCTGGGGCTACATCTCGCAGGGCTACTTCAAGCAGAAGACCAAGGCCGGCGAGATCGGCTCGTCGACCATGCCGCACAAGGTCAACCCGATCGACTTCGAAAATTCTGAAGGCAACGTCGGCCTGGCCAACGCGGTGCTGCGTCATCTGTCGGAAAAGCTGCCCGTGTCGCGTTGGCAGCGTGACCTGACCGATTCGACCGTGCTGCGCAACATCGGCGTGGCCTTCGGCTATAGCCTGCTGGCCTACGACGCGTGCCTGCGCGGTTTGGGCAAGTTGGAAACCAACCCGGCCCGCTTGGCCGAAGACCTGGACGCCTGCTGGGAAGTGCTGGCCGAGCCGGTGCAGACCGTGATGCGCCGCTACGGCATCGCCAATCCGTACGAGCAGCTCAAGGAACTGACGCGCGGCAAGGGCATTTCGCGCGAGGCGCTGCGTGAGTTCATCGGCACGCTGGCGATTCCCGAAGACGCCCGCAAGCTGCTGCTCGACATGACCCCCGGTAGCTACATCGGCAAGGCGGAAGAACTGGCACGCCGTATCGCCTGATTGTTTCAAAAATTTGGTGGTGCCGTGTGAAGAACGGCCCGCTCTCGAATCCGGGGGCGGGCCGTTTTGCTTGGTGGCTTCCGAAGAACCTTTTACCCAGCCGCTCGCATTGATGTGCCTGGTCAATCAAAAAATTTGAATTTCTTGATGAACTTAGGGCTGCCTTGGCCGGTCGGATCGCGCAAATAATGCACAATCGTTTGGCGTCGTGGTCATACCCACAGGCGCCGCCTACTGAGCGCTCCAAAATACCGAGGGAACCGATGTCACAAGCCGCCCACTCGAATCTCGCCATGCGCGGCGCCGCTGACCACGGCGCCTATGCCAAACCCGCGATTGCGATGCACTGGATCGTCGCTCTGCTGATCTTCGCGGCCTTTGGGCTCGGTCTGTACATGACCGATATCCCCGGCTTTACGCCCACCAAGCTGAAGCTGTTCTCGTACCACAAGTGGATCGGCATCACTGTGCTGATCTTTGCGGTGCTCCGTGTGCTGTGGCGCCTGACGCACCCCGCCCCAGGGCCCGTGCCGGGCATGCCGAAGTGGCAGCACGCTGCCGCGGAAGCCGCACACGTCGGGCTGTATCTGCTGATTCTTGCTGTGCCGTTGACCGGTTATCTGCTGAGCGTCGCAGCCGGCGTCAAGGTCGTCTATCTCGGCCTGTGGGAACTGCCGATGCCATTCGACAAGAGCGATGCGCTGAAGGACATCTTCAGCATGGCGCACGAATGGCTGAACTGGAGCATGGCGGCCATCGTCGTGCTGCACATTCTGGCTGCGCTCAAGCACCACGTCGTCGATCGTGACGGCACGCTGCGCCGCATGGCGCCTTTCCTCCGCTGATCTCCAAACGCGCCGCTGCACGGTGTGCCGGCGCTCTGCCTTTCCATCCTGACCAAGACTGCCGGCATGACCCGGCCTGACCGAAGGAGTCTGATGATGAAACGTTTTGTGCGCCCCCGCGCCATTGCCCTGGTTGCTGCCGGCGCGCTGTCGATCGCTGCCGTATCGGTATCGGCCATCGCCCAGGTGGATGCCGCCAAGAGCAGCGTCACCGCCACCGGCAAGCAGCTCGGTGTGCCGATGGACATCAAGTTCGGCAAGTTCGACGCCGCCGTCAATTACAACCCGGCCAACCTGGCTGCATCGACGGCCAAGGTCGACATCGATGTCACCAGCGTCGACGTGGGCAGCAAGGAATACAACGACGAACTGAAGAAGAAGGATTGGTTCGACACGGCCAAGTATCCGAAGGCAACGTTCGTGTCGTCCGCGTTCAAGCCCGGCGCGGGTGGCAAGGTGGATGTGGTCGGCAAGCTGACCATCAAGGGCATCACGCAGGACGTGACGGCACCCGTGACGTTCAAGCAGGAAGGCGCCAATCAGATCTTTGAAGGTGCGCTGCCGGTCAAGCGCAACGTATTCAAGGTGGGTGATGGTGAGTGGAAGGATACGTCGGTCGTCTCGGACGACGTGACGATCAAGTTCCGCGTTGTCATCGCCAAGAAGTAACCAGAAGTCTCAATCCAACGTTTTTCGGCCCCCGTGTGCCGCTTTTATTCCGCAGGAGTTCTCATGAAATTGCGTACCCTCGTTGCCGCACTGTCGGCCTTTGCTGCCACTGCCGCCTTTGCTGCACCGGCCACGTACCAGCTGGATCCGAGCCACACCTACCCGAGCTTCGAAGCGGACCACATGGGCGGTCTGTCGAAGTGGCGCGGCAAGTTCGAGAAGTCCAGCGGCACCGTGACGCTGGATCGCGCCGCCAAGACCGGCAGCATTGACGTGACCGTGCAGACCGACAGCATCGACTTCGGTCTCGCCAAGATGAACGAGCACGCCAAGAGCGCCGAGATTTTCGACGTGGCCAAGTACCCGACCGCCACGTTCAAGGGCAACTTCACGAAGTTCAAGGGCGACGTGCCGACCGAAGCCGAAGGCCAGTTGACGCTGCACGGCGTGACCAAGCCGGCTAAGCTGGAAATCGACGCGTTCAAGTGCATGCAGCATCCGATGCTCAAGCGTGAAGTCTGCGGCGCCGATGCCGAAATGAAGTTCAAGCGCGACGACTTCGGCGTCGACTACGGCAAGGCCTACGGTTTCAACATGGAAACCAAGCTCAAGATCCAGGTGGAAGGCATCAAGCAAGACGCCAGCGTAGCGCAGCAATAAGCCTGGCAAACGTCACAGCTCACAGCCAAAGAAAAAGCCCCGCAGTTGCGGGGCTTTTTTGTTGCCCGAAGAATGAGTCCTCCGGGCAGTGCGGAGCGGTCTCTTCAGACCTGCGCGCCGAAGTTGGGATCGTCTTCTTTCGGGCCGCCGGCCTTCTTTTCAGACTTGACCAGGTCTTCGCGCTTGACGCCCAGCCACATGCACAGCGCGGCTGCCACAAACACCGAAGAGTAGATGCCGAACAGAATACCGATCGTCAGGGCCAGAGCGAAGTAGTGCAGCGTCGGGCCGCCGAACACCAGCATCGACACCACCATCATTTCGGTCGAGCCGTGGGTGATGATCGTTCGCGAGATGGTGCTGGTAATCGCGTGATCGATGACCTCGTGCGTATTCATCTTGCGGTACTTGCGGAACGCTTCGCGGATCCGGTCGAAAATCACCACGGATTCGTTGACCGAATAGCCCAGCACCGCCAGCACCCCCGCCAGCACCGACAGTGAGAACTCCCACTGGAAGAAGGCGAAGAAGCCCAGGATGATCACGACGTCGTGCAGGTTGGCGATCACGCCCGCCACGGCAAACTTCCACTCGAAGCGGATCGACAGGTAGATCACGATGCCGATCACCACGAACAGCAGCGCCAGCAGGCCGTCCGTGGCCAGCTCCTTGCCGACCTGCGGGCCGACGAACTCGACACGCTGCAGCTTGGCGTCAGGGTTGGCGGCATTCAAGGCCGTCATCACCTGTTGGCTTTGCACGGCCGAGGCGATGGGCTTGCCGTCCGGACCGTTCTTGAGCGGCAGGCGGATCATCACGTCGCGCGAGGTGCCGAAGTTCTGCACCTGGGCGTCGGCATAGCCGAGCTTTTCAACGTCACCGCGGATCTTCGGTAGATCGGCGGCCTGGGTGTAAGCGACTTCCATCACCGTACCGCCAGTGAACTCCACCGACAGGTGCAGCCCCTTGTGGAACAGGAAGAAGACAGCGGCGATAAACGTCAGGAACGACAGCGCGTTGAGGATCAACGCGTGCTTCATGAACGGAATGTCGCGGCGGATGCGGAAAAACTCCATGGTCTGCCCTTTGTGGCGACCGCCCCTGTAATGCCGGGGGCGGTGCCGGTTATGCGAGATTCGTTGTGGGTGGCGTGATTACTTGGCGGGCGATTGCGTGTTCGTATTGCCCGGCTTCCACACCTGCCCGATGGCGACGCTCTGCAGCTTCTTCTTGCGGCCGTACCAGAGGTTCACGAGACCGCGGTTGAAGAACACCGCCGAGAACATGGACGTGCCGATCCCCAGGCAGTGCACGATCGCGAAGCCACGCACCGGGCCGGAACCAAAGGCAATCAGCGCCAGACCAGCGATGAGCGTGGTGACGTTCGAATCGAGGATGGTCGCCCAGGCGCGGTCAAAACCGGCGGCAATCGCCATCTGTGCCGATGCGCCGCTGCGCAGCTCTTCACGCACGCGTTCGTTGATCAGCACGTTGGCGTCAATGGCCATACCGAGCGCCAGCGCGATTGCCGCGATACCCGGCAGCGTGAGCGTGGCCTGCAGCATGGAAAGCAGGGCGATCAGCAGGAACACGTTGACGCCCAGGGCCGCCACCGAGAACGCACCGAACAGCATGTAGTACAGCACCATGAACCCCGAGATGGCGAGGAAGCCGTACAGCGCCGAATCGAAGCCCTTCTTGATGTTGTCGGCACCCAGCGATGGGCCGATGGTGCGCTCTTCGATGATCTCCATCGGCGCTGCCAGCGAGCCTGCGCGCAGCAGCAGCGCCAAGTCGGAAGCCGCCTCGGTCGAGCCCATGCCGGTGATCTGGAAGCGCGAGCCCAGTTCGGACTGGATGGTCGCCACCGTCAGCACTTCGCCCTTGCCCTTTTCAAAGAGCACGATGCCCATGCGCTTGCCGATGTTGTCACGCGAGACATCGCGCAGCATGCGGCCGCCCTGGCCGTCGAGCGTGATGTCGACCGACGAGTTGTGGTTCTGGTCGAAGCCGGCCGAGGCGCTGGTAATGCGGTCACCCGTGAAGATCACCTGCTTTTGCAGCAGCACCGGGGCGCTGCGGCCTTGCGTGAACAGCTCGTCGCCCAGCGGCACCGGATCCCCGGCACGCGGGGCGAGCGGCGCGTTCGGATCGGCCAGGCGCGCTTCCAGCGTCGCGGTGCGGCCGATGATGTCCTTGGCCTTGGCCGTATCCTGCACGCCGGGCAGTTGCACGACGATGCGGTCCGGGCCCTGCTGCTGGATCACAGGTTCAGCCACGCCCAGTTCATTCACCCGGTTATGCAGCGTGACGATGTTCTGCTTGACCGCGTTGTCCTGCACTTCCTTCATCGCAGCGGCGGTGAAGGTACCGGTGAGCGTGGCGCCGTCGGCGCTCTTGTCCACGGTGTAGGCCAGTTCGCGGGTCGAGTCGGCCAGCAGACCGCGGGCGCGCTCGGCGTCATCCGGGTTGCTGAACTTGATCGTGATCGCGTTGCTGTTGCGGTCGATGCCGCTGTGGCGGATGCCCTTGTCACGCAGTTGCGTGCGGATGTCCCCGGCCAGCGAGTCGAGCTTCTTCGTCACGGCGCCGTTCATGTCGACCTGCAGCAGGAAGTGCACGCCACCGCGCAAATCGAGGCCCAGGAACATCGGTTTAGCAAAGAACGGCGCGCCACTCAACCAGCGCGGCGAGCCCGGCAGGAGGTTCAGCGCCACGATGTAGGTCGGATCGGCTTGATCAGTGTTCAGGCCGCGGGCCAGGACATCCTTGGCCTTGAGCTGCGTGTCGGTGTCGGCAAAGCGCACGCGCACGCTGGCGGATGTCCCGTTGTTGTCGAAGAACACGCCGTCGGGCTGAATGCTGGCCGCAGCCAGTAGGCTCTCGACCTGCTTTTGCACGTTCAGGTCGACCTTGACGGTGGCCTTGCCCGAAGACACCTGTACAGCAGGCGCCTCACCGAAGAAGTTCGGCAGCGTGTAGATGAACCCAATGGCAAGCGCCACCAGGATCACAATGTATTTCCAGAGCGGATAGCGATTCATCTTGGAATGCAGAGAGGCGACGCCGAGGGGCGCGGGCGCGGATTCTTAGAATAGGCGCTGCCTGGGGTTCCGGCGCCGGCGCAATCGTGCGCGGCGCCAGGATGGGCCGATTACAGTGCCTTGAGCGTGCCCTTGGGCAGCACGGTCGTCACGGCGCTCTTCTGAACAGTGATTTCGGTGTTGGCAGCGATTTCCACGGTGACGTACTGCTCAGCCACCTTGCTCACCTTGCCCAGAATGCCACCGGCAGTGACGACTTCGTCGCCCTTGGCAAGGGCTTCGAGCATCGCCTTGGTTTCTTTCTGGCGCTTCATCTGCGGGCGGATCATGATGAACCACAGCACCACGAACATCAGGATGATGGGCAGGAAGCTCATCAGGCCACCCGCGGCACCACCAGCTGCCGGTGCAGTTTGCGCGTAAGCGTCGGAAATCAGGAACACGTCAGAACTCCGTAATGGTTCGTCAATCGGTCAAAAATCGGACCCGACATTCTACCATTGCGATGCTGCGGCAAATGGGCGCGTCCAGCGCCCTGGTGAGGCGCCTTTACAGCGCCCCGCGCGCGCGGTCTGCGGCAAAGCGCGCCTGGAATGCGGCAAAGCTGTGCGACTCGATGGCGGTGCGCATCTCGGCCATCAGTTCCAGGTAGTAATACAGGTTGTGGATGGTGTTCAGGCGGGCACCCAGGATTTCGCCGACGCGCTGCAAGTGGTGCAGGTAGGCGCGCGAGAAGTTGCTGCAGGTGTAGCAGCCGCAGGTCTCGTCCAGCGGGCGCGGATCGTTGCGGTGTACCGCGTTCTTGATCTTGATGTCGCCAAAGCGGGTGAAGAGCCAGCCGTTGCGCGCGTTGCGGGTCGGCATCACGCAGTCGAACATGTCGACGCCGCTGGCGACGCCCGCCACCAGGTCTTCCGGCGTACCGACGCCCATCAGGTAATGCGGCTTGTTGGCGGGCAGGCGCGGCGCCACGTGCTGCAGCACGCGCATCATGTCTTCCTTCGGCTCGCCGACTGACAGGCCACCGATGGCGTATCCGCCGAAACCTTCGCCGCCGGCATCGGCGTCAATGGCTTGCAAGCCGGCCAGCGATTCATCACGCAGGTTTTCGAACATGCCGCCCTGGACGATGGCGAATAGTGCGTTCGGATTCTTCTCGCGTTCGAATTCATTGCGTGAGCGTTGCGCCCAGCGCAGGCTCATGCGCATCGACGCGGCGGCTTCAGCCTCGGTGGCTGGCCGATCGCCGATCTTGTACGGCGTGCATTCGTCGAACTGCATGACGATGTCGGAGTTCAACCGGCGCTGGATCTGCATCGAGATCTCGGGCGACAGGAACAGCTTGTCGCCGTTGATGGGCGATGCGAACGTCACGCCTTCTTCGGTGATCTTGCGCAGATCACCCAGCGAAAACACCTGAAAACCACCGGAATCAGTCAGGATGGGCTTGTCCCAGCCATTGAAGCCGTGCAGGCCCTTGTGCGCGTCCATCACTTCCAACCCCGGGCGCAGCCACAGGTGGAACGTGTTGCCAAGGATGATCTGCGCGCCGATGTCCTTCAGCTCCGCCGGCGACATCGCCTTGACTGCGCCATAAGTGCCCACCGGCATGAAGATGGGCGTTTCCACCACGCCGTGGTTCAGGGTCATGCGGCCGCGTCGGGCGAGGCCATCGGTGGTGAGCAATTCGTACTTGAGCATGATCAGAGCGATTGGGGTTCGCCGGGTTCGGAGGGAGCGCGTGTCAGCAGCATGGCGTCGCCGTAGCTGAAGAAGCGGTAGCGCTGCGCAATGGCGTGCTGGTAGGCGTCTCGGATGGCGTTCATGCCGGCAAACGCCGATACCAGCATCAGCAACGTCGATTTAGGCAGGTGGAAGTTGGTCACCAGCAGGTCGACGGCGCGGAAACGGTAGCCCGGGGTGATGAAAATGTCGGTCTCGCCGCTGCAGGCATTGAGTGTGCCGTCCGGCTGCGCGGCCGATTCAAGCGCCCGCATCGATGTGGTGCCGACCGCGATGATGCGGCCGCCGGCAGCGCGCGTGGCGCGGATGGCTTCGGCCAGTTCCGGCGTAATTTCGTACCACTCGCTGTGCATCCGGTGCTCGGCGATGTTTTCCACGCGCACCGGCTGGAACGTGCCGGCGCCGACGTGCAGCGTGAGAAAACCGCGCTGGATGCCCATGGCGTCCAGCTTGGCGAACAGCGCATCGTCGAAATGCAGGCCCGCCGTGGGTGCCGCGACGGCGCCCGGATTGCGCGCATACACGGTCTGGTAGCGCGTCTCGTCAAAGCTGTCCGGATCGTGCTCGATGTAGGGTGGCAGCGGCAGGCGGCCGTATTGCTCGATCAGCTCCAGCGCTGGCTGCGGAAAACGCAACGTGAAGAACGGTTCGGCGCGTGGGCCGACCGTCACGTCAAAGGCGTCGGCCAGGCGCAGCGTGGTGCCCTCGACCGGCGACTTGCTGGAGCGGATCTGCGCCAGCACCGTGTGTTCGTCCAGCAGGCGCTCGACGAGCACCTCCACCTTTCCGCCGCTGGCTTTGTGGCCGAAAAAGCGTGCCTTGATGACACGCGTGTCGTTGAAGACCAGCAGGTCGCCGGGGCGCAGGTAATCGACCAGATCGGCAAACTGGCGGTCTTCAAAATGCACGGCATCTTCCGCACGGCACACGGCCAGCAGGCGGCTCGCGGTGCGGTCGGGCAGGGCGGTTTGTGCGATCAGCTCGGGTGGCAGATCGAAATCGAAATCGGACAGCGTCAGCATGAAAAGTGGCGCAGACGTGGATTGCGCCAAGTGATGGTGGCGGGCGCCGGTACAATCGGGCGAAACCGCAAAGTTCGCCATTGTAAACGCCCTGTGCCGTCTCGCGCCCGTTCCGCCACTGATGCCGCTCCTATGCCCGACGCTGATACCGCGCCGGCGCTGAAGCCAAAACGCGCAGCTCCGGCAGACAAGCCAGCCAAGGCAGCGGCCAAGACCGTCCGCCCGGCGGACAAACTGGCCAAGCTCGGCCTCCACCGCGATGTCGATCTCGTCCTGCATCTGCCGATGCGCTACGAGGATGAAACCACGCTGCTGACCATTGCAGAAGCCACGGCCCGTGCCAACACCGGCTGGGCTGCGCAGGTAGAGGGCACCGTCACGCGCAATGAGGTGGCGTTCCGGCCGCGCCGACAACTCGTCGTGCATATCGCCGATGATTCGGGCGAGCTGGTTCTGCGCTTTCTCAATTTCTACGGCAGCCAGGTCAAGCAGATGGCCGAGGGTGTGCGCCTGCGCGTGCGCGGCGAGGTACGCGGCGGCTTCTTCGGCGCAGAGATGGTGCACCCGACCGTGCGTGCCGTGGCGGAAGATGAACCGCTGCCTGATCGCCTGACTCCGGTGTATCCGAGCACGGCTGGCGTGGCCCAGGCCTATCTGCGCAAGGCGATCCTGAACGCGCTCACGCGTACGCCGCTGCCGGAAACGCTGCCGAACAGCCTCATCACTGGCCCGCTCGCACCGCTCAAACTGATGGCGCCGGCCGATGCCGTGCGCCTGCTGCATCAGCCGACGCCCGATGTCGATGAGCATAGCCTCGTCGAACGCACGCACCCGGCGTGGCTGCGCATCAAGTTTGATGAGCTGCTGTCGCAGCAGTTGTCGCTCAAGCGCGCGCAGGCCGCGCGCCGGATGCGCAACGCGCCCGTCCTGCGCGACAGCGGCAAGGAGGGGCTGCTCGCGCGCTTCATGAATGCGCTGCCGTTCAAGCTGACCGGCGCGCAGGCCCGCGTGTGGGAGGAGATTCGCGCCGACCTTGCGCACCCGTACCCGATGCAGCGGTTGCTGCAGGGCGATGTGGGGAGCGGCAAGACCGTCATTGCTGCGCTGGCCGCCTGCCAGGCCATCGATGCCGGCTGGCAGGCCGCCCTGATGGCGCCGACCGAGCTGCTGGCCGAGCAGCATTACCGCAAGCTTTCTGCCTGGCTGGAACCGCTGGGCGTGGACATCGTCTGGCTGGCCGGCAGCCTCAAGCGCAAGCAGAAGGACGAGGCGGCCGCGCGCGCGGCGGCCGGCACGGCACAACTCGTGATTGGCACGCACGCGCTGATCCAGGATGCGGTCACGTTCGCCCGGCTCGGCCTGGCGGTGGTAGACGAACAGCATCGCTTTGGCGTGGCGCAACGTCTGGCGTTGCGGGGCAAGGCTGGCAATGGCGATGCGCCCGCCGCCCGCGCCCAGGTGCCGCACCAGCTGATGATGTCCGCCACGCCCATCCCGCGCACGCTGGCGATGACGTATTACGCCGATCTCGATGTCTCTGCCATCGACGAATTGCCGCCCGGCCGCACGCCCATCGTCACGCGCCTGGTGAACGATGCGCGCCGCTACGAAGTCATTGAACGCATCTATGCCGCGGCACGCGAAGGGCGGCAGGTCTACTGGGTTTGCCCGCTGATCGAAGAAAGCGAAGCGCTGCAACTGCAGACCGCCGTCGAAACCTTCGAGACGCTTTCGGAAAGCCTGCAAGGCCTGAAGGTAGGCCTCGTCCACGGACGCCTGCCTTCGGCCGAGAAGGCCGCCGTGATGAGCGCCTTTGCCGGCGGCGAGCTGCACGTGCTGGTGGCCACCACCGTCATTGAAGTCGGTGTGGACGTGCCCAATGCCTCGTTGATGGTGATCGAGCACGCCGAGCGCTTTGGCCTTGCGCAGTTGCACCAGCTACGCGGGCGGGTGGGGCGCGGCACGGCGGAATCGGTTTGCGTGCTGCTGTATCAGGCGCCTTTGTCGCCGACGGCCAAGCAGCGTCTGCAGACCATGCGCGAGACCACCGATGGTTTCGAGATCGCCCGGCGCGATCTGGAGATTCGCGGGCCCGGCGAATTCCTCGGGGCGCGGCAATCGGGCGAAGCGATGTTGCGCTTTGCCGATCTGAACCACGATGCGTGGCTCGTCGAGTTTGCCCAGGGCGCGGCGGACGACATGCTTGCGCGGTTTCCCGAAGCCGTCGATACCCATCTCAAGCGCTGGCTGGGCGAGCGCGAGCACTATCTGCGCGTTTAAGGCCCGCGACGCTCGGCTTTTTAGTGCGCCAGCAGAGCCTGCTTGCGCAAGCGCTCGGCCGGGCACAGCGCATGACCGGCCTGATCGAGTAGGGTGGTGATCTCCGTCAACTGAGCGTTTTCTTCGTTGGGTGCCCGCGCTTGCGGCTTAGCCCACGGCCGGCTCGAGCCTTATCAGCGTGATCTCCGACGGCGCGCCGAACCGCTTGGGCGGCCCCCAATATCCCGTGCCACGGCTGGTGTAGATCCACAGGCGCCCCAGCCTGTGCAGCCCAGCCGTAAAAGGCTGCTGCAGCGGGACAAACAGGCTCCATGGCCAGAACTGGCCGCCATGGGTGTGCCCCGACAGTTGCAGGTCGAAGCCGGCCTCTGCAGCAGCAGCAGCGCTGCGCGGTTGATGCGCGAGCAGGATGGTGGGCGTCACGCCGGGCGGCGACCCTGCCAGCGCCCGGGTTGGATCGCTCGCGTGTGTAGCGTCGAACTTGCCAGCACTGAAATCGGTTACGCCCGCGATCACCAGCGGCGCGCCGTTGTGTTCAAGCACCGCATGCTCGTTCATCAGCACGCGCATGCCGAGCCGCTCGAACTCCGACACCCAGGGGCCGACCCCTGAGTAGTACTCGTGATTGCCCGTCACTGCATAAACGCCGTGCCGAGCCGACATGCCGGCCAGCGGTGCGATATGCGGGCGCAGCACGTCAACCTCGCCGTCCACCAGATCGCCCGTCACGGCGACGACATCCGGTTGCAGCGCATTGAGCCGCTCGACCACGCCGGCCACATACGCGTGCTTGATGGTGGGGCCGACATGCAGATCGGTGATCTGCGCGATGGTGAAGCCGTGCAACGCGGCGGGCAGGTCCGCAATGGGCACCGTCACCCGAGCGACGCGGGGGATGCGGCGCGCGTTGACATAGCCGATCACGGTCACCAACACGGTGAGGCCGACGACGAGCAGGGCCGAGTCGTGCCGATAGGCCTGCGGCAGCACGATGAGCGCCACGTCGCGCAGCAGCGTCAGCACCAGCAGCGACGAGAACAGGCCCATCAGCAACGCGCCAAACCAGGTCACGCGATCCGCCAGCGAGATGGGGCGGATCACGAAGCGCGCAGCCATCCCAGTCGGAATCATCACCGTCGATACGAACAGGAAGACGGCGCCTGCAGCCCAGCCTGCGCGATTCCAGCCCAGATCCGGGAGCAGCCGCCACCCGATGTAGAGATGCAGCGCTGCCATGAGCCCGACCGTCGTCATCAGGAAGCGGCGTCTACCGCGGGGCAGGGATCGGCTGCCGTTAGGTTCGTCACTCATGCTGGGGCGGCTCCTTTTTTGTCTCGGTGGGGCGTATCCCCGGAAGATGGGGTGGATGGCAGCGTTGTCAATGCCGGGTCGTCGTTCGAACGCCAAGCAATATTGCACGTCCCTTGGTAAAATCTATCGATATCCCCAAGCCGATTGATCGTCATGACGCTCACTGAACTCAAATACATCGTCGCCGTCGCTCGGGAACGCCACTTTGGGCGTGCCGCCGAGGCCTGCTTCGTCTCGCAGCCGACGCTGTCGGTCGCCATCAAGAAGCTGGAAGACGAACTGGCCGTGCAGATTTTCGAGCGCGGCGCATCGGAAGTGAGCGTCACGCCCGTCGGCGAGCAGATCGTTACGCAGGCGCAGCGTGTGCTTGAACAAACGATGGCGATCCGCGAGATCGCCAAGCAGGGGATGGACCCGCTGGCCGGGCCGCTGCGCCTGGGGGTGATCTACACGATCGGGCCGTACCTGCTGCCCGCCCTCGTCAAGCAGATGATCGACACCGTCCCGCAGATGCCGCTGATGCTGCAGGAGAACTTCACCGTGCGGCTGGTGGAGCTGCTCAAGCAGGGCGAGATCGACTGCGCCATCATGGCTGAGCCGTTTCCCGAAGCGGGCCTGATGACGGTGCCACTGTACGACGAGCCCTTTGTCGTGGCGGTGCCGCGCGGTCATGAACTGGCCAAGGCGTCGTCGGTTGACCCGGAAGCGCTCAAGCAGCAGACCATGCTGCTGCTCGGCAACGGCCATTGTTTCCGCGATCACGTGCTGGGCGTGTGCCCCGAGCTGTCGCGCTTCTCGCAGAACGCGGACGGAATACAGAAGACGTTCGAAGGTTCGTCGCTGGAAACGATCCGCCATATGGTTGCCAGCGGCGTGGGCATTACGGTGCTGCCGCGTACATCGGTGCCCAGCATGCAGCCCGCCGCCACCGATCTGCTGAGCTATGTGCCTTTCCAGGAGCCTGTGCCCGACCGCCGCGTCGTTCTGGCCTGGCGCAAGAGTTTCACCCGCATTGCCGCGATCGAAGCGGTGGCCAAGGCGGTCGCGCAATGCGAACTGCCCGGCATCAAGCTGTTGCCGGCCACCCCGCTGATTCACTGATCCTCTGAGATATCTATTGGCCGTCATCCATGGCAGCCATAGCGCACGTCTAATTGATAGATAAAAACAATCAAATATACGTATCGATAGCGCGTAGGTAAGCTGTGTTCCATGGTGAGCGCATCGCTCACTGCCCGATCACCGTGGAGCCTGTCATGTCCCTGTCGCTTGCCTCGAACACCGTCGCGACCGTGCTGGAATGGCTCGCTGCCTATGGTGAATCGCACTGACCTGAAGTAGTGCATGAAGCCGCCCGGGCTTGTCGTACGGGCTTCAGGAACGCGTGTGGTTGCAAGGAGAAAAAGCATGGCAATGGTGCGGATGTTCGCTTCGGAATGGCAGGGGTTTGCGGGCGCCGTGCGCGCGTCGCAGGCAGAGGTGCCGACGCTGTCCGGTATGCCCGGCAGTGCGGCGGCGGGCCTCGGTACGCGCGCTGCAGAATCCGCCCGCCTTCAACGCAAGTGGGTGCGCAAGCAGATCGGTCTAACCATCGTGGCTGCCGGCGCTATGATCGTGCTCCTGCACGGTATGGTGCAGCTCATGGTCTGATGACCGGCCTGATGCTCGGTTGCCATCCGCTGTGCGTTTCGTCATAGGACGATGCGACGATCGGAACTTGCTGCGCGAGCGGCAACCGAAAGAAGGCTCGAAGCACGCGTGGCCCCACGCTGAATCAAGGCGAGGGCATCGCGTTTTTGCACACCACTTCATAGGGGAATCCAGATGGCAAAGAAGAACAACGGCGCGAGTGCCGCAGCCCAGATCAACATCGGCATTGCCGACAAGGATCGCAAGAAGATCGCAGACGGCCTGTCGCGCCTGCTGGCCGATACCTACTCGCTGTATCTGAAGACGCATTACTTCCACTGGAACGTCACCGGCCCGATGTTCAACACGCTGCATCTGATGTTCGAGACGCAGTACAACGAACTGTGGAATGCCGTCGACCCGGTGGCTGAGCGCATCCGCGCGCTGGGTTATCCCGCGCCGGGCTCGTATTCGGAGTTCGCCAAGTTGTCGTCGATTCCGGAGTCGAAGGGCATTCCCGAGGCGATGGACATGGTGCGCGAACTGGTGGCCGGCCACGAAGCCGTGACCCGAACCGCCCGCAGCCTGTTCCCCGATGTCGACAAGGCCGCCGACGAACCGACCGCCGACCTGCTGACGCAACGCATGGACATTCACGAAAAGACCGCGTGGATGCTGCGCTCGCTCCTGGCTTAAGGCTGGCTTGACGGCCGTTCGCCACGTTTGCGCCAGGCGTTTCGACAGCAGCGAATTGCGCCCCTCCCGCGAGCCCGTTGTGTTGCGGGTGGGGCGGCATCAACCCCATGACCTAAACGAGAGAATCATGACGACTGAAGCCAAATGCCCGTTTTCCGGCCATGCTCCCGCTGCTTCGCACGCCTTCGGTGGCGGTACGGCCAACAAGGACTGGTGGCCGAACCAACTGCGTGTTGATCTGCTGAATCAGCATTCGGAAAAGTCGAACCCGCTCGGCGCGAAGTTCGACTACCGCAAAGCCTTCAAGTCGGTCGACTACGAAGCGCTCAAGGCAGATCTGCGCAAACTGATGACCGATTCACAGGACTGGTGGCCGGCAGACTTCGGCCACTATGGTCCGCAGTTCATCCGCATGGCGTGGCACGCCGCCGGCACGTACCGCACGGGCGATGGCCGTGGCGGCGCCGGGCGCGGCCAGCAACGTTTTGCACCGCTCAATTCGTGGCCCGACAACGTCAACATCGACAAGTCGCGCCGTTTGCTGTGGCCGATCAAGCAGAAGTACGGCCAGGCCATCTCGTGGGCCGACCTGCTGATCCTGACGGGCAACGTGGCACTTGAGACCATGGGGTTCCGCACCTTCGGCTTTGCCGGTGGCCGTGAAGACACGTGGGAACCGGACGACGACGTCTACTGGGGCAGCGAGACCGCGTGGCTCGCACCCACCGACAACCCCAACAGCCGCTACTCGGGCGACCGCAATCTTGCGACCCCCTTGGCCGCCGTGCAAATGGGCCTGATTTACGTGAACCCGGAAGGCCCGGACGGCAACGGCGATCCGCTGGCCGCCGCTCGTGATATTCGCGAGACGTTCGCCCGCATGGCGATGGACGACGAAGAAACCGTCGCACTGATTGCCGGCGGTCACACCTTCGGCAAGACCCACGGCGCAGGTGCGGCAAGCCACGTTGGCGCCGATGTCGAGGCCGCGCCGCTGGAAGCGCAGGGCCTGGGCTGGGCCAGCACCTTTGGTACCGGCAAGGGCGCGGATGCCATCACCAGCGGGCTCGAAGTCACCTGGACGCAGACGCCCGCGCAATGGAGCAACTTCTTCTTCGAGAACCTGTTCAAGTACGAATGGGTACAGGAAAAGAGCCCCGCCGGCGCGCTGCAATGGGTGGCCAAAGACGCCGAGGCGATCATTCCGGGCCCGACGCCCGATTCGCCCAAGCGCAAGCCGACCATGCTGACGACCGACCTGTCGCTGCGTTTCGATCCGGCGTACGAAAAGATTTCGCGCCGCTTCCTGGACAACCCGCAGGCGTTTGCCGAAGCCTTTGCGCGCGCCTGGTTCAAGCTCACGCACCGTGATCTCGGCCCGAAGTCGCGTTACCTTGGCCCCGAAGTGCCGCGTGAAGACCTGATCTGGCAAGACCCGCTGCCGGCCGCCACACACAAGCCGACCGAGGCCGATATCGCCGACGTCAAGGCGAAGATTGCTGCTTCGGGCCTGTCGGCATCCGAGCTGGTTGCCGTGGCCTGGGCGTCGGCTTCGACTTTCCGCGGTTCGGACAAGCGCGGCGGTGCCAACGGTGCGCGCATTCGCCTGGCGCCGCAGAAGGATTGGGCGGTCAACCAGCCGGTGGCCGGCACGCTGGCCAAGTTGGAGGAGATTCAGCGCGCCTCCGGCAAGGCTTCGCTGGCTGATGTGATCGTGCTCGCGGGCAGCGTCGGTATCGAAATGGCTGCCAAGGCGGCTGGCACGACGATCACCGTGCCGTTCACGCCGGGCCGCGTTGATGCAACCGCCGAGCAAACCGACGCCGCCTCGTTCGCGCCGCTCGAACCGGTGGCCGACGGCTTCCGCAACTACCAGAAAGCCGACTACGCGATGCCGGCCGAAGTGTTGCTGCTCGACAAGGCGCAGTTGCTGACGCTCACCGCCCCTGAACTGACCGTGCTGATCGGTGGCCTGCGCGCCATCAACATCAATGCGGATGGCAGCCAGCACGGTGTCTTTACCAACACGCCCGGCGCGCTGACGAACGATTTCTTCGTCAACCTGCTCGACATGAGCACCGAGTGGAAGCCCGCCGGCGACATCTACGAGGGCTATGACCGCAAGACGGGCGAGCGCAAGTGGACCGGCACGCGCGTCGATCTGGTGTTCGGCTCGAACTCGATCCTGCGTGCGCTGGCCGAGGTGTTCGGCAGTGCCGACGGTAAGGAGCGCTTCATCAGCGAGTTCGTGGCCGCGTGGGTCAAGGTGATGAATCTCGACCGGTTCGATCTGGCCGCCGCCTAAGCTGCTATCGGCGGGACTAAAATGGCGCCTTGCCTCGTGCAGGCGCCATTTTTCTTTGGTGAGTTCCATGCAATCGTCCGCTGCCCAACCCAGCCGCCTCGTGCTCTATGCGCGCCTGATGCGGATGGACAAACCGATCGGCACGCTGCTGCTGCTGTGGCCGACGCTGTGGGCGCTATGGATGGCGGCTGATGGTCATCCGCCGCTGTCGCTGGTGGTGATCTTCACGGTCGGCACCTTCCTCATGCGCTCAGCCGGCTGCGCGGTCAACGACTGGGCCGATCGCGACTTTGACAAGCACGTCAAACGCACCAAGGAGCGGCCGATCACTGCGGGCCTGATCGCCCCGTGGGAAGCGCTGGCGGTGGCTGCGGTGCTGTCGCTCATCGCCTTCACGCTGATCCTGCCGCTCAATGCACTGACGAAGTGGATGTCGGTGGCGGCCATCGTGATTGCCGGCACGTACCCCTTCTTCAAGCGGTTCTTCGCAATCCCGCAGGCGTACCTGGGTATTGCGTTCGGCTTTGGGATTCCGATGGCGTATGCAGCGGTGCAGGATCAGGTGCCGGTGCTGGCGTGGCTGATGCTTGCCGGCAATGTGTTCTGGGCGATTGCCTACGACACCGCATACGCGATGGTCGATCGCGATGACGATCTGGTCATCGGCATCAAAACGTCGGCCATTACTTTCGGACGCTACGACGTGGCGGCGATCATGCTGTGCTACGGCGGCTTCTTCGGGATCATGGCCTGGGCTGGCCATGTGATGGCGCTAGGCGTGGCGTATTGGATCGGGTTTGCCGCCGCCGTTGCGTTGTCGCTTTGGTATTACCCCATGTTGCAGACGCGAGATCGGATGAAGTGTTTTTTTGTTTTCCGGCATAACAATTGGTTAGGGGCTTGTTTGTTTGCCGGGGTGGTGGGGGCGTATTTGCTGCGCTAATTTTTTTGGTCCATCCCTGATTTCATCCCCTGCCGGGGACGGACCAGTAGCCTCAATCCCGCCCAAACTCCTCCCCCATCTCCTTGCCACGCGCGGCAGCAGCATGCATTGCGCGTACAAAGGCAGCCTTGATACCCGCCCCTTCCATTGAAGTGAGCGCTGCATAGGTCGTCCCACCCTTGGATGTCACGCGCTCACGCAGCACCTCAACCGGCTCAGACGATTGGCCTGCCAGCGTGGCTGCGCCAATAAACGTCTCGACTGCCAACGTGCGCCCATCTTCAGCCGACAGCCCCAGCTCCTGCGCCGCCTGCTGCATCGCCTCGATGAAATAGAACACGTACGCCGGGCCGCTGCCCGAGATGGCGGTTACCGCATCAATCTGCGCCTCCGCGGGCACCCAAACGCTCTTGCCGACGGCATTGGCGATGGCGCTCGCCGTTGCGCGGTCGGCGTCGGACAAGCCAGCGTTGGCGGCCAGGCCGGTCATACCCAGACCGGAGAGCGCAGGCGTATTCGGCATCGCCCGCACGACACGTGCATGGCCATTCAGCCAGCGCGACAGATCCTGGATCCGGATGCCTGCCGCCACCGACAGCACCAGGCTGTCGCCCAGATGCGGTGCGAGTTGCGCACAGACTTCACGCATCTGCTGCGGCTTGACTGCCAGGACGATCACGTCGCGGTCGGCCAGTTCTGCGCCTGGGGCGGCGGCTGTGCGGGCGCCCCAGGTCTTCTCGGCGCGGCTGCGGGCGGGTTCGGTCGGGTCTACCACCACGATGTTGCCGCCGTGCGCGCCCTTGGCGATCAGGCCGCCGATGAGGGCCGCCGCCATGTTGCCGCCGCCGATGAAGCCGAGTTTCAGAGTGTCGAGCATGAGAGTGGTGGTGTGAAAGAAAACAGGAATTCAGGCGTTGGCATACTGCCGCGCCCCGAAGATGGCGCTGCCGACGCGCACAATCGTGGCGCCTTCGGCAATCGCGTCTTCCAGGTCGGCAGACATGCCCATCGACAAGGTATCGAGCGGGATGCCAGCCTCGCGCAGCCGAGCGGCCAGGGTGCGCAGATCGGCAAAAGGCTTGCGTTGCGCGACGGGGTTGTCACTGGGCTCAGGCACGGCCATCAGGCCGCGCAATTGCAGGCGGGGCAGCGCCGACACGGCTTGTGCCACGGCAAGCACTTCATCGAAATCGGGCAGGAGGCCATGCTTGCTGGCCTGGCGGCTGATGTTGATCTCCAGGCAGACCTGTAGCGGCGGCAAGGTATCGGGGCGCTGGGCCGACAGCCGCTCGGCGATCTTCAGACGATCGACGCTATGTACCCAGTCGAACTGCTCGGCCACCGCGCGCGTCTTGTTGCTCTGCAGGGGACCGATGAAGTGCCAGCGGATCGGGTCGGGGCCCGTGCGCAGGTCGGCCAGCGCGTCGATCTTGCCGATGCCTTCCTGCACGTAGTTTTCGCCGAAGAGGCGTTGCCCTGCGGCATGGGCGGCGCGTACGGCATCGGCGTCGAACGTCTTGGAAACGGCCAGCAATGTGACACCCGCAGCATCGCGCGAAGCCAGTGTGCAGGCCGTTGTGATCCGTTGACGCACGGCTTGCAAGTTGGCGGCGATTACAGACATAATCCGGCGACGTTTGTTACAAATAAACAAGGTTCCGGCACGTCAAATCAACGGCTCGGAGCGCGTCTGGAGGCGCCTTTGCGACGCCCGGGCGACATAAAAAAGTCGGGGGTCATTATAAGATGGACATCGCGCAGCTTCTGGCGTTTTCCGCCAAGAACAAGGCGTCGGACTTGCACCTGTCGGCCGGACTGCCGCCGATGATCCGGATCCACGGCGACATGCGCCGGATCAACGTGCCACCGCTCACGCACCAGGACGTGCACTCCATGGTGTACGACATCATGAGCGACGGGCAGCGCAAGGTCTACGAAGAAAACCTGGAAGTCGACTTCTCGTTTGAGATCCCCGGCCTCTCGCGTTTCCGGGTCAACGCCTTCAACCAGAACCGCGGTGCTTCGGCCGTGTTCCGGACGATTCCGTCGAAGGTGCTCTCGCTGGATGACCTGAAGGCGCCCGCCGTGTTTGCCGATCTGGCGATGAAGCCGCGCGGTCTGGTGCTCGTCACGGGCCCGACCGGCTCGGGCAAGTCGACCACGCTTGCCGCGATGGTCAACCACCGCAACGAAAACGACATGGGCCACATCCTCACGGTGGAGGACCCGATCGAATTCGTGCACGAATCGAAGAAGAGCCTGATCAACCAGCGTGAACTCGGGCCCCATACCCACTCGTTCGCCAATGCGCTGAAGTCGGCACTGCGTGAAGACCCGGACGTGGTGCTGGTCGGCGAATTGCGTGACCTTGAAACCATCCGCCTGGCGCTGACTGCCGCAGAAACCGGCCACTTGGTGTTCGGCACGCTGCACACCAGCTCGGCCGCCAAGACCATTGACCGGGTCGTCGACGTGTTTCCGTCGGACGAGAAGGAGATGGTCCGGACCATGCTTTCCGAATCGCTGGAGGCGGTGATCTCGCAGACGCTGCTCAAGACGCGCGACGGTTCGGGCCGGATTGCGGCGCACGAGATCATGATTGCCACGCCGGCCATCCGTCACTTGATCCGAGAGAACAAGATCTCGCAGATGTACTCGATGATGCAGACCAGCAGTGGCATGGGCATGCAGACGCTCGACCAGTGCCTGTCGGAGCTGATCAAGCGCTCGGCGATCAACTACGCAGACGCGCGCGCCATCGCCAAGAACCCGGACGCGTTCGCGAGCTGATACGCGAACTGATGCGCTGACTGACACGTCGGCGCGCTTTCCAATTTTCTTCAGGAGGGGCACGCCATGCTGGACCGCGAAGCCGCCACCAAATACATCCACGAACTCTTGCAGTTGATGGTGAACAGCCGTGGCTCGGACTTGTTCATCACCGCAGAATTTCCGCCCGCGATCAAGGTGGACGGCAAGGTCACGCCGATCTCGCAGCAGCCGCTGAATGCCCAGCAGGCCATCGGTCTGGTCAAGTCGATCATGAACGAGAAGCAGCTGCGCGAGTACGAAGACAGCTCGGAATGCAACTTCGCCATCACGGCGCCGGGCGCGGGGCGTTTCCGCGTGTCGGCGTTCATGCAGCAGGGCCGCGCCGGCATGGTGCTGCGGACCATCAATACGAAGATCCCGACGCTGGGCGAGCTGGACTTGCCGCCGATCCTCAACGAGATCGTGATGAGCAAGCGCGGGCTGGTGATCGTGGTGGGGGCCACGGGGTCGGGCAAGTCGACCTCGCTGGCGGCAATGGTGGGCTATCGCAATGCGAATTCATACGGCCACATCATCACCATTGAAGATCCGGTGGAATACGTGCACACGCACCAGAACTGCGTGGTGACGCAGCGTGAGGTGGGCGTGGACACCGAGTCCTGGCACGTGGCGCTGAAAAACACGCTGCGCCAGGCACCGGACGTGATCCTGATCGGCGAAATCCGCGACCGGGACACGATGGAATACGCGATCCAGTATGCGGAAACCGGCCACCTGTGCCTTGCCACGCTGCACGCCAACAGCTCGAACCAGGCCATCGATCGGATCATCAACTTCTTCCCGGAAGAGAAGCGTCAGCAACTGCTGATCGACTTGTCGCTGAACCTGCGCGCGATGATCGCGCAACGCCTGCTGCCGCGTCAGGGCAGGAAGGGGCGCGTCCCGGCCGTCGAAATCATGCTGGCCACCCCGCTGGTGCAAGACCTCATCTTCAAGGGCGAGGTGCACGAGCTGAAGGAGGTCATGAAGAAATCCCGCGAGCAGGGAATGATCTCGTTCGACCAGGCGCTCTTCGAGCTGTACGAGGAAAACAAGATCACCTACGAAGACGCGCTGCGCAATGCGGACTCGCTCAACGATCTGCGCCTGCAGATCAAGCTGCACAGCAAGCGTGGCGGGCAAACAGACCTGTCTGCCGGCACTGAACATCTCAACGTCGTGTGATGTGTCGAAAGCGCTACACCATTTGAGGTAATTTGCGGCGCATAACGTTTGCGCCGCTCGGAAGGCCACCCGGTCGTCATGATCTTTCCTTAATATTTGCTGAGAATTGCCGTTTAAGCGGTGAGCGGGGCTGCCAAGTCATCGGCAGGCACGCATCAAAACATAAAAGCAACAGCAAATCCGGGTGGGTAAAAACGTGGCAAGCAAGCCGAGGTGTCAGCGCGCGCGGGCGGCGCGGGGCTTTACGCTGATTGAGCTGATGATCACAGTGGCCATTGTCGGCATCCTGGCGATCATTGCGTATCCCAGCTACGTCCAGTACATCGTCCGCTCCAATCGGGCAGCGGCGGAATCCTTCATGCAGGAAGTGGCGGCCGCGCAGGAGCGTTTCCTGCTCGACAACCGTGCCTACGCGCCGAATCTGGCCACGTTGCAATACGCCAGCAACGTGCCGGCCAATGTTTCGTCCAACTACACGTTCACGCTGAGCGCCAGCAGCGTGCCGCCGTCTTACCAGCTGGCAGCGGCTCCGCAGGGCTCGCAGCAGGTGAACGACACCGCGTGCGGCACGCTCACCCTGACGAACACGGGTGCCAAGGCGGCATCCACTGGCGCATCCAACTGCTGGAAGTGAGGCGAGCCATGAAGATCCTGCGCAAGCCCATTCAAGGTTTCACGCTGACGGAGCTGATGGTCACGCTGGCCGTGCTCGCCATTCTCGTGACGATTGCCGTGCCGTCGTTCTCCGGAATGATTGCGACGCAGGCCACGCGCAATGCGTCGTTTGACTTGTCGTCCGCCGTGTCGTTGGCGCGGGCGGAGGCGGTCAAGCAGAACACCATCGTCACCGTATCGACCAGCAGCACTTGGGCGGCCGGCTGGACGCTGATGGCGGGCACGCCTGCCACGGTGATCCGCACGTTCGGCCCTTACAACGGCGTCACCATTGCAGCGAGCAACGGCAACACGCTGTCGTTCGGCAACGATGGCCGGCCCACTGCGGGCGGCGTCACGTTCCAGGTCACGCCGACGAGCGCGTCGCAATCGGTCTCGTCAAGCTGCGTACAGGTGGGCGGCACTGGCCGCGTCGCCGTGGTTTCAGGAACGTGCTCATGAGCGCCATCGCACATTTGTCACATCGCCGGTTCGGCAAGCGCGGGCAGCGCGGCACGACCCTGATCGAGATCCTGATTTCGGTCGTGATCCTGCTGGTGGCGCTGTTGGGCGCGGCCGGAATGATGGTCCGCTCGAACCAGTCCGAGATGGAGTCTTACCAGCGCGTGCAGGCCCTGACGCTGTTGCAGGACATGGCTGCGCGGCTCAATGCCAACCGCCAGGTGGCCTCGTGCTATGCCGCGCCCGGTGTAATGACCACGGTTGGCACGGGCGGTGTCTCGGCGCCCAGCTGCACGACCGGCACGGCCGCCCAGCAAGCCACCGTCACAACCGATCTCGCGGCTTGGAACAATGCGCTGCTCGGCAATACGGAGACTGCCGCGAGCGGCACCGTTGCCCTGGGCGCCATGATCGGCGCGCGCGGCTGCATCGAAGCCATCGACACGGTCAACCAGATCTATCGCGTAACCGTCGCATGGCAAGGCTTGGTGCAGACCGTGGCGCCGGCGTTGCCATGTGGCAGCGGCAGCAACAATTACGGTAACGACGCCTATCGGCGCGCCATTAGCGTGCAGGTGCGCATGGGGGTGCTGTCATGACGTCCAATCGGACTTCGCGGCGTCTGCAGCGCGGGATGTCGCTGATCGAACTGATGGTCGGCATGACGCTGGGGCTGCTGTTGCTGACCGCGTTGGCAAGCCTGTATGCGTCGACCTCGCAATCGCGCGTGCAATTGGGCAACAGCGCCACGCAGATCGAGAACGGCCGCTATGCGCTCGACATCATCAGCCAGGAAGTCGGGCTCGGAGGTTTCCTTGGCGATCTGAATCTGCTGGGAACCTCAGCGCTTGCGACGCCCGATGTGTGCGCAAGCGCCACCAATGCACTGGGCTTTACCAACAGCCCTGCGACGGTACCGGTTGCCATCTACGGCTACGTACCCGGTGCGAACGCGGCGCCATGCCTGTCCAACCTGTCGCCCAACTCGGAAATCCTGGTGGTGCGGCGCGTGTCGAGCGTCGTCACCTCTGCGAGTGCCGTAGCGGCAGGGCAGGCCTATCTGCAGGACTCGTTCTGCAGTACGGACACCGCTCCCTTTGTCTTCAGCAGCAACAGCGCGGACTTCGTGTTGAAAGACAAAACCTGCGCAAATGCTGCCCCGCTGCGCCAAGTCAGTGTGCGAGCGTTCTACCTTGCTACGTGCGACCGCTGCGGCACCGGCGGCGACAGCATTCCCACGCTCAAGATGGTCGAGTTCTCCAATGGGGCGCTGCAGCCGCCCAACTCAATCGCCCAGGGCATCGACGACGTGCATTTCGCCTACGGCGTAGACATGGACGGCAACGGTTCGCCCGATTGCTATGTCGCCAATCCGGGCATCGACAACAGCGCCGCCTGCACCACCGTGAGTGGCTACAACTGGACCGCATCCGCTGCGACGAACTGGAGCAACGTGACCGCCGTACGCATCAACGTGCTCGCGCGCACGCTAGGCGTGTCGCCGGGCTGGACCGACACGCGGTCTTACGACATGGGCCGCGGCACGCTCACCGCCCCTTTCAACGATGGCTATAAGCGACACGTCTATGCGGAACTCGCACGCGTCGCCAATGTAGCCGGCCCACGGGAGTAGCCATGCGGCGCTTTTCGGTTCGCCAATCGGCACGTCAGTCGGGCGTGACGCTTGTTGTCACGCTGATCTTCCTGGCGATCTTCATGGGCATCGTCGTGATGATCATGAATTCGGGTGTGATCAACACCAAGATCGCCGCCAACCAGCAATACGGTCTGGAAGCGCGCAACGCTGCGCAGCAGGGTATTGAGCAGGTCATCAGTTCCGACTTCACCGGCAACCCTGCGGCTGCGGCCGTCAATGTGCCCGTGGATGTCAACGGAGATGGCAAGCCGGACTATACAGCGCAGGTGGCGGCGCCCACATGCCTGGCCACCAAGCAGATCTCCAACACCCAGTTGACGTTGGACCCGGCCAACCCAAATTTCGCCAACGATTCATCCTGCTTTGGCGGCGTGAATACCAATTCGGATACGGGGCTGCTGACCAAGGCGGGCACCCCTGGCGGGATGTCGAACTGCAGCGCGACGCAATGGGACGTCTCCGCCACGGTCAACGATGCGAACGCAACAAATACGAACACCACCTTACATCAGGGTGTCGCTGTACGGGTCCTGACCGGCACGTTGTGCCCCTAAGCCCGCACGCGCCAAGCCAGGAAGACTGACATGCGCACATTTTCCAAACGTATCGCCCTGACCGCTGCGGCCACCTTCATGCTCGCGCTGGGATCCCAGCCAGCAGGCGCCGAGGATATTGACCTCTATACGGGGTTGCAGCAGAACGCTGGCAAGCCCAACGTACTGATCGTCTTTGACGATGGCGCGAACTCAGACGCCAACGCCACTTTTACTTGTTCTGCGCAAGGTCTGACGGTCGCCAATCCGAAGAAGAGTTCTGGCGCCGAGCAATGCGCGCTGTATGGGGCGATCCAGTCGATCAACAGTACTTCGCCGCTGCTGGGTAACCTGAACCTCGGGTTGATGATGTTCGACCCCAAGAGCCCTGGCGGCATCTTCCGGTTCCCGTCTGCAAGCTCGCCGTCCGCCCAAACCCTGCAGCCAATGGACGGCAACGGGGTGAACAGTTTCCTGTCGTACATGCAGAATCAGTTTCCCAGCGATCTGAACGGCAACAACGTTCAGACGTCGGGCGCGATGCAGGAGGCCTGGTCCTTTTATTACGGATACCATTCCTCGCTCAACAAGATGATTGCGTTGTCGGGCAACCAGTACACGTCGCCCCTCACGGATCCGTGCCAGCGCAATTTCATCATCTACATCGGAAACGCGACCAACAGCGGCCACCCGGCTGAAAGCGATTCGCAGATGTACAACGCGCTGGCGGCTGCCGCGCCGACCCCGACTTCGTCGCAGCTTCAGCAGATCGTCATCCCGACGTACAACAAGTACCAGAGCAACTGGGGCGACGAGTGGGCGCGCTTCATGTATCAGACCGATCTGCAGGGGACGGCCAATTCGGCCAATCCGCAGAACGTCGTCACATACGCCATCACGGTCACGGACGGCAAGAACCCCGACTACGTCGCGTTCGACAACAGCATGGCCACCAACGGTGGCGGCAAGGCCTACACCATCCAGCTTGGCGACGTGCAAGGATTGCAGCAGGCCTTGCTGTCGATCCTCAATGAAATCCAGGCCGTCAACAGTGTCTTCGCATCGGTCAGTCTGCCAGCTGCGGTCAACACCCAAGGTCAGTTCCTGAGCCAGGTCTACATCGGCATGTTCCGACCGGATGCCACGGCTGCACCGCGCTGGATGGGTAACCTCAAGCAGTACCAGGTCGGGTACGACACGAGCGGCAATGTCGTCCTGCAGGATTCTCTCGGAAACCCAGCCATCAGCAGTGCGGGCACGGGCTTCATTGCGCCCACAGCGGTGAGCTTCTGGACGCAGGATCCGCCATTAACGTTCGGGGCGACCAGCTATGGGACATCGGGGGTATCCGGCTGGCCAAGCAACGGCTTCTGGAAGAACAGCCCATCCGGCGTGGGCTGGAACCTGGATTCGCCTGACGGCCAGATCGTTGAAAAGGGCGGTGCCGGCGAGATGTTGCGCGCCCAGAACGTGACCAGCCAATCGGGACGGACGCTCTATACGTGCAACGGCGTGGGAACATGTCCAGTCGGCACCGCTATGCCGTCATTCGATACGTCCAACAATTGGCTCGCGGGTACCAACGGGTTGAACGCGATCAATTCTGGTTCCAGCGGGGCGCCGACGATCACCTCGGCGCAGCAGAACTATCTGATCAACTGGGTGCGCGGGCGCGACGTGTATGCGCTTGACGGCGGGGCCAGCACCGGCGCCGGGCAGGAAGCCGAGACCGGGCCGGGCGGATCCGTGACGGTGCGAAGCTCGGTTCATGGCGACGTCCTGCATTCACGCCCCGTCGTCGTGAACTATGGAGGCAGCATCGGCATCGTGGCGTTCTATGGCGCCAATGATGGTGTGTTCCATGCCGTCAATGCAAATCAGAGCATGGGCATCAGTGGTGTCCGTCCCGGCGGTGAACTGTGGGGCTTCATTGCGCCTGAGTTCATCGGCAAGCTGAGCCGTCTCTATGCCAACTCGCCGGAAGTGAAGCTGTCCACGACGCCGAGCGGCATCTCGCCGACGCCGACGCCGCGCGACGATTTCTTTGACGGCAGCACGACCGTCATGCAGGACCAGCGGAATCCGGGAAGCCCGCGCACGATCATCTACCTGACCGCACGTCGCGGCGGGAACCTGATCTACGCGTTGGACGTGACCAATCCGATGAGTCCGCAATATTTGTGGTCGCGCAGCAATAGCGATATTCCGGAGCTCGGCCAGACTTGGTCAAAGCCGCGCCTGATGACGGTAGCGGGATACTCCGGGCCACTGCTGATCATGGGCGCCGGCTATGACGCAGCCTCCGAAGACAGTGATCCGGCTCCTGGTACCGATACGATGGGCCGCGGGATCGTGGTGCTGGATGCCTACACGGGTGCACCGGTATGGAGCGCGCTTCCGAGCTGTTCCGGCATGGCGGGTGTGTGCGTGAAGAACACCGGACTGACGCGATCCATTCCGTCTGACGTCACGGTGGTCGACCGTACGGGCAGCGGCTATATCCAAATGGCCTACGCCGGAGATGTCGGTGGCAACATCTGGCGCGTCGATTTCCAGACCTCGGCTGGCAATACGCCTTCCAACTGGACGATCACCAAACTCGCAACCCTGGGCGGCGCCGCCAACACCAATAACGCGCGCAAGTTCTTCTATGCTCCCGACGTGGTGCCCACCTCCGCCTACAACGCCATCATGGCTGGCACGGGCGATCGCGAGCACCCGCTTTATTCTTCCAACACGACGCCGGGTACGGCCTACAACGTGGTCAACCGGTTCTACATGGTGAAGGATCCGAATCTCGGCAGCATGCCCGCGAGCTGGACTCCGATCACCGAAGCCAACCTGTTCGATGCGTCAACGCTGGCGTACGACGGATCGGGGTCAGGTTTCTTCATCACGCTGCCCAACCCCGGAGAGAAGGTGGTGAACGCACCGCTGACCGTTGCCGGATACACCACGTTCGGAACCAACACGCCTGCTATCCCCACGGCGGGCCAGTGCTATCCCAACCTGGGTGTCGCGCGCACGTATTCGGTCGGCTTCCTGACGGGTACAGGGCAAAATCCGAACCGCTCTGTCGTTCTCGACGGTGGTGGCTTTCCACCCTCGTCCGTCTATGGCGTTGTCCTGATCAATAATGGCAACGGCACGACCTCTTCTGTGCCTGTATGTTTCGGCTGCGGCAACCAAACGGGTTCAGGCGGTGGCGGATCAGCACTTTCCCCGGTGAAGGTCGTCCCCAAGGGCCTCGGCAAACGCAAGCGCACATTCTGGTTCTCAGACACCGACAAGAAGCCTTAACTTCTCCTCAACGGCCCGCCCAGCGCGGGCCGTTACAATTCCGGGCAGATGCCGGAGCACCCCGTTCCCGCAACCATCCGGAGAGTAGCCATGAGTGACGTCTACGCATTCGAGGCCGATTCGTTGACCGGCCAGCGCGTGCCGCTGTCGCAGTACAAAGGCAAGGTCCTGCTGATCGTGAACACGGCAAGCAAGTGCGGATTCACGCCGCAATACGCGGGGCTGGAGGCGGTGTACAAGCGGCTGCATGAGAAAGGCCTTGAGGTGCTCGGCTTTCCGTGCAACCAGTTCGGCAAGCAGGAGCCGGGCGGCGAAGACGAAATCGGCGCCTTCTGCGAGAAGAACTACGGCGTCTCGTTTCCGATGTTCGGCAAGATCGACGTGAATGGCTCGGGCGCGCATCCGCTCTACAAGTGGCTGACCTCGGAAAAGCCCGGTGTGCTTGGCATCGGCGCCATCAAATGGAACTTCACCAAGTTCCTGCTGCGCCGCGACGGCACGGTCTACAAGCGCTATGCGCCCATGACCAAGCCGGAAGAGATTGCCGACGATATCGAGCGGCTGTTGGCGGAGCCGGATCCCGCCTGAGGTTGCCTTCGCTAGTCTGACGAGCCCCGTACCTTGCGCATGAAATCCGCCAGCGAGCGCTCGGCGGATTCGGCAAAGTGGCGCTCCAGGATGTCGACCTTGACGCAGCGGTCGAGGCGGAAGGTGCGGTAGTCCTGGCGGTGCTCGCACCAGGCGGCCACCAGCCAGACTTGTCCCCAGAAGAACAGGCCGAGCGGCTGGATGCAGCGTTCAGTTAACTGGCCTTGCGCGTCGCGGTAGGCGAGCCGCGCAACCGCATGGCGGCCAAGCGCCGCATGCAGCGTGTCAAAGACCTGCTTGACCTCGTCGCCCATGCCGTAGCCGGGCGCGAAGATGCGTGTGGTCTCGGCTTCGGAGCGGCGCTCCGCAGGCAGGGCCCCCATCAGTTTTTCCAGTGCCGCTTCGACCGAGTCGGCCATGGTGCCGCCGCTCCATGCCTTGATCATGCGCGCACCGGCCACCAGCGCTTCGACTTCATCGGCGGTGAACATGAGCGGGGCGAGGTCGAAGCCCGCGCGCATGCGGTAGCCGATACCGGCTTCCCCTTCGATCGGCACGCCCGAGACCGACAGGTCACGGATGTCGCGGTACACCGTGCGCTCCGACACGCCGAGGCGCTCGGCCAGCATGGCCGCCGTGGTTAAACGGCGGCCTCGCAGGATCTGGGCAATCTGGAACAGGCGGTCGGCGCGGCGTGTCATGCGCGGCATTGTAGTGGCCTTCGGCCCGGGTGCAATGCGGGCCATATCCCCTACGCGCCGAAGGGCGTCAGTTCACGTTGCGGGTGGATGTCGACCACGTCGACCTGCTCGCCACGGCGCAGCATGCGCTTGCCCAGTCGCGGGAAATCGGCAATCTCGATGTTGAGATGTTCGCCGCCGCACAGATAGACGAGATCTTCCTTGCCGCAGTTGCGCAGGTGGTGCGCCACGCCCGTGGGGAAGGCCATGAAATCTCCGGGGCGCACGGTGAAGATGTTGTCGTCGATCTCGGCCTGCGCTTCACCGGAAAGGATGTAGATCCATTCCTCTTCGCGCTGGTGCGAGTGATAGACGAATGATTCCTTGCCCGGTGGCACGCGCGCGAAGTTCACGCCGGTACGCTTGAGCCCGAGCAGCCGGCCCATCATGGTGCCGTGGATTTCCGACAGGCTGTTCCAGGGGTGAGAAAACGACTGCGTGCGCGCGGTGATATCCGCGGCACGCATGAGATACGGGGATTGGCTGGGCATGGTGTTCTTCTCTGTCTCGTAGTGAAGGCCGGCGCCCGCGCACCGGCCTCGGGGGGGCGTTACTGCTGTAGCAGATACGCCTGCGTCGTGGCGTCCGGCTCGTGCAGGCCGACGCGGTTGCCTTCGGTGTCGACGATGTGGGCGATGCGGCCCATGTGGTCGGGCAGCGTCATCGGGCCGAACACGCATTGGCCGCCACTGCCGTTTACGCGCTCGAGCACGGCATCCAGGTTGGGTGCGTTCAGGTAGACCACGCTGCCCTTGTCGGACGGCGCAAAACCTTCGCCCTTGACCAGCGCACCGTGGATGGTCGTCTCACCCGCCGGAAACACGCCCATGGTCATGTCGCCCATGTCTTCCTGCTTGAGCTGCGTGTCGAAGACGTTCTCGTAAAACTTCACCGCGCGCGGGAAATCGTTGGCGGGGATTTCAAACCAGTTGATCACGCTTGCCATGTTGTCGCTCCGGTTGGTGAGGCAGGCCGCTTGAAGGGAGCGGGGAACCTGTCTCGTTAAGGTGGAGCGATTGTGGCGGGGGGCTCCTGACAGCGTTCTGTCAGGAGCATTCAGGAGGATTGGGTAGCGTGTTGCAGATTGCCCAGGCAGTGAAAGCCAGGGGGAGGGGGAGGCGACTCAGTGCGGAATCCAACCCGCCAGCAGCGGCACCAGCACGGCTGTCAGCACGCCGTTCAGGCCCATGCCCAACGCCGAGAACGCGCCCGCTTCCGGATTGACCTGAAACGCGCGCGCCGTACCGATGCCATGCGCCGCAATGCCGGTGGCAAAGCCACGCACGCTGTACTCGCGCACGCGCAGCAGGTTCAGCAGCCGTGTCGTGGTGGTGGCACCGACAATGCCGGTAATGAGCACCAGCACCGCCGTGATGGTCGGCGCGCCGCCGATTTTCTCCGAGATGCCCATGGCGATCGGGATCGTCACCGATTTCGGCGCCATCGAGCGCAGCGTTTCGGGCGATGCGCCCAACAGCCACGCAATGCCCACTGCCGACACCACCGCCACCACCGACCCTGCGAGCAGCCCACCCATCAGCGGCAACGCGTGGCGGCGCAGCTTGGCCCATTGCTGAAACAGCGGCACCGCCAGCGCCACCGTGGCCGGCCCCAGCAGGAAGTGCACGAACTGCGCGCCGTCGAAGTACGTCTTGTACGGCGTGCCCGTGAGCGTCAGGAGTGTGCCCAGGATGACCACCGCAATCAGCAGCGGATTGACCATCGGGTTGAAGCGGCTGCGCTCGTGCAGGCGCACGCCGATCAGGTAGGCGATGAGCGTGGCGGTCAGGCCCAGCAGCGGGCTGGCGGCCAGGTAGACCCAGAGTTGATGCAGGTTGGGAGCCATTGCGTTCATGGGGCCAGCTCCTCGTTGCCTTCGCCGCTGTCACCCATGCGGCGCATCAGGGCGCGGGTGACGAGTGCACCGGCGGCAATCGACAGCCACGTCGACACGACGGTCGCCACCACGATGGGCAGCCATTCCTGCCCGATGCGGTTCAGTTGCGTCATGACGCCCACGCCGGCCGGCACGAACAGGATGGTCAGATGTCGCAGCAGGTCGCTGACGGTGCCCTGCATGACTTCGAGCACGCGGCCCTTGTCTATCAGCAGATAGATGACCAGCAGCACCATGCCGATCACCGGGCCGGGCACCGGCAGGTGCAGCGAATACGTGAGCAGCTCTCCTACCGACTGGAACGTCAACAGGATCGCGAAGGTTTGCAGCATGGGGCCTCCGGGCGAAACGAAGCGCCAAGTATAGAACCCGGCTGCGTTCGTTTCAGGCCAGCATGCGGTCGACCAGTTCGATCCAGTGTTCGACCGGCGTGTCGGTGCCGCTCTGCAGATGCGTCACGCAGCCGATGTTGGCGCTGACGATGCGCTCGGGCTGCGTCGCTTGCAGCTTGGCGAGCTTGTCATCGCGCAGGCGGTAGGCGAGTTCAGGTTGCAGCACCGAATACGTGCCCGCCGAGCCGCAGCACAGGTGGCTGTCGGCGCAGAGCTTGACGTCCACGCCCAATGAGCCGAGCAGCGTTTCCACCGCGCCGCGGATCTGCTGACCGTGTTGCAGCGTGCAGGGCGGGTGCCACGCCACGCGCGGCCGCTGTGCTTCAGGCTTGGCCTTCTGCAGAAGCTGTTGCGAAAACGCGGGCAGCACCTCGCACAGGTCGCGCGTCATGGCGGACACGCGCGCCGCGCGCTCGGCATAGGCGGGGTCATCGCGCAGCAGGTGGCCGTATTCCTTGACCATCGCGCCACAGCCGGAGGCCGTCATGACGATGGCCTCGGCGCCCGCTTCGATATGTGGCCACCACGCGTCGATGTTGGCGCGCATGTTGCCAAGGCCGCCTGCGTGGTCGTTCATGTGATAGCGGATGGCCCCGCAGCAGCCCGCGCGGTCTGCGCTGATGAGCTGCACGCCCAGCTTGTCGAAGACGCGTGCCGTGGCGGCATTGATGTTGGGCGACATGGCGGGTTGCACGCAGCCTTCGAGCAGCAGCATCTTGCGTGCGTGTGCGGTGCTTGGCCGCATGCCGGCGTGAGGCTGCTTCGCCGGCACCTTGTTGCGCAGCACCTGCGGCAACATCGGCCGCACGGCCTGCCCGAGCTTGAGTGCGGAGCCGAACAGCGCCGGCCGCGTCAACCCTTCGCGCAGTGCCCAGCGCACGGCGCGTTCGCCGAGCGGGCGTGATGCTCCTTTCGCGTCGAGTTGGTCGTCGACGATCTTGCGGCCGATCTCCACCAAGCGCCCGTAGGTCACGCCGGACGGGCAAGTCGATTCGCAGTTGCGGCAGGTCAGGCAGCGGTCCAGGTGCAGGCGCGTGGCCTCGCCGGCAGGTTGGCCTTCCAGCACCTGCTTCATCAGGTAGATGCGCCCGCGCGGGCCGTCCAGCTCGTCGCCGAGCAGTTGGTAGGTCGGGCAGGTGGCCGTGCAGAAACCGCAGTGCACGCACTTCTGCACGATGCTTTGGGCTTCTTCGCCCTGGGGGGTGTTGCGCAGGAACGCCGCGAGCGTGATTTGCATGATGGGCTTGCGTTAGAAGTCGGCAGTCAGAACGCTGAATACAGACGGCCCGGGTTGAAGATGCCGTGCGGATCGAAGCTGTCTTTCAGGCGTTTGTGCACGGCCATCAACGGCGCGGCGACGGGCGTGAAGATGTCGCTGGCGCGGTCGCCGTTGCGGAACAGCGTGGCGTGGCCGCCGGCCTTGCGTGCTGCATCGCGGATGACGTCGGCGGAGGTGTTGGCGGTGTCGATCCACCAGCGCTGGCCGCCACCCCATTCGACGAGTTGCTCGTCTGCGGACGCATGGCCGAGTGCCAGAGGCGGTGTGGCCGGGGGCAGGGCGATGCGCCACAGCGGCAGGCTGCCTTGCACGGCGCGGGCGAAGAACGCATGCGATTGTTCGCGCAGGTCGCGCCAGAACGCGGCCCCTTCTGTGTCATCAACGCGCTCGCCGCCAAGCTTGGTGATGGCTGCGCGCACTGCCGCATCGGCACCGCTCAAGCGTACCCACAGCGCACCGTCGATCCACGCAGACGCTGCGATCGGCAGCGGCTGACCACCCCAGCGATTGAGGGTGTCGATGGCCTCGCCTTGCGCCATGGCAAAGCGCAGCGTTGCATCGCAGAACGGCATCGGCAGCACCTTGAGCGATACCTGCACGACCAGGCCCAGCGTGCCGAGCGCGCCGGCCATCAGGCGCGAAACGTCGTAGCCGGCCACGTTCTTCATCACCTGGCCGCCGAAGTTCAGCATGTCGCCGCGGCCATCCATGACGACGGCGCCGAGCACGAAATCGCGCAGTGCGCCCACCGACTGCCGACGCGGCCCCGACAGGCCCGATGCAAACGCACCGCCCACCGTTGCCTGTTTTCCGTCCGCTGCAAAGTGCGGCGGCTCGAACGCCAGCATCTGCCGGTGCTCGGCCAGCGCGGCTTCGATCTCGACGAGCGGTGTACCGCTGCGCGCGGTGATGACGAGCTCGGCGCAGTCGTAGTCGACGATGCCGGACCATTCGCGTGTGTCGAGCACGGTGCCGTGAGGTGCCGGTGCGCGGCCGTAGAAATCCTTGGTGCCGCCACCACGCAGGGTGAGTGGCGTGCGGCTGTCGGCGGCCTGGGCGATGGCGTCACGAAAGCGCGAAAGCGCAGGCGAAAGGGCAGTGTCTGGGGTGATTGGCATGTCGAACTTTCTGGCGGGCAGCTCACTGGCTGCCAGCTGTCTCCGTTGGAAGCAGTGGGAGCCGTGTGCCGCAGCGCTTGCAGAATGCGGCGTCTGTATCGTGACGTTCCAGCGTGCAGCCGCTGCACGCGCGGGTCTGCGGTGGGGCGGCGGAGGCGGAGCCGGAGCCGGACTCTTCGCGCATGGTGTTCACCAGTTCGGCGCCGATGATGCCGGTGGGGAACGCGATGATGCTGTAGCCGAGCAGGATGGTCATCGACGTGATGAACTGCCCCAGCGGGGTCTTCGGCACAAGGTCGCCGAAGCCCGTGGTGGTGAGCGTGACGACCGCCCAGTACATGCTGACCGGAATGCTGGTGAAGCCATGCTGCGGCCCCTCCACCACGTACATCACGGTGCCCAGGATGATGGTGATGATGAAGACGGTGCCCAGGAACACGAAGATCTTGTGCCGGGCGTTCAGCAGCGCACGCAGCAGGATCTGCGCCTCTTCAAAGTAGACCGTGATCTTCAGGATCCGGAAGATCCGCAGCAGGCGCAGCAGCCGCACATCGAGCAGGTAGGCCAGCTCGGGCACAAAGATCGCCAGCCACGTCGGCAGGATCGAGATGAAATCGATGACGCCGTAAAAGCTCAGCACGTAGCGCCAGGGTCTGCGCACCACGAGGATGCGCATGGCGTATTCCGCCGTGAACAGCAGCGTGAAAAGCCACTCGAGCACCGTGAACAGCGTGCCCGCGCGGCCGCTGACGCTCGGCAGGCTGTCGAGCATCACCACCAGCACGCTGGCGAGGATGGCCCCCAGCAGGGTCAGGTCGAACAGCCTGCCGGCGCGCGTATCGGCTTCGAAGATGACGGTGTACCAGCGCGCGCGCCAGCCGCTCTCGGGTTTGCCGAGATACTCGCCAAGGCGCGCGTTATGGGCGTGCCATCGGTTGCGGCTGTTGCGGGGCGGATTCCTCATGGCCGTCGCGTGCTTAGAAGCGGGGCAGGTCCGGATGCGGCAGCAGGCCGTTGCGCACGTGCAGCTTGCCGTATTCGGCGCAGCGCGCGAGCGTGGGGATGGCCTTGTCGGGGTTCAGCAGGCGCGCCGGGTCAAAAGCCGCCTTTACGCGCAGGAAGGCGTCACGCTCTTCCGCCGAAAACTGCACGCACATCGAGCTGAGCTTTTCCACGCCCACGCCGTGTTCGCCCGTGACCGTGCCGCCCAGTTCTACGCAGGTCTCGAGGATGTCGGAGCCGAACAGCTCGGCGCGGTGCCATTCGTCCTGGTCTTCGCCGTTGAAGAGGATGAGCGGGTGCATATTGCCGTCGCCCGCATGGAACACGTTGATGCAGCGCAGGGCGTACTTCTGCTCCATCGCCTCGATGCGCCGCAGCAGCGTGCCGATGTGCTTGCGGGGGATGGTGCCGTCCATGCAGTAGTAGTCCGGCGAGATGCGGCCCGCTGCCGGGAATGCATTCTTGCGGCCGCTCCAGAACTTCAGGCGCTCGGCTTCGCTTTGCGACACCTGGATGCGCGTGGCACCGGAGGCACGCAGCACTTCGCTCATGCGCGCGATTTCTTCGGCCACTTCTTCGGGCGTGCCGTCGGACTCGCACAGCAGGATGGCCGCCGCGTCCAGGTCGTAGCCGGCGCAGACGAATTCCTCAACGGCTGCGGTGGCGGGCTTGTCCATCATCTCCAGCCCGGCCGGGATGATGCCCGCGGCAATCACGTCGGCCACGGCGTTGCCGCCGGTTTCCACGTTGTCGAAGCTCGCCATGATCACCTGCGCGAGCTGCGGCTTGGGGATCAGGCGCACGGTCACTTCCGTCACCACGGCCAGCATGCCTTCGGAGCCGATCACCGTGGCCAGCAGGTCGAGGCCGGGTGCGTCGGGTGCTTCGCTGCCGAATTCGACCACCTCGCCGTCCATCATCACGGCGCGCACGCGCAGCACGTTGTGCACGGTCAGGCCGTACTTCAGGCAATGCACGCCGCCCGAATTTTCATTGACGTTGCCGCCGATGGTGCAGGCGATCTGCGAGGACGGATCGGGCGCGTAGTACAGCCCGTGCGGGTTGGCCGCTTCGGATATGGCGAGATTGCGCACGCCCGGCTGGACCACCGCCGTGCGCGTGTAGGGGTCGACCTTGATGATGCGCTTGAACTTGGCCAGCGACAGCACCAGCCCGCCCGGCGTCGGCATGGCGCCGCCCGACAGGCTCGTCCCCGCGCCGCGCGGCACCACGGGCACGCCCATGCGGTGGCACACGCGCAGGATCTCGACGACCTGCGCCTCGGTATCCGGCAGCACCACGGCCAGCGGCACCTGCCGGTAGGCGGCAAGGCCATCGCATTCATACGGGGTGGTGTCTTCGCGCTCCCAGAGCAGCGCGTCGTCGGACACGATCTGGGACAGCGCGGCGGTCAACTCGGCCTGCAGGGCGGATTGATCGCGGGCGGTGGCGGGCAGCGACGCGTTCATGGGGTGTCTCTCATCGTTGTGCCCGGCAGCGGTGGCCGGGGTGGAGGGCACTATAGCCCGGCCGCCGCGCCATGCGGCGTGTTAAGGACTTTTGCTGCGATGAATTTGGCTCGCCGAGGCGCCCAATGCGGTTCATCGCGGTGCGGCAAGGTTGCACGGCTGGATCGTGGAGGTCCGATCCTCACGATCGAGCCTTCGCCGGTCGACGATGGAGCTCCAATCACCGCGCTTCACACTAAAAGTTTCGAATCCGGAGTTCCGGTACCTCACGCATGAGGCAAATACGGTCAGCGTTGATGAAAAAAGCAGCAACGATGAGGTTCAGAACGTCGCCTTCGAGGCCCGGAGGCTCGACCCATGCCCCTTTTTGCTCCGACGTTGCTGCTTTTTTCATCAACGTTGAGGCTTCAGGGCCTCAACGTCGATACTAAAAGTTTCGAATGTGGTGGTTTGAGCTCCGGTGACGAGGCTCGGCTGCCCACAGTTGAGCGGCTTACCAATCCAGCCCAAGCAACCAATCCACAAATTGCCGTGCCTCGGGCTTCATCGGCGCTTGTTCGCGCTGGACGATGTAATAAGCATGCGGCGAGGCCGATTCGATGTCCAGCAGCCGGACGATCTGCCCCGAGCCCAGCCAGTTGCGCGCCATCGCCTGCCGCACCAGCGCCACGCCCTGGTTGGAGGCCACCGCTTCGAGCATCAGGCCGATGTCGTTGAACAGCGAGCCGGTGGCGGGCTCCGGCGCGTCCAGCCCCGCTGCCTCAAACCACGGGCGCCATGGCTCCAGGGGGCTGCGCAGCAGCGTGAGGTTCAGCAACTGCGACGCTTCGGTGATGGTGTTGCCGCTGATCTGCTCGAAGTAGCCGCGCCCGCACGCCGGGAACACCGGTTCGTTGAGCAGCAGCGTGGTCTTCAGGTCCGGATAGCGACCGGTGCCGTAGCGGATCTCGACATCGGTGTCCTCGGCTTTCACGTCGAGGAACGGGATGGAGAGATGCAATTCCAGATCAATGTGCGGGTACAGCCCGTTGAACTCGGGCAGGCGCGGCACGAGGTGCTGGCGCCCGAATGTGGGCGGGATCGCCACGCGCAGCCGCGCACGCTGCTTGCTGAATTCGGGCCGCGCGAGTTCGTGCAGCGTGTCGAGCGCTACCTGGACGCTGCGCAGGTAGCGCGTGCCGGCGGCGGTGAGCCGCAGCGCTGTGCCGGTGCGCACGAAGAGGTCTTCGCCCCACAGTTCTTCGAGGTTCTTGATGCGGTGCGATACCGCGCTGGGCGTGACGGACAGCTCCTCGGCCGCGCGCGCGAAGCTCGCATGGCGCGCGCCCGCCTCAAAGGCAATCAGCAGATGCAGCGGAGGAACGCGCTTGAAGACGGAGGACATGCGGGTGGTCGCTGGTGGGTGTGTCGGTTACAGGTGGAAGATCTTGCCGGGGTTCAGGATGTGCTTCGGGTCCAGCGCCTGCTTGACGCTGCGCATCAGGTCGATCGCGTCGTTGCCGTGCTCGGCGATGAGGAAGTCCATCTTGTGCAGGCCCACGCCATGCTCGCCCGTGCAGGTGCCGTCCATGGCAATCGCACGCGCGACGATGCGCTGGTTGATGCGCTCGGCTTCTTCCAGTTCTTCCGGCTTGTTCGGGTCGATCAGCAGCGCGACGTGGAAGTTGCCGTCGCCCACGTGGCCGACGATGGGGGCGGGCAGTTGCAGCGCGCTGGCGAGCAGGTCCTTCTCGGTCTCCACCACGCAGTCGGCCAGGCGCGAGATCGGCACGCACACGTCAGTGGTGACGGCGCGGCAGCCCGGCTTGAGCTGCAGGAATGCAAAGTAGGCGTTGTGGCGGGCGTTCCACAGGCGGCTGCGGTCTTCGGGGCGCGTTGCCCACTCGAAGCCCTGGCCTTTGTGTTCGGCGGCGATCTGCTGGACGGTCTCGGCTTGCTCCTGCACGCCGTGCTCCGAGCCATGAAACTCGAAGAACAGCGTCGGCATCTCGGGCAGCGTGAGCTTGTCGTACTGGTTGATCGCACGGATGGCGAGCGCATCGACAAACTCGACGCGCGCAATCGGCACGCCCATCTGGATGGTGTCGATCACGGCGGACACCGCATCGCCCATGCTCGGGAAGGCGCACACGGCCGCGGACACGGCTTCGGGCTGCGGATACAGCTTCAGCGTGATCTCGGTGATGATGCCCAGCGTCCCCTCGCTGCCGATGAACAGGCGCGTCAGGTCGTAGCCCGCTGACGATTTGCGTGCACGGTTGGCTGTCTTGATGATGCGGCCGTCAGCGGTGACCACCGTCAGGTTCAGGACGTTCTCGCGCATCGTGCCGTAACGCACGGCGTTGGTGCCGGACGCGCGCGTCGCACACATGCCGCCGATGGACGCATCCGCGCCCGGGTCGATCGGGAAGAACAAACCGGTATCGCGAATCTCGGTATTGAGCTGCTTGCGCGTGACACCCGGCTCGACCGTCACCGTCAGGTCTTCCGGATGCACCGACAGCACATGGTTCATCTGCGACAGGTCGAGGCTCACGCCGCCGGCCACGGCCAGCAAATGGCCTTCGAGCGACGAGCCGGCGCCATACGGGATCAGCGGAATCTCGTGCTCGAAGCACAGCCTGGCGACGGCGGCGACTTCCTCGGTGGTCTGCGCGAAGACGACGGCGTCGGGCAGCATCGGGTCGTAGGCGGATTCATCGCGGCCGTGATGTGCGCGCACGGCTTCAGCGGTGGAGATGCGATCGCCAAAGCGGGCGCGCAGCGCGTCGAGCATCGCAGGCGGAATCGGCTTGCGGATGATCTGGGAGGGCGGGGCTGGATGGTTCATGGCGTCTCGCGTGGGGCAGCGGTCTGAAGCCGGCTCGGGCTGTCATTCTAACGCCGGGGTCCTGCCGCTCTTGCGATAATGGCGCCACCAACATTGACGCAATACAGGGAGACGCACCGTGGGCAATCGCCTATCCAAAATCGCCACCCGCACCGGCGACGACGGCACCACCGGCCTCGGCGACGGCAGCCGCACGGCCAAGGACAGCCTGCGCATCGCCGCCATCGGCGACGTCGACGAGTTGAACTCGCATATCGGCGTGCTGCTGACGGAAACGTTGCCCGACGGCGTGCGCGCGGCGCTCACGGCCATCCAGCACGACCTGTTCGATCTGGGTGGCGAACTCTGCATTCCCGGCTACACGATGGTGACCACCGCGCACGTGTTGCGGCTCGACCAATGGCTGGCCGATTACAACGCCGATCTGCCGCGGCTGGCCGAATTCATCCTGCCAGGCGGCAGCCGCGCTGCGGCACAGGCGCATGTCTGCCGCACCGTTGCGCGCCGTGCCGAGCGCAGCATCGTCGCCCTGGGCCGGGCGGAGACCATTGGCGAGGCGCCGCGCCAATACGTCAATCGTTTGTCGGACCTGCTGTTTGTGCTGGCACGCGTGTTGAACCGCGCAGATGGCGGCTCCGACGTACTCTGGAAACGCGACGAGCACAAGCCGACCTGATCGCAGTCGGCGCATCAAAACAAAACGGCCCGGTTGTGTACCGGGCCGTTTGCTTTGCCGCGCGTGGATCAGTTCACGCTGGTCGGCGTGGACGTACTTTGTGCCACGGCAGCCAAGCCCGCCAATTGCCCCGGCGTGGTGATGGTCAGCGCTTGCGACGGCGTCGGCGCCGGGAAGCCGCCTTCGGCCAGCGCTTCCTTGATCGTCCGGTTGGTGTCGAAATAGACCTGCCAGTAGTTGTCGTTGTGCGTGTACGGGCGCACGGCCAGCACCGGCCCGACCAGGTTGAATTCCAGGATCTCCACATCGACCGCCGGATCGGTCAGCACGTTCGGAATGGCGGCAATCTTCTCCTTGAGCAGCGCGATGGCGGCGCGGTGGTCTGCGCTCCCGGCCAGTTGCGCCTTCAACTCGACGCGGCGGTAGGGGTTGGAGGTGTAGTTCTGGATCGTGTCGGCAAAGATCTTGCCGTTGCCGACCATCGTGACCACGTTGTCCGGCGTGTTGATGGTCGTGGCAAACAGGCCGATCTCCTTGATCGTGCCCGTCACGCCGCCGGCCGTCACGAAGTCGCCCACCTTGAACGGCCGCAGCACGATCAGGAACGCGCCCGCAGCAAAGTTCGACAGCAGGCCCGACCACGCCATGCCGATGGCCACACCGGCTGCGGCAATCAGCGCGGCGAACGTCGTCGTCTGGATGCCGAAATAGCCGAGGATGCCGATCACCAGCAGCACGTTCAGCGTGACGGTGATGATCGAGCCCACATAGCGCAGCACGGTCGGATCGACCTTCTGTCGGCTCAACGAGCCTTCGACCATGCGCACCGCCAGATTGATCAGCCAGCGGCCGACCACCCAGAAGACGATAGCAGCGAGGATCTTCATGCCGACGTCGGTGGCGTACTGCGCCACGATCGCCTGGTACTTGTTTGCGGTGTTGACGGCGGTGTCCGCCAGGGTGTCTGCCATGGATGCCTCCGGGGGATGGGCAGGGGAATCCTCCTACGATATGTCAAAGACAACGCACTTGTGTGACTTTGATACGTTCTGCTCACATTTGTTATAGATCTGCGCTTTGAAGCGCGCGCAAAGAAAAAGGACGCCCGCAGGCGTCCTTCCCAAATCATGCTGATGGCGTCTTAGTTGCCGCTGCCGGGCACCAGACGGCGCTTGCGCACCGCGTCGGCCAGCGTTTCCAGCACCTTTACCGAATCGTCCCAGCCGATGCAGGCGTCGGTCACGCTCTGGCCGTAGGCCAGGTCGGACACCGGCGTGCCTTGCACGTGGTCTTGGCGACCAGCATTGATGTGCGATTCCACCATCACCCCGACGATGCGGTTGTCGCCAGCAGCCATCTGGCGGCCGATGTCTTCGCACACCGGGATCTGGTTCTCGTGCTTCTTGCTGCTGTTGGCGTGCGAAGCGTCGATCATCAGGCGTGCAGCCAGGCCCGACTTGGAGATGGCGTCGCAGGCTTCCTGCACGCTGGCCGCGTCATAGTTGGGCGCCTTGCCGCCGCGCAGGATGATGTGGCAATCCTCGTTGCCCGCCGTCGACACGATGGCAGAGTGGCCGCCCTTGGTGACCGACAGGAAGTGGTGCGGCTGCGATGCGGCCTTGATGGCGTCCACGGCGATCTTCACGTTGCCGTCGGTGCCGTTCTTGAAGCCGACCGGGCACGACAGGCCGGAAGCGAGTTCGCGGTGCACCTGGCTTTCGGTGGTGCGCGCGCCGATTGCGCCCCAGCTCACGAGATCAGCGATGTACTGCGGGCTGATCACGTCGAGGTATTCGGTGCCGGCGGGCAGGCCCAGCTCGTTGATGTTCATCAGCAGCTCGCGCGCGGTGCGCAGGCCGTCGTTGATCTTGAAGCTGCCGTCCATGTACGGGTCGTTGATCAGACCTTTCCAGCCGACCGTCGTGCGCGGCTTTTCGAAGTACACGCGCATCACGATTTCCAGCTCGTTCTTGAAGCGCTCGCGCTGCTCGACCAGGCGGCGGGCGTAGTCCATCGCTGCCTTGGTGTCGTGGATGGAGCAGGGGCCGATGATGACGATCAGGCGGTCGTCCATGCCATGCAGGATGCGGTGCATCGCGTTCCGGCTTTGGTAGATCAGGTCGGACACGGTGTCGCTGCACGGGAATTCGCGGATCAGATGCGACGGCGGCGTCAGCTCTTTCAGTTCGCGAATGCGCAAATCATCGGTGTTCTTCGGCATGGAAAGCTCCGGGGATGTGTCTTGAGTTCTATTGGAAACGTCTACTGTGTTCGGATCATGTTTCGCGTCGGTGCCGGGGTGGGGCAGGTGACTGGGCGAAAAAAAACCGCCAGGGTCGCTGGCGGTTTTCGGTATCTGCTGGGTGCTTTTATTTTTGCTGCAAGCGCCCCTCTCCTTCCGCCAGCGGTGCGAGATGCCAAAAGTAAAAGTAAAAAAACTTGGCGAAGGACATGAGAGGAAAAGCAGGCAATGCAGGAAAAATTGTGGCGCACAGGTGACTTGAAACTACTGCGCCGCACCAATCGAACCGTCTTTATAAACCCTTTTTTTGAGGGCCGCAAGCGCGGAATTTCCGGGCCTGCGGCGTCAAAACGACGGTTTCAGGGCAATCAGGCCGTGCCGCCCACCGTCATGTTCTCCATGCGCAGGGTCGGCTGGCCCACACCCACCGGCACGCTCTGGCCTTCCTTGCCGCACACGCCAATGCCTGAATCAAGGCGCATGTCGTTGCCGATCATGGTCACGTGCTTGAGCGATTCCGGGCCGCTGCCGACCAGCGTTGCACCCTTGACCGGGGCGGTGATCTTGCCGTCTTCGATCAGGTAGGCCTCGCTGGCCGAGAACACGAACTTGCCGTTGGTGATGTCGACCTGGCCGCCGCCGAAGTTGACCGCATACAGCCCCTTCTTGACGCTGGCGATGATCTCTTGCGGGTCCTTGTCGCCGCCGAGCATGTATGTGTTGGTCATGCGCGGCATCGGCAGGGCGGCGTAGCTCTCGCGGCGGGCGTTGCCGGTCACGGGCATCTTCATCAGGCGCGCGTTGAGCGTGTCCTGCATGTAGCCGGTCAGGATGCCGTCTTCGATGAGCGTGTTGCACTGCGTGGGGTTGCCCTCGTCGTCGAGGTTCAGCGAGCCCCGGCGGTTTGCCAGCGTGCCGTCATCCACCACGGTGACGCCCTTGGCGGCCACACGCTCGCCCATGCGGCCGGAGAACGCCGACGAACCCTTGCGGTTGAAGTCGCCTTCCAGGCCGTGGCCGATGGCCTCGTGCAGCAGCACGCCGGGCCAGCCCGGGCCCAGCACCACCGTCATCGTGCCGGCCGGTGCTGGCTTGGCTTCCAGGTTGACGAGCGCGGAGGAGACGGCCTCGTCGACGTATTCGCGCAGCAGTTCGTCGGTGAAATAGCCATAGGCATAGCGGCCGCCGCCGCCGGAGCTGCCCATTTCGCGGCGACCGTTCTGCTCGGCAATGACCGTGACGGAGATGCGCACCAGCGGGCGCACATCCGCGGCGATCACGCCGTCGCTGCGCGCAACGAGCATCACGTCGTATTCACCGGCCAGGCCGGCCATCACCTGCACCACGCGTGGGTCTTTGGCGCGGGCGAGCTTTTCGATCCGCTCGAGCAGGGCAACCTTTTCGGAGGCCGTCATCGAATCGAGCGGGTCGTTCGGCGCATAGAGCGAGTGGCTGCCCGGGGTGGTGGCCAGGCTGCTGGCCACCTTTACGCGGCCGGCGCCTGCCTTGCCGATCGTGCGCGTGGCGCCGGCGGCCTGCATCAGCGCGGGCAGGCTGATGTCGTCGGAATAGGCAAACGCGGTGCGGTCGCCCGACACGGCGCGCACGCCCACACCCTGGTCGATGCTGAAGCTGCCGGATTTGACGATGCCTTCTTCCAGGCTCCACGCCTCGTTGCGGGTGTACTGGAAGTAGAGGTCGGCATAGTTCACGCGGTGCGTGAAGATGTCGGCCAGCGCGCGCTGCAGGTGCGCTTCGTCGAGGCCGTACGGATCGAGCAGCACGCGGCGCGCGATGGACAGATTCTGGATGGCGATGTCGCCTGCGTTCATGATCGGTTCTCGCAAAAAAATTCGATTGGCTTACATCACGCGGTGCTTGAGCGCCGGCAAATCCCGGCGCACCTGTGCGATACGGGCGGGGTCCATGTCGCCGATGGCCACGCCTTCGCCCTCGGGCACGGAGGCAACGATCTCGCCCCACGGGTCGACCAGCATGGAATGGCCCCACGTGCGGCGGCCGTTTTCATGGCGCCCGCCCTGCGCGGCGGCGAGCACATAACACTGGTTTTCGATGGCGCGGGCACGCAGCAGGATTTCCCAGTGCGCGGCGCCCGTGACGTAGGTGAAGGCCGCCGGCATCAGAATCAAGTTCAGGTTGCCTTGCGACGCCAACGCCCGGTACAGCTCCGGAAAGCGCAGGTCGTAGCACACCGACATGCCCACGCGGCCGCACGGCGCATCGAAGGCGACCGGCGTGGCGCCGGGCTCGATGGTGCGGGCTTCGTCGTAGCGCTCTTCGCCGCGCACGAAGTTGAACAGGTGGATCTTGTCGTAGCGCGCGACACGCAATCCGGCCGGGTTGAATGCGAGCGACGTATTCCGCACGCGCTGTTCGTCTTCGCACCACATCGGCAACGTGCCGCCGACGAGCCACAGCTTGTGGCGGCGCGCGGCATCGGCGAGGAAGGCCTGGATCGGGCCGTCTTCGTCGCTCTCGCGGATGGCGACCTTGTCGCTGTCCTTGCGGCCCATCATGCAGAAGTATTCGGGCAGCAGCGCGAGCTGCGCGCCCTGGGCGGCCGCCTCGGCAAGCAGCGCGTCTGCGCGCGCCAGATTGGCGTCCACGTCGATGGCCGTCACGGTCTGGATGGCGGCGACGCGAAAAGGTGCATCGAAAGGCGCATCCATGCCGGATGCGACGGGGGCCGGAGCAACGGTGGTCGAAGTCATGGCGCCTATTTTGCCGAGGTTTGCGATTGGCTGCCCGAATTGCTGTTGGACGCGACTTTCTCGATCTTCGGATCGGCCCAGCTACCGGTTACGTGGTATTGCGTGACGAATGCCTTCGACAGTTGATCGCCCAGAACCAGCTGCGCGGCGAGCGTTCCCAGCCCGATGGCCGGATTGATGAACGCCGCTGCCAGCGAGGCCGACGTGGCATCCACCTTGGGCGTGACCTTTACGCGCAGGTCCTGCGTTTCATCGAGGATGTTGGCCGAGCCTTGCATGGCTACCTGGAACTGCGGGCCCTTGACGGCGAAATCTTCGGTGTGGGCAACGCCGCTGGCGATGGTGCCGGTGGCTGCCACGCTTTCGAACGGCGTGCCGCGCCCGGTGGCGCTGCGCAGGTCGGTGGCGAAATGCAGCAGCCCCTGCAGGCTCAGCACGCCGGCCAGCTTGGCCAGGCCCGGATCGACCGGCAGGAACTGGCCGCGCTCCAGGTTCAGCGCCATGCGGCCATTGAGCGTGGGGTAGTCGATCGACATGGGCGAGCCACGCCAGACCACGCGGCCTTCGAGCTTGCCCTTGGCGCCGTCGATCACCTTGGCGAAGCCCATTTTCTGCAGCAGGTCGCCGGTATCGCGCAGGTCAAGGTTGAAGTCAAGGAGCGTCCGGCGCTCGGGGTCATCGCCGCCGCCGCGCAGGCGTCGCGGGATGCGCCACGTACCGTGTGCCGTCAGCGTGGCAGCGGGCTGCTCGATCTTCAGCGTCTCGAGCGTCCAGACAGGTGCACCGTCGGTGATCTGGTTGCGCGCCTTGATCTCCAGCTTGCCGAGCGCCTTGCCGCGCAGGTCGAATTTGTCGGCAACGAGATCGACCGATGGTATTTCCTGCGAGCTGCTGGCCAGCGATTCGGTGAGCGCAGTCTCTTCCTTCGCATCCGGGATGCTCATGCGCGACAGGCGCATCGTCAGCTCGCCGAAGGGCACGGCGGCGCTCTCGGCGTGCCAGCGCGCGCTGCCCGCAATTTCGCGCGAATCAATGGTCGATTGCCAGTTGGGGCCGTCGCGCGTGGCGTCAATGCGCACGGCGTTGAAGTCGCGGCCCAGGATGCGCAGCGTTTGCGCGCGGGCGCTCAGGTGGCTGGGCAGATATGCGCTATGGCTGTCGGGGGCGTTGGCGGCGGCGTTGGCCACGTGTTCGGCGGCAATCTGGCTGGCGCTCTTGTCTGCGGCGGGCGCGGAAAATACCTGGCGCCAGGCGTCGATGTCCAACTGGTCCAGCGCCAGGTTGGCCTGCACGCCTTCCTGCGGCTGCGGTACCGGTTGCCGCACGCCGATGCCGCCTCGCAGCACCTCCACGCCGTTGCCCGTGTTGCGTTGTTCGTAGCGCGCGCTGACGATATTGCCGACCTGCAAAACGATTTCGTCGATGGCGTTGTTGGACGCCAGCGGCTGCATCTCGAAACGCACCGGCAGCGGCTGCCCGGCAGCCTTGTTCAGCGGTGCCGGCAGACGCACCGTCATCGGTGTGAGATCCGACTGCACCTGGATGAGCGGGCGATGCTGCTTGACGCTGATGGTCGCACTGTACGGCGCGCTGCCGTCCAGCGAGCGGGCGACGGCGGCCACCGGGCTGTTCTCTGGCGTCGTCTCACGCAGCCCTTGTGCCGACGCAGTGCCCGCCACCTGGATGCGGATCGTGCCGTCGGGTGCGGTACCGCCCGTGGGGCGGATTTCGCCGCCGGCAAAGCGCGCGCGCAGGTTATCGAAACCGATGCCCTTCTGCGTAAAGGTGAGCGCGCCGTTCACATCGGTGAGCGGCGGCGCTTGCGGCACGAGCGTGACGTCATTGCGCACGAACGTGACGCTGCCCTGGGCGCGCGTCGAATGCATCTCGTGCAGCGGCAGCTCCAGCTTGAGCGCCAGCGTGGCGTTGCCCTGGGCACGTGCGTCCTTCGTGAAATGCCCGATCCACTGGCCGATGGGGCTTGCCTCGACGTATTGCAGGAAGTTCTGCGTGGCGCCATCGCCGCGGCCGTCAATGGTGAGCAGCGGGCTGTGGTCGCCCATGTCGGGCAGGCTGCCATTCACGTCCTGCAGATTCACGCCCATCACCTTGGCGCGCGCCACCTTGAACGCCAGGGATGCCCGATCGAAGATCACCGTGCCGTTGATGTTGGTGAACGCTGGCCAGTCGCCCGGGTGCGTGGGCACGTGGCCCGGCGGGTTGTGCGCGGCTTCGGGCGGCGCGGACTGGTACGTCACGTCCTGGATCGGCACTTCTACGCGGAACATGCCCTTGTGCGGCGGACGGAACGGGAAGTCGTGCAGATCGCCTGCCAGTGCGAAATCGACGTTATTGGCCGTGCCGGCTTGCAACGCACCGCCCAGATAGTCGCGCAGATGCTGGCCGATCGACAGCGGCAGGTAGCGCGGCACACGTGGAACGCTGGCGCGGTCGAGCGTGCCCTTCAGGTCGATGGTGCCGAGATGGCTGGTGTCTGGCGCGTGACGATAGCTGCCCGTGATGCGCGCCGACAGGTCGTCGTTGGAGAACGCGAGGTTGTCGCTCGTGACGACCAGTTCCTGCTTGCGATACGTCCAGTTGAACGTGCCTTGCAGCCGGTCCAGCGGCACGCGGGCGTCGGCAAACGTGCCGGGCAGCAGCAGCGCGGTGTCGTTGGACTCGATGCGCAGCGTGCCCTTGTCGTTGGAGAAGACGGCGTTGCCGGAGAGGTTCTCCACACCAGGCACGGCTGGCTCGGGATGCTGGCCGGGCGGCACCGCAGGCAGCGCGCCGGGGCCGAACGACACTTGGCGCATCGTGGCGCGGCCGGTGAAGTGCACGGGCGCCGGCGAATTTGGTCGCCAGCGGGAGACATCGCGTTGCCAGTTGATGTCCAGATCGTCGATGCGGCCGGACGGTTGTTTGGTACGCAGCGGTTCGAGCACGCCGGCGGGCAGCGGTAGGGCGGTGGCGATGTTGCGCAGGTCGGCCAAATCCAGTGTCGTGGCTTTGACTTGCAGGCTGCGCAGGGCATCGCGCGAGTCGAGCGCCCACCCTACGGTGACGTTGCGCAAGCCCCGCGGCGTGCCGGCCGGGTTGGTGGGCGCCTGAATGCCGGGGCCTGCCAGTTCGGGCCCCGACGGCGGTTGGGCGGGCGGGTTCAGGGGTTGCCAGAGCAGCGTGTCGACGCGCAAGGTGTGCTCACCGCGCGCGTTGCGCTGATGCGTGGCCAGCGCCTGGAGGCTGCGCAACTGCAGCGGGTCCAGATCCTTGCGGACCTGCAGATCTAGCTGCTGCCCTGTCAGCCGTGCCTGGCTGCGCGTGAATACGCCGTCGGCAAACTCCACCGAGCCGTCGGACGTGAGCGTGCCGCTTTTTGCGGCGGCCAGCACGGGAACATAGTGCTGCACGGAAGCCAACTGCAGCGTATCGACCTGCCAGGAAGCTTGGCCGTGCCAGTGGCGCCAATCGCCGGGGCGGGCCAGCAGGTCGTGACGGAAATCGGCGTGCAGTTTGATGGGGCCGTTGAACAGCGTGGGCGAGGTGCCGCTGGCCTCCAGCCGGTGGCGCGTCGGGCCGCTGCGTAGCTGCACGCGCACATTGCCCAGTGCCACTTCGGGCAGCTTCTGCTGCTCGTCGAGCCAGCGGACGGCGCCTTGCTGGAAATCGATGTCTCCTTGGGAGAGGAGCTGGTCGAGGAAATCGCTGTCGCCGCCGGTGTCCGGGCCGAGCGGCATGCCCGCGACGAGCAAGGCACCCTCAGCATTGCGCCGTACCAGCACGTCGGCGTTGCTGGCGTGCAGGGCGGCAAAGGTGATCTGCATGCGCAGCAACGAGCGCCAGGACAGCCGTGCCTGCACGTCCTGGACCGCCAAGGTGCGGCGGCCGGCAGTGTCGTGCGCGTCGATGCGCTGGGCGCGGAAGGCCGGGTGCCAGCCCTCCCAGTAGGTCTCGAGCGAGCCGATGCCGACCGTGGCGTGCAGTGCACTGGACGCCTCGCGCTCCATCCATTCGCGCGCCAGGCTTGCACGCGGCCACAGGATGAAGCGCACCGCCAGTATGCCCACGATGGCCAGGACGGCCAGCGCCACCGCCGTCTTCCAGAGCACGCGCCACAGCTTGCGCCAGATCGGGGCGCGTAAGACAGCCCCGATGCCCGTGCCGATCCGGCCGACGCGTCGTACCAGCCATGCCCAAGCCGTGGGTCGGCTCACCCCGCGTGTGGACAGGGTGCTGGCGTGTCCACCATCGGACTTCGGCAATTCTGGGGGCTGGGACGGGCGGGGCATGATGCGGATTATCCGATATTCAGGAGGTGGCGCCACATTTGGGGTTCGGTGTGGCGCCTGCCCAGCGGCAAGCACGCCCAGTGCCCGTGAACGTTGGTGATCACGGATTGCCCTGCGTGTATCGGCGCGCATTTCAGCGAGAATGGATGCTTCCGCCAATGCTCGATGCGTCCGCATGACTGATTCCGCCTTGTCCGCCCAGCCATTTCTGCAAGCTCCGGCCCGCGCGCCGGAGGCTCCCGCCGCCGCGCTGCCCTTTGCACTTGCGTATTCGCGCTATCTCCAGCGCCAGGCGCAAGCGCGCGAAGGCTGGGCCGAGCGCGTGCAGGCCGGCGCAGGGCAGCCGATTGACGTGGCGTGGCTGTCGGCGCGCTTTACCGAGCTGTTCGATACCAAGGCCGTGGAGGTCGAGACTGCGCTCAAGCGCGCCTTGCGCCTGCTGCGCAATGAAGTTTTCGGCACACTGGTTGAGCGCGATTTGTCCGGCGCCGCGACGCTCGATGAGGTCACGGGAACGATGACCGACCTGGCCGAGTTTGCCGTGCGCACGGCCATTTCCTTGATCGGCCAGGAACTGCGCGCGCTGCACGGCCAGCCGATCGGGCAATCCTCCGGCGAGGTGCAGGAACTGGTGGTGGTCGGCATGGGCAAGCTGGGCGGGCGCGAGCTGAACGTCTCGTCCGACATCGACCTGATCTTTCTCTACGACGATGACGGCGACACGCAGGGCGGCCCGCGCCCGCTCTCCAATCATGAATATTTCACGAAGCTTGGCCGGCGGCTGATCAATGCGCTGGCCGACGTGACGGAGGACGGCTACGTCTTCCGCGTCGATATGCGCCTGCGCCCGAACGGCGATGCGGGACCGCTCGCGTGCAGCCTGGGCATGCTGGAGGAATACTTCGTCGTGCAGGGCCGCGAGTGGGAGCGCTACGCCTGGATCAAGGGCCGCGTGATCACCGACCCGACCAGTCCGCATGCGGCCCGGGTCATTCAACAGTTGGAGCGCGTGACGGGCCCGTTCGTCTTCCGGCGCTATCTCGACTACGGCGTGATCTCCGCCATTCGCGCGCTGCATGCGCAGATCCGCAACGAGGCCGCCAAGCGCAGCAATGGCGCCAACCAGCAGCGCGATAACGCGGGCCACCTGCAGGCGCGCTCGCCCAACATCAAGCTCGGGCGCGGCGGCATTCGCGAGATCGAATTCGTCGCGCAGGTGTTTCAGCTCATTCGCGGCGGGCAGGATTTCGGGCTGCGCGTGCGGCCTACGCTGGAGGTGCTTCGGGCGGCGTCGGAGCGCGGCCTGATCGATGCCGAAGCCGTGGCGCGCCTGACCGAGGCCTATCGCTTCCTACGCCAGCTTGAACACCGCCTGCAGTACATCGAAGACGCACAGACGCACAACCTGCCGGGCTCGCCGGAAGATCAGCTGCGCGTGGCACGCATGATGGGCTTTGACGATTATGTGGCGCTGGTCACCAGGCTCGAGGCGTACCAGGACGAAGTCGCACAACATTTCGATCAAACCTTCTCCGACAAGCAGGACAGCCAGCCGCCGTGCGCCGCCGTCTGGCATGCGGATCTGCTCGACGACGAGCACACGGAAACCGCCCGCGCACAGCTCGCCGAACTCGGCTATGCGAACCCCGACAGCGTGCTGGAGCGACTGCGTGCGACGCGCAATTCGCCGCGTTATCGCGCGTTGTCTGAAGTCAGCCGCCAGCGTTTCGATTTGCTGATCAACCGAGCCCTTGACCAGGCATCGCGGCAGACAGATGCCGATGTCACCATCGCGCGCTTTCTCGATTTCTTTGACGCGATCAGCCGGCGATCCTCGTACCTCTCGCTGCTGAGCGAATATCCGCAGGCCATGGAGCGCGTGGCCCACACGCTGCATGCGTCGCGCTGGGCGGCGGACTACCTCACGCGTCATCCGCAACTGCTCGATGAGCTGCTCGACGTGGAAGCCCTGTCGGCCGAGCCCGATTGGCCCGCCTTCCGGGCGCGCGTGCGCGAACGCCTGCAGGCAGCGTCCGACCATGTCGAGATGCAGATGGATATCCTGCGTCAGGAGCACCATGCGGAGACCTTCCGCGTGCTGTTGCAGGATTTGCAGGGCATGCTGAGTGTCGAGCACATCAGCGACCGGCTTTCCGATCTGGCCGATGCCGTGCTGGACCTGACGCTTGAAACCGTCTGGCAGCAGGTCTCGACACGCTACCGCGAGGTGCCGCGCTTTGCCGTGGTCGCCTACGGGCGGCTCGGCGGCAAGGAACTGGGCTATGCGTCGGACCTCGACATCATCTTCCTGTATGACGACGATGACGAGCGCGCGCCGGACGTGTACGCGTCATTCGCACGCAAGCTCATTACCTGGCTGACCAGCCATACCGCCGCCGGCACGCTGTTCGACGTCGATACGCGATTGCGCCCGAACGGTGCGGCGGGCCTGATGGTCACGCACTTCGAGGCGTTCCGCCGCTATCAGATGCGCGAGGGCGACAACGCAGCGTGGGTGTGGGAGCACCAGGCGCTCACGCGTGCACGCTTCTGTGCCGGCGATGCGGAAATCGGCGAGCGCTTCGAGGTGTTGCGTACCGCCGTATTGCGCCAGGCGCGCGAGCCCGGCCCGCTGCGCGACGAAATCGTGGCGATGCGCGAACGCGTGGCCGAAGGCCATGCGAACCCGACGGGGCTGTTTGATCTCAAGCACGATCGCGGGGGCATGGTCGATATCGAATTCACCGTGCAGTTCCTGGTGCTTTTGCATAGCGCAGCGCATGCCGAGCTGACCCTCAACAAGGGCAACATCGCGCTACTGCGCATGGCTGGCGAACTGGGGTTGATCGATGCGACAGCGGCCGCGCAAGTGGCCGATGCCTATCGGGACTTTCGCGCGCGCCAGCACAAATTACGGCTCGACGGGCAACCCACTGCCCGCGTACCGATCGACACCTGCGCGCGCGAGGCCGCTCACGTACGTGCGTTGTGGAAGCAAGTATTCGGGCCTGCGCAATGAGGGTGCATCGGCAAACGCTGCACACGTGGGCCGCGTGCGCCGGTGTGGCTGCGCTGTCGGCGGCGTTCTCGTTCGTGCCGTGGTTGTATGCGGTCGGGCTGTATCAACGCGACGCCGTGCGAACAGGGCAGTGGTGGCGCATCGTGACCGCCATGTGGGTGCATCTGGACCAGTGGCATTGGCTCGGCGATGCAATGGCAGCCGTGGGGCTCATCCTGATGCTGGCGCGCGTGTTGCGGCCGCAAGTCATCGTTGGAGTGCTGGTGGCGTGCGGGGTGCTCGTCCAGATCGCCCTGCTTAGTCAGCCGACGTTGCAGTGGTACGGAGGGCTTTCCGGCGCGCTGCATGGCTTGGCGGCATGGGGCGGGCTACGGCTGCTGAGGCCATCCACGGACGCGGCAGAGGATCGTTTCTCACGCTGGATTGGCGTGGCGCTGTGCGCAGGCGTGCTGGTGAAGGTGTGGCTGGAGCAATCCTGGCTGTCGCCCATCGCCTTTGACCCGCACTGGGGGTTTGGCGTGGTGCGCATTGCGCATGCGTTTGGCGCGGCGAGCGGGTTGCTGATATGGGTGTTGGGGGAGTGGGGCGCGCAAGGCAGGAAACAGGCGCAGGGTTGATCGGCAGAGCAGGTCTGTGCCGAGCCAAAAAAAGCGGACACGCCGGCGAGGGCCAGGGTGTCCGTTTTGCGTTTAGACGATCGCGAGATTGCTCGATCAGCCCTTGCGACGGCGGAATGTGAGCACGCCGGCGGCGAGTAGCAGACTTCCCGGCCACAGGGGGATGTTGCCACCGCCGCCGCCGCCGCTACTGCTAGTCGCACTTCCGCTACCCGTACCTGAACCCGATGTCGTCGCTGCCGCCGTAGCAGTCACACTGGCCGTATCGGAGGCGGTGGCGCCCGCGCTGTTCGTCAACGTCACGCTAAAGCTGTACACGCCGGCGACGCCCGGTGTGAACGTGGCTGTGCTGACGCCGTTGGCATCGGGGCCGGTCGTTGTCAGGGTAACGGGCGTTCCGGCGATCTGGGCCCAGACGGTGCTACTGGCCGTTCTGTTATAGCCGGCGCCGCCTACTGACGTCAGCGTGACGGCCGTGTTGGCGGTCACGCTCGAGGCCGATGCCGTGGCATGCACGGTCGGCAAACCTTGCGCCTGCGCGACGGCCGCACCGGCGTCCAGCGTACCGGCGCCGCAAACGCCAGCGTGTGTTGCGCAGTAAGTGCCGGCGACGAACGGTCGCGCCGATTGCCTGATGATCGCCGTGATGTTGTCTGGCGTGAGCGCGGGCTGAACCGATAGCATCAGTGCTGCGGTGGCTGCTACATGCGGCGTGGCCATCGATGTGCCGATGTCCTGCGCGTAGGCGTCGCCCGTGGGAGACGCCACAGGCGACGTCTTGCTGGTGTTGGACAGCGACACGATTTTGCTGGAGGAGCCGGAGATGACCGTGCCCGCACCGCCGCCTGGCGCGCTGATCACCGTTTGCGCACCGACATTGGCGTAAAACGCGTTGTCGCCTTCCAGCGTGTGGGCTGTCACGGCGATGGTGCCCGTGCAGTTGGCGGGCGCATCCACAGGCCCAGCCTCGTTGCCGGTGGCGGCGACAATCGTCACACCCAACGCACGTGCTGCGGTAATGCTGTTCTGCTCCAGCGTCGAACAGCTCCCGGAGCCGCCCAGGCTCATGTTGATGACCTTGACTGGTGTCGGGTTGCTTGTGACGCCCGGCACCGAGCCGCCCGACAGCCACGTCACGGCGTCCATGATGTCGGACGTGGCGCCGCCGCACTTGCCCAGTGCCCGCGCCATCTGCAAACGCACGCGGGGGGCAATGCCTGCGATGCCGATGCCGTTGTTACGCTGCGCCCCGATCTGGCCAGCGACGAAGGTGCCATGCCAACTGCTGTCGCTTGCCGAGCTGCCGCAAAACGTCGGGTAGAGCGCGGCGTCGTTGCTGGTCACCCAATCGCCCGGGTCGGAGGGGTCGGTATTCGCCAGCGCATTGTTGGCGCCGTTGTTGACGAATCCGGATGGGATCGTATTGCCCGTCTTCGGATCGGGGCTGCCCGTCATGGCGTTGCTGCTGACGAAGTTGCGGCCAGTGCCGAAGCTGATCCCGGCAAAGTCGGTATGGTCTGCGCGGATGCCGGTATCGACAATGCCAACGCCAACGGTGTTGACACCGGTGGTGGTATCCCACGCGGCCGTTACGTTGGCGCCACCGGGCGCACTTGCGGTCGGCGCCAGCAGGTTCCATTGCTGGCCGAACAGCGGATCGGTCGCCAGTGCCATCGGCCGCATGATGCGGTCGGGCGATACATATTCGAACTCGCCGGTGGCCTCCATACGCTGCGCGATGATCTGGGCGTCTTCCAGCGTCATGACCTTGGGCAACGTCAGTACGTGTGCCCCACCCGACATCGGGCGCTTGTACGCCATCGGCAACTGTGCTGCCGCCGACCAGCGTTGCACCGTTGCCACGTCTGCGGGGGGCACCGCCCCACCTGTTGCAACCGATTGCGTCTTCAGTCCCGTGCTTTTCTCTTTCACGACCAACTGCGTCACCCATTGCAACTGCGTATTGAACGTGGCGGATTTCTCCACGGCCAGCGCCGGCGCAACGTGATACGACACCAGCCCAAGCGCCACCAGCGCCTGCACTACACCCCCGGCAACCATTGTCTTCATCAGAGCAGTCCTGTCTTTTTTGTAAGGAATTGCAAAGCTTGCGTTTGCATTGTCCAAAAGGATTGAGACAGCGTCGCGTCGATCGTACTAGGCATAAACCCTAGTATCGGTGGCTGGGAGGCGGTGCGCAGGAGTGGCGCAAATGAAAACCGCCCCCATCGGGAGGCGGTCTTGCTCAAGCCAAAGGTGCGTCAATGCGGCAACGTGCGCTTGCGTCGGCATCCGAGCCCCAGCGCCAACAGCAGCGCCCCCCCAACCAGTGGCACGGCCCCGCCCCCACCACCGCTGCTGGAACTCCCGGTCGATCCACCCGACCCCGTCGTGCCACTACCCGCGCCGGCAGGCGCCGTGTTCTGGGCATAACTGACAGCACCTGCGGTATCCAGCAGGCCCGCGCCGCAGATGCCGGTGTTCACGGCGCAAAACGTGCCGCTCGGGTGCGGGCGTGCGGTCTGCTTCAGACCCGCCAATACCTGCGCGTTCGACAACTGTGGTTGCACGCTCAGCATCAACGCGATGGTGCCGGCTGTTTCCGGTGTCGAGAAGCTCGTACCTGCCACCGACTTGACCGTGGGGTTGCCGACGCTCTGCGTACCATCGTTCGAGTCGGCCTGGATGACGGAAACGGGTTCCGCACAAGTGGCCGGAGTTGTACTCGTAACGACCTTCGAGTTGCCGCAGCCACCGCCCGGCGCGGACAACGCCACCTGGGGCCCCACGTTTGCGTAGCTGGCGTTTTCGCCGCTGTCGACGTGCGCGGTGACGGCGATGGCGCCTGCGCAATTGGCCGGCGCATCAACGGTCTGCGCGGCTTCATTGCCGGCGGCCGCCACCACGATGGCGCCGCGTGCGGCCAACTGGTTCACCGCGTCCTGTTCTGCTGCAGAGCACTGCGTCGTGCTGCCCAGGCTCACGTTCACCACACGCGCCGGGTTGGCGTTGGTCGGCACGCCGGACACGTTGATGCCGCCCGCCCACAGCATGCCGTCCACCGTGTCGGAAAGCAGCGCGCCGCATTTGCCCGACACGCGTACCGGCACGATCGGCGTATTCCAGCCGACCCCTGCAATATCGAGGGTGTTGTTTGTCTGGGCGGCGAGCACGCTGCTGACCTCGGTGCCGTGCCAGCTGCTATTGGCGATATCGCTGCTGGTGCAGCCCGAAATGTTTGCGACATCCGTGCTCGTTACGCCATCGCCCAAGTCATGCGCGTCCGTTCCCCGGCCGAAGGTGTTACCCGCGCGGGCCGGGTCCGAGATGAAGTTGTAGCCCGGCAGGATCTTGGCTGACAGGTCGGGATGATCGGTGTAGCCGGTATCGACCACCGCCACCACGATGCCCGTGGAGCCCTGCGTGATGCTCCACGCCGCGGCTGCGTTGATGCCGCCCGGTACCAGCGCCGGTGCGGCCAGGTTGTTCTGCGTGGCGAACAGCGGATCGTTCGGAATGGTGTTGGGCCGCAGGATGCGATCCGGCACGACATAGGCCACGCGGGCGTCCTGCGCGATCTTGTCGACGGTGGCCTGGATGCTGGCCGCATCGGTCAGGCCGGTGTGCATGAGCTGCGCATTGGTGCCCAGCGTGCGCTTGACCTGCAGCGTGCTGCCCGCTGCTTGCGCTACCGACAGCAAGCGGTTGTTCGCCTCGCTGGCGGAAAGCGTCTTGCGCGTGCCACTCGTGTCGTCGCGCCATTTGATGATCAGGTCACCGGTGTATTGCGGCAGCGGCGCGGCAGCTGTGGCGACCTGGCTGCCCATCACCCAGGCAAGACAGGCCAGGCCGGCGCCCGCGCGGAGCCAAGACTTCAACCGGAAGAGGGAGGGGGTCATCAGCGGGTGCTCCGTGGGGGTCTCGTTGTAATGAGAAACGTCGTCAGGATGTGATCGTTGACATACCGTTACACAAAACCAAAGGTAGCACGCGACTTGTCCGCTTGGTGTGGCGGCGATGGCCGATCACGTTTGCGAGGGGAAAAAGGCCGGCTGGTGCGTTGCTGCTGAAGCAGAATGCGGGCCTGGCGAAGGAGTGTGGAGCCGGAACCGGACGCCAGGCGGCGCCCGATCATTCACAGTGTAGAGTGGTGTCGCGGTAGTTCAGCGTTGAATCTTCATGATGCGATCCGGGTCGGCCGAAGCGATGCCGGGCGTGCCGCGCAACGCTGTCACTGCGCCATCCAGCGTGGCCGATGCATCGCCCGAGCTGGCGCGCACCACCCAGAATCCACCCGACATCGGACGCACCACCGCAAAGGCCAGGCGCGGCGTTGCGCGTGCGCCGGCAGCATCCAGCACGCCTTGCACGGTGGCGGACGAGGTGGTCGGCGTGCTCAGGCCGATGATGATGTCGCCCAGACTATGTGCAGCCGACACGGAAGCAGGAGGCTGGGTGTTGGCCGAGGCGGGGTCCATGGCAGGCGGTTTGCCCGGATCAATGGCCGGCACGGACTTGCACGCGGCCAGCAGGCACAGGCCGAGAGCCGCGGCCAGCGCAGGCTTGGCGGTCGACAGCAGGGATCGAGGGCGGGCAGCCGGTTGGATCGTGCGGGCCATGCGGGCCATGAAGTTCTCCTTGGATTCGGTAGAGGGTGTTTGTAGCGCGTGCATCCGGAATGTTCGTGCCAACCCTGGCAGCAATGGTTCCGGTATAGGCGATCACTGTGCCACGCGGCGGGATTTTCGCGCCGCGGATTCAGGTGCCGATTGCGCACGGCCCGCGGCGAGCATCTCGTCTGCATGGCGCCGCGTGGTGTCGGTGAGCGACGCCCCGCCCAGCATGCGGGCGATCTCGTCCACGCGGCCCGTGGCGTCCAGCACCACGAGGTCGGACCGCGTGCTGCCGGCGACCGTCTGCTTGGCGACTTGAATATGGTGATTGGCGAGCGCGGCTACTTGCGGCAGGTGCGTGACGCACAGCACTTGGCGGCGCATGCCGAGTTCGCGCAGGCGTCGTCCCACGACTTCTGCCACCGCACCGCCGATGCCGGAATCCACTTCGTCGAAGATCAGCGTGGGCGTCGGGCTTGCCTCGCTGGCAATCACCGAGATGGCCAGGCTGATCCGCGCCAGCTCGCCGCCCGAGGCGACCTTCGCCAACGGCCGTGGTGACACGCCCGCATGCCCCGCGACGAGGAATTCGACTTGCTCCAGCCCCGCTGCCCCGCCATGTTCCAGCGCGTGCAGCGCGATGTCGAAGCGCCCGCCGGCCATCGACAGGCCTTGCATGGCGCCGGTCACCGCGTCGGCCAACTCGCGCGCGGCCTTGGCGCGGTCGCGCGACAGCGATTGCGCGACCGTCATATAGGCGGCTTGGGTTTGCGCTTCCTGGGCCTGCAGCGCGTCCAGGTCGGATGCCGCTTGCAGCGCGGCCAGTTGCGCCTGCCGTTCAGCCAGTTCAGCGGGCAGCGTTTCGGGGGCGACGCGGTATTTGCGTGCCATGGTGTGCAGTGCCTGCATGCGTGCGTCAACTTCGGCCAGGCGGTCCGGGTCCAGCTCGGCGCGATCGGCATAGCGGGCGAGCGTGTGCACGGCCTCCTGGATCTGCACCTCGGCCGGCTCAAGTGCAGCCAGCACGTCGGTAAGCGCGGGGTCGATCTCGGCCAGTTCACGCAGCGTATGGAGCGTCGCGCCCAGTTGCGTGAGCACCGCACCTTCCGACTCGGACAACCCATCCAGCGCCGCGCGCGTGCCTTCGATCAGGCTGGCTGCGTGCGACAGGCGGTGGTGCTCGGCCTGGACCTCTTCCCACTCGCCAGGTTGCGGGGCGAGTTTCTGCAATTCGTTGACCTGCCATTCGATGCGCTCGCGCTCGAGCTGGACTTCGCGCGACTGCTGCTCGGCGGCTTCGCGTGCCCGCACCACGGCATGCCACTCCCGGTAACGTTCTCCGACCACGCGCACGGCGCCTTCCAGGCCCGCATGGGCGTCGAGGAGGCTGCGCTGCGCATCCGCCTTCAGCAGCAGTTGATGCGCGTGCTGACCGTGGATGTCGACCAGTTGTTCGCCCACCTCGCGCAGCTGCGCCAGCGTGACGGCCGCGCCGTTGATGAAGGCTTTGCTGCGGCCGGCAGCATCGACTGTGCGACGCAGCAGGATCACGCCCTCGTCGTCGTGCAGTTCATGTGCCTCCAGCCATGCGGCCACATGCGGATGCACGTCGAACTCGGCGGTGATGTCGGCACGCGGCGCGCCTTCGCGCACGACAGCCGCATCGGCGCGCTCACCCAGCGTGAGTGCAAGTGCATCGATCAGGATGGATTTGCCCGCGCCGGTCTCGCCCGTAAACACGGTAAAACCGTCGGCCAGATCGAGATCCAGCGCGTGAACGATGACGAAATCGCGGATGGTGAGGCTGCGCAGCATGGAAGCGGTGAGCGAGGAGTTTTAGTACCTGCCCATGATTCGTAGCGAGCGGCTCGAGGTTGAAGCGAGAAGCGCAGCCGTACATGCGTACGGCGAGCATTGCAAGTTCAAGATCGGGCCGCGCAGTAGGATCATGGGCAGGTTCTTAGAGCCGGTTGTCTTCGGTCGGATACTCGTGCCAGTGCAGCTTCTTGCGCAGCGTGGCGTAGTAGTTGTAGCCGATCGGGTGCAGCAGCCGCACCGTGCGCTCCGAGCGGCGCACCACGATGCGGTCACCGGGCAGCAGTGACGTGAGCGACTGCATGTCGAAGTTGACGCTGGCATCGCGCCCGCTGGTGACCTGGATGACCACCTCGGCGTCTTGCGGAATGACAATCGGCCGGTTCGACAGCGAGTGCGGTGCGATGGGCACCAGCACCAGACCCGAGAGCGCGGGATGCAGGATCGGCCCGCCGGCAGACAACGCATACGCCGTCGAGCCCGTGGGCGTGGAGACGATCAAGCCGTCCGAACGCTGGTTGTACATGAAGAAGCCGTCGACCGACACGGCAAGCTCCACCATGCCCGAGGTGCCCGAGCGGTTGACTACCACGTCGTTGAAGGCGAGGGCGGAGAAGATGACCTCGTCGTCGCGCACGACCTGAGCCTGCAGCAGCGTGCGGGTTTCGGCCTCGTAGCGGCCCGACAACATGTCGGGCAGCACGGTGTGTACGTCGTCGAATGGAATGTCGGTCATGAAGCCGAGCCGCCCGTGGTTGACGCCGATCACGGGGACGCTGGCACCGGCCAGGTGGCGTCCAATGCCGAGCAGCGTGCCGTCACCGCCGAGCACGACGGCCACGTCGGCGTGGCGCGCCATCTCTTCGGGCGGCAGGGCAGGGTAGTCCTGGACGCCGATGTTGAGCGCCGTTTCGCGCTCGAAGACAATGTCATGCCCGCGCGCGGCAATGCACGACGCCAGTTCCATAAGGGGGCCGGCAATGTTGGCAGCCGAATACCGGCCGACCAGCGCAACGGTCTTGAAAGGCGAAACGGGCGAGGCGGCGGGAGCTTGCGGGGCCACGGCGGACGAGGGAATCGACATGCGCGCATTACACCATATCGATATGACCGTCGCCACGTCAGCACGTGTTTCGTGGAGAAACGCCGACATCACCCGTAGACGGGCGCCGATTTTGCGTAAAATTGAAGAATCATGGACAAGCGCGCCACTATCCTCCTCAAGACCTTGATCGAACGGTATATCGCCGAGGGCCAGCCCGTGGGCTCGCGCACCTTGTCGAAGTATTCGGGGCTCGATCTGTCGCCGGCCACCATCCGCAATGTGATGTCCGACCTCGAGGAGATGGGCTTCATCGCGAGCCCCCACACCTCCGCCGGGCGCGTGCCGACGCCACGCGGCTATCGCCTCTTCGTCGATACGATGCTGACGGCCAGCCCGCTGGATGTGCTGAGCACGCAAGACCGCATGGCGCAGCAGATGGTGGGTGCGATTGCCGAGCAGGTGCGCACGCAGCTGGCGTCGCATGGGTCGGAATCGTCGCAGCGGGTGATTGCGGCGGCGGCGCAGACCTTGTCCAACCTCTCGCAGTTTGCCGGCATCGTGATGACGCCGCGCCGCACGCATGCGTTCCGGCAGATCGAATTCCTGAGGCTGTCCGAATCGCGCATCCTGCTGATCGTCGTCACGCCCGAAGGCGACGTGCAGAACCGCATCATCCATACCGATACGCCGTACAGCCCGTCGCAACTGGTGGAAGCGGCCAACTACATCAATGCACACTACGGCGGCCAGACGTTCGATGCGGTGCGCGAAAGCCTGCGCGGCGAGCTGTCTGCACTGCAGGCCGACATGACCGCGCTGATGCAGGCTGCCGTGGAAGCGGGCAGCAGTGCCGCGTCGGAAGAGGAACCGGTCGTCATTTCGGGCGAGCGCAAGCTGCTGGACGTGGAAGATTTGTCTTCTTCCATGGACAAGCTGCGCCGGCTCTTTGCCGTGTTCGAACAGAAGACCGGCCTGCTGCAACTGCTGGACGTATCGAGCCGTGCCGAGGGCGTGCAGATCTTCATCGGCGGCGAAAGCAGCCTTGTGCCGCACGAAGACATGGCCGTCATCACCGCGCCGTACGAGGTGGACGGCAAGATTGTCGGCACGCTGGGCGTGATCGGGCCGATGCGCATGGCGTATGAGCGCGTGATCCCGATCGTGGATATCACAGCCAAGCTGCTATCCAGCACCCTCAGCCAGTATTGAAACAACGCCGCCTGTGGCGGGCCGGGTTGCCCGCCAATGTCTCAGGCTGAAAACTGCTCGAACGCCGCCAGCGCATGCGTGGCGTACATCATCGAAGGGCCGCCTCCCATGTAGACGGCTGTTCCCAACACCTCTTCCAGTTCGGCACGGGTTGTGCCGAGTTTGACCAGCGCCTGGACATGGAAGCCGATGCAGTCGTCGCAGCGGCTGGAAATGGCTATTCCCAGCGCCACCAATTCCCGCGTCTTCTTGCTCAGTGCGCCGTCTTTTGTGCCGGCTGCCGCCAGTTGGCTGAATGCCGTCATCAACTCCGGCTGCGATTCGCGCAAGCTGCGCATGTGCGCAGACACATCTTTGACCACGCTTTTGAATTCGGGCATGCCGCTCATGACAGTGCTCTCCTGGGCCGGGTGTGGAGTGAGGTAGCGAACTGGGCGGACTGGCATCAGCCGCCGCGCATCTTTTCGAGCATTCTCGTCCGCGCCCCGGGGCAAGGTCATGATGTAGCGCAACGACGCGCTTAGAAACTGCCCGTGAACTGATACCGCCCGCCCGGGTGCCACATGGTTGCCACGGAGGCGACCTGGCCCTGGGATAGCGTCTTGCGCCGCAGCATCAGGCACGGCTCACGCACATCCATCTGCAGCATCTCGGCGATCTCGCGCGGCGGCAGGCGCGCCTCGATGCCGTAATCCACGCCCTGCAACGGGGCGGCACGCATGAGGTAGGCGTTTGGCGTGGTCTGCGTGAAATCCTGCTGCATATAGTCAGGGGCCAGCCCGGCATTCACCCAGCGGTCTTCCACCTGGATCGGCAGGTCATTCTCGAAGTGCACGATCAGCGAATGGAACAGGGCGCGCCCCACCGGTACGCCGAAGGACGCGGCCATCGCTTCGTTGGCGCGGGCGCGCTCCAGCTTGTGCAGCTCGGCACGGTGCCGGTGACCGCGTGCGGCAATTTCCTCGGCGATGTTGCGGATCGCCACCAGCGTCGCCTGGTATTTCTGCTGCGCGACGAACGTCCCCAACCCCTGCACACGCGTGAGGATCTGCTCGGCGGTCAGCTCGCGCAGCGCGCGATTGACCGTCATGCGCGACACGCCAAACGTCTGCGCGAGCGTGGTCTCCCCCGGAATCATTTCCCCTTCCTGCCACTCGCCGCTGCGGATGCGCATGAGGATGTCTTCCTTGATGCGCTGGAAGGCGGGCGTGCTGGCGGATGGGTCGTGTGACATGGACGTGGCTTGCGGTGCGGTTTGGGCGGCCGATGTGATGTGCGGATGGTGGTCATCATCAGGGTTTGCTCTTAGCTTGTAAAGTTTTCTTGCCTAAGTTGTATATACAACATAAGATGCGCTCCATGACAAAGGAGTTCGCAGGAGACCTCACATGAACGCCCCGACCAACGCTGCCCACCTGACCAACGATCCGCGCTACGACGCCTCGCGTGAAATCCGCGCCCCTCGCGGCACCGAGCTGCACTGCAAGAGCTGGCTGACCGAAGCGGCTTACCGGATGCTGCAGAACAACCTCGACCCGGACGTGGCCGAGAACCCCAAGCACCTCGTCGTGTACGGCGGCATCGGCCGCGCCGCGCGCGACTGGGCCTGCTTCGACAAGATCCTGGAGACGCTGCGCGAGCTGAACGACGACGAATCGCTGCTCGTGCAATCGGGCAAGCCGGTGGGCGTGTTCAAGACCCACCCGGATGCACCGCGCGTGCTGATCGCCAACTCCAACCTCGTGCCCAAGTGGGCGAACTGGGAACACTTCAACGAACTGGATCGCAAGGGCCTGTTCATGTACGGCCAGATGACTGCCGGCAGCTGGATCTACATCGGTAGCCAGGGCATCGTCCAGGGCACCTACGAAACGTTTGCCGAGGCGGGCCGCCAGCACTACGACGGCAAGCTGGCCGGCAAGTGGATCCTGACTGCGGGCCTGGGCGGCATGGGCGGCGCGCAGCCGCTGGCCGCAACACTGGCCGGTGCCGTGTCGCTGAACATCGAATGCCAGCAATCGAGCATCGATTTCCGCCTGCGTACGCGCTACCTCGACAAGCAGGCCAAGGACATCGACGACGCATTCAACCTGATTCGCCACCATTGCGAACGCGGCGAGGCCGTGTCCATCGGCCTGCTCGGCAATGCGGCGGAAATCCTGCCGGAGCTGGTCAAGCGTGCCCGCGCCGGCGGCCTGAAGCCGGATCTGGTGACCGACCAGACCTCGGCGCATGATCTGGTCAACGGCTATCTGCCGATTGGCTGGACGGTCGAGCAATGGCGTGCTGCGCAACGCGATCCGTCGCAGCACGCCCGCCTGACCGACGAGGCCGCCAAGTCCTGCGCCGTGCACGTGCAGGCCATGCTCGATTTCCAGGCCATGGGCATTCCGACTGTCGACTACGGCAACAACATCCGCCAGGTCGCGTTCGACCAGGGTGTGAAAAACGCCTTCGACTTCCCGGGCTTCGTGCCGGCCTATATCCGTCCGCTGTTCTGCGAGGGCAAGGGCCCGTTCCGCTGGGTGGCGCTGTCGGGCGATCCGGAAGACATCTACAAGACCGACGCCAAGATCAAGGAACTCTTCCCGCACAACACGCACGTGCATCGCTGGCTCGACATGGCGCGGGACCGCATCGCGTTCCAGGGGCTGCCCGCACGCATCTGCTGGCTGGGCCTGGGCGAGCGTCACCTGGCCGGCCTGGCCTTCAATGAGATGGTCAAGAACGGCGAGTTGAAGGCGCCCATCGTGATCGGCCGCGATCACCTGGACACGGGCTCGGTCGCCAGCCCCAACCGCGAAACCGAAGCCATGCGCGATGGCACCGACGCCGTGTCGGACTGGCCGCTGCTCAACGCGCTGCTCAACACGGCCGGCGGTGCGACGTGGGTGTCGCTGCACCACGGCGGCGGTGTCGGCATGGGCTATTCGCAGCACTCGGGCGTGGTGATCGTCGCCGACGGCACCGATGCTGCGGCCAAGCGCCTGGGTCGTGTGCTCGTCAACGATTCCGGCTCCGGCGTCATGCGCCATGCCGATGCCGGCTACGAAACCGCCATTGCCTGCGCCAAGCGCAACGGTTTGAACCTGCCGATGATCGGCTAAGTTAGAGACATCCTGCTCGTATTGCTATGAACACCATGACCACGCCCCCCATCCTGACATTGCAACCCGGCGAGATGTCCTTTGCCGACCTGCGCCGCGTGTGGCTGGCCCCGACGCCCATCGCGCTGTCTGGCGACTGCGCGGCCGCCATTGAAGCGTCGGCCGCCACGGTACAGGCCATCGTCGCCAAGGGCGCACCGGCCTATGGCATCAACACCGGATTCGGCCTGCTGGCCAAAACGCAGATCGCCACGCACGAGCTGGAGCGCCTGCAACGCAACCTGATCCTCTCGCACGCCGTTGGCACCGGTGAAGACCTGAGCGACAACGTGGCGCGACTGGTGCTGCTGATGAAGGCCGCCAGCCTGGCGCGCGGCTATTCGGGCGTGCGCCGTGCCGTGATCGATACGCTGCTGGCACTGCTGAACGCCGGCATCGTGCCGTGCATTCCGTCCAAGGGTTCGGTGGGCGCGTCGGGCGATCTGGCACCGCTGGCGCACATGACGCTTGCCCTGCTGGGTGAGGGCGACGTACGTGTGAACGGCGTGCGCACGCCGGCGCGTGCCGCGTTGGCCGCCGCCGGCATCGAGCCGATCGCACTGGCCGCCAAGGAAGGCCTGGCGCTCATCAACGGCACGCAGGTGTCGACCGCGCTGGCGCTCAACGGCCTGTTCCTGGCCGAGCGTCTGCTTCAAGCCGCCACCGTGTCGGGTGCGTTGTCGGTGGATGCCGCCAAGGGCAGCGATGCGCCGTTCGACCCGCGCGTGCACACCGTGCGTGGTCAGGCGGGGCAGATCGCCACTGCCGCGGTGTACCGCAACCTGCTGGCCGGCAGCGCCATCCGCCAGTCGCACCTCGTGGGCGACAAGCGCGTGCAAGACCCGTACAGCCTGCGCTGCCAGCCGCAAGTCATGGGCGCGTGTTTCGACCTGATCCGTCAGGCCGGCGCCACGCTGCTCACCGAAGCCAACGCAGTGACCGACAACCCCCTGGTCTACGCCGACGCTGGTGAAGTGATTTCGGGCGGCAACTTCCACGCCGAGCCGGTGGCGTTTGCCGCCGACATGCTTGCGCTGGCGATTGCCGAGATCGGTGCGTTGTCGGAGCGCCGCATCGCGCTGCTGATCGACTCCACGCTGTCGGGCCTGCCGCCGTTCCTGGTCGAGCAGCCGGGCCTGAACTCGGGCTTCATGATTGCGCACGTCACGGCCGCGGCACTGGCCTCGGAAAACAAGACGTTTGCCCACCCGGCCAGCGTGGACAGCCTGCCGACTTCCGCCAACCAGGAAGACCACGTCAGCATGGCGACCTTCGCCGGCCGCCGTTTGCAGGACATGGCCGAGAACACCGCCACCATCGTCGGCATCGAAGCGCTGGCGGCAGCGCAGGGCATCGATTTCCACAAGCCGTTGGCGACGTCCGACACGCTCCAGAAGGCGCATGGCTGCATCCGCGCGCGTGTGGCGTACTACGGTGAAGATCGCCTGTTCGCCCCCGACATCGAAGGCGCCCGCCGCCTCGTGCTCGACGGCGATCTGGGCGATTCGTGCCGCGCGCACGTCGGCGAACTCGCACTCGTCTGACCATGCTCGCCCAAGCTGAACCGAACGTCTGGCAAGGCCGCGTCGATGCGGAGGAAGGCCCGCTGGGCTTGCGTTGGCACCAGACGGTGCGCCGCATCGATGCATCGACGCCGCTGGCCAACACCGTCGCCCTGGCGGGTTTCGCCTGCGATGCCGGTGTCGCACGCAACCACGGGCGAACCGGCGCACAGGCGGGCCCCGCCGCCATCCGCAAGATGCTGGCGAACTTGCCCGCGCGTGCCGGCCGTGTGGTCGTCGATGCGGGCGACGTGACTTGCCAAGGCGATGCGCTGGAAGACGCGCAGAGCGAATTGGCCGGTGTGCTCCACGATCTGCTCGATCGCGGCGCGTTTCCGATCGCGCTCGGCGGCGGGCATGAGATCGCGTGGGCCTCGTTTGGCGGCTTGGCGCGGCATCTGTCGGCGAAATCCCACCAGCCCCCGCGTATCGGCATTCTCAATCTGGATGCGCATTTCGATCTGCGTGCGGGTGAGCGTGGCAGCTCAGGCACGCCGTTCCGCCAGATCGCCGAAGACTGTGCCCGGCGCGGCTGGCCGTTCCACTACGCCTGCCTGGGCGTGAGCACCTACGCCAACACCGAAGCGCTGTTCGCGCGTGCGCGCCAGCTCGGCGTGCGCTGGATGCACGACGACGAGATGGACGTCATGCAGCTCGCCCACGTGCTGAAGGTGGTCGAGGTGTTCCTGAGCCAGGTCGACCACGTCTATCTGACGATGTGCCTCGACGTGCTGCCGGCCGCTGTTGCCCCCGGCGTGAGCGCACCGTCGGCACGCGGCGTCGGGATGGACGTGATCGAGCCCATCGTCGATCGCGTGGTCAGCTCGGGCAAGCTGCGGCTGGCGGATGTGGCGGAACTGAACCCGTCGCTCGACATCGACAACCACACGGCGCGTGTCGCTGCCCGCCTCGTGGCACGCGTGGCAGACGGCATTGGCCTGCAGGGAGCCGCACATGACTGATCCGGCCAACCTGCACTGGGATGCGCTCTGGACCAACGTCCACCTTGCCACGCTCACCGCCGACGCTGACGGCTACGGCGAGATCCGCGACGGCGCCATCGCCGTCAAGGCCGGCCGCATTGCGTGGCTCGGCTACCGCGCTGATGTGCCCGTCAACGCCCGCGCCACACGCGAGCACGATGGCGGCGGTGCGTGGCTCACGCCCGGCCTGATCGATTGCCACACGCACCTCGTCTACGCCGGCAACCGCAGCAATGAATTCGAAGCGCGCCTGAATGGCGTGCCGTACGAAGAGATCGCGCGGTCGGGCGGCGGCATCCTCTCCACAGTTCGTGCCACGCGGGCGGCCAGCGAAGACGCGTTGGCCGAAGCCAGCCTGCCTCGCCTCAATGCACTGCGGGCCGAAGGCGTTACCACCGTCGAAATCAAGTCCGGCTACGGCCTGAACCTGGAAACGGAGCGCCGCATGCTGCGGGTCGCACGGCGCTTCGGCCAGGCGTTGCCGGTGCGCGTGCGGACAACCTTCCTCGGCGCGCATGCCGTGCCGCCCGAATTCGCCGGCCGCGCGGATGACTACATCGACCACCTCTGCATCGATGTGCTGCCCGCCCTCGCAGCGGAAGGTCTGGTCGATGCTGTTGACGCCTTCTGCGAAACCATCGGCTTCACGCCCGCACAGACGGCGCGCATGTTCGACGCGGCGCAGCGTCACGGCCTGCCGGTCAAGCTGCACGCCGAGCAACTCTCCGACCAGGGCGGCGCGGCGCTGGTGGCTCGCTACGGCGGCCTTTCAGCGGATCACCTCGAATGCCTGACCGATGCGGGCGTGGCCGCCATGGCGCAAGCCGGCACTGTGGCTGTACTGCTGCCCGGCGCGTTCTACTGCCTGCGTGAAACGCGCCTGCCGCCGATGGCCGCGCTGCGCGCCGCCGGTGTGCCGATGGCCGTGTCGACCGACTGCAACCCTGGCACATCGCCGTTGTCGTCGCTGCTGCTGGCGATGAACATGGCGTGCACGCTGTTCCGCCTGACGCCGCTGGAAGCGCTGACCGGCGCCACGCGTCACGCCGCCGCTGCGCTGGGTCTGTCAGGCACGTGTGGGGTCCTTGCCCCGGGCTGCGCGGCAGATTTCGCGCTCTGGCGCATCGATCGGCCTGCCGATCTAGCCTATGCGATGGGGCTCAACCCGTGTGCCGGTGTGGTCAAGGACGGCGTGGTGGTGGCGTAAGGCACACTCGATGACTCGGCTCGTATAATCGGCCGGGTCTATCGCGAACCCGCGCCCATGCCTTTCTTGCCCGAACCCCTGTTCCAGCACGGTCAGCCCGATCGCACCGCGATCCTGCTCGTCAACCTCGGCACACCCGACGGCACGTCGCCGCGCGAGGTCGGCCGCTACCTGCGTCAGTTCCTGTCCGACCCCCGCGTGGTGGAGATTCCGCGCGCCGTGTGGTGGTTCATCCTCAATGGGCTGATCGTGCCGCTGCGTTCGCGGGCGTCAGCGCATAAGTACGAAAGCATCTGGCTGCGCGAGGCCAACATGACGGGCTCGCCGCTGCTTGTCTACAGCGAGCGGCAGGCGCATGCGCTGCAGCAGTTGCTCAACGCGCAGGGTCACGATGTGGTGGTCGCCTGCGCGATGCGCTATGGCAATCCGTCGATCCCATCGGTCATGCAGGCGCTGCGCAAGCAGGGTGTCGAGCGCATGCTCGTGTTGCCGATGTATCCGCAGTATTCCGGCACCACCACTGCGACGGCCTTCGATGAGGTCTTCCGCGTGCTGGGTGAAATGCGCAATCAGCCCGAGTTGCGGCTGGTCAAGCATTTCCACGATGACCCCGCTTACATCAATGCGCTGCACCAGCAGGTGGGCGCGTATTGGGCGCAGCATGGCGCGCCTGACTTTGCGCATGGCGACAAACTGGTGCTGTCGTTCCATGGCGTGCCGCGACGAACGCTGGAGTTGGGTGACCCGTACCACTGCGAATGTCTCAAGACCGGCCGCCTGTTGGGCGAAGCGCTCGGCCTGCAGCCGGGTCAGTACCTGGTCACCTTCCAGTCGCGCTTTGGCCGCGCCGAATGGCTGCAGCCTTACACCGCGCCCACGCTGGAAGAGCTCGGCCGCGTTGGCACCAACCGCGTCGACGTGTTCTGCCCTGGCTTCCCGGCCGATTGCCTGGAGACGCTGGAAGAGATCGCCATGGAAGGGCAGTCCACGTTCCGTGTCGCCGGCGGCAAGGATTTCCATTACATCCCGTGCCTGAACGACAGCGAAGCGTGGATTGCCGGCATTGCCGACATTGCGCTGGCGCATCTGCAGGGCTGGCCGCTTACGCTTACGCACCCGCATGTGCTGGATGCCAGCCGCACCCGTGCGCAGAGCAAGGGGGCCGCCGCATGAAAGTGAGCACTGACGCGGCCGATCGCGTGCGCATCGACAAATGGCTATGGGCGGCGCGTTTCTTTAAGACACGGTCGCAGGCGACCGATGCGGTGGAGCGCGGTCGCGTGCAGATCAACGATCAGCCGGTTCGTCCCGCCAAGGATGTCAAGATCGGTGACCACGTGCGGGTTCACGCCCATGAACAGCAGTGGGAAGTCGAGGTATTGGCGCTGGCGGAAGTGCGCGGTCCAGCCTCCGTTGCACAAACGCTCTACGCCGAGACGGACACCAGTCGCTTAAAACGCGAAGAGAATGCCGACAAACGCCGGTTGTATCGGGAACCCGCCACACAAATTGCTGGCCGACCGACCAAGCGAGATCGACGGCGTATCGACAAACTCGGCGGAGAGTGAGGTACACCGTGCGAGTGTGTGCTAACTTAATACGCTCAAACCGCGCGGCATCTGCTGCATCTGTGCCGGCTTGATGATGTAGTGCTTGAAGAATGCCTTGCCGCTACCGTACTCCGTATAACGCGGTGTGACGGCCCCAGACAGGCAAATGAACGTTGTGGCTGCGGTCAGGGTCAACAGCAGGAGCACGGTCAGAACGGGCAGCTTGTTATGCATGGTACGAACCCTCAAAGAAGCTCGCGCCCCCCAGTTTTTTCTTGCATCATAGGCGGCCAATAAAGGCGTCGCAATTGCCATGCCATTGCAGTCTGATGAAAGTTGTAACCCCATATTTCGTGATGCACGGCGCACAGTTGCTGCGCATCCGGCGCCCTTGAAAAGCGCGCCAATTGCCCCATAACGGGGACAAATCGTTTGTAAAAATCCAGCGGATCGTCTTCGGGTACATCCCGTGCGTCGATCCTCTTTATCCAGCGCTATGAAACACACTTCGGACACCTCCTCGAACTCGGACATGCCAGCGGACACCCAAGCCACCCAGCCGAACCAGTCGGCGACGGGCCAGGCGGCCCACGCTTATTCGAGCCAGGCTCAGCGCGCGAGCGCCGACGCCCAGGCCGTCGCTGGTGACGAAGCCGCCGTGGCAGAAGCCGTGGCCGACATGGACGTCGCAGAACTGCGCCGCCAACTGGAAGCTGCTGAAGAAAAGGCGCGCCAGAATTATGAAAACTGGGCGCGCGCAACGGCCGAAGGTGAGAACATCCGCCGCCGTGGTCAGGAAGACGTGGCTAAGGCTCACAAGTTCGCCATCGAAGGCTTCGCCGAATACCTGCTGCCCGTGATGGACAGCCTGCAGGCCGCCTTGGCGGACACCTCGGGCGACGCCACCAAGCTGCGCGAGGGTGTTGAGCTGACGCTCAAGCAGCTGTACGCCGCATTCGAAAAGGGCCGCGTCACCGAGCTGAACCCGGTGGGCGAAAAGTTTGATCCGCATCGCCATCAAGCCATCTCGATGGTGCCGGCCGATCAGGAAGCCAATACCGTGGTCGCTGTTCTGCAGCGTGGCTACACGCTGGCCGACCGCGTGCTGCGCCCGGCCCTCGTGACGGTGGCGGCGCCCAAGTAAGCCCACGCCCCGTGATCCAGAACGCAACCACTTCGCAATACGCCAACGGCGCGATCCCGGTCGACAAGACCGCATTCGCGGCGTTTGGCATGCGCGAGGTGAACACCGAGACCTTCGACGCGGCCATTGCGGCGGCGGGCGATGCGCTCGTGTGCGTGTTCTTCTGGGGCGTCGATTGCTTCAACTGCGAGATGGCCAAGAAGGCCATGCTCGCGCAACCGGCTGCCCTGCGTGAGCTTGGGCTGAACTGGTTGCACGCGAACGTCTATGCGCACCCTCAGCTTGGCCAGCGCTTTGGCCTGCACGGTATTCCGGTGTTCATGTTTTTCCATCGTGGCAAGAAGCTCGGCCGGGCGACCGGCTGGCATGGCCACGCGCAATTTGCCGCCGCCGTTGCCAATGCGCGCAACAAGCTGGCCGGCAAGCCGCTCATCTGAGGCAGCGACCATCATGACGTCGATGCCGGTGGCTGCGGCCTTTCTTATCTCTTCGTCTTTCCGTGCTGTGCGCCCCAAGCGCGTGGCGCGCACTTCGCCGCGCGCCGCCCAGGCGATGAACGCGGCCATTGCCGCCGCCCGGCGGTTGTTCTAGTGCCTTTGCGGCACGTTGCCGCCGGGCTCTCCCTACTCCCCCAGAAGTTTCGGCTTCGTATCACCGCCGGCCGGCCCATGCGCCCGCTGGTGTTCTTGCCGCTGCGTTGCATTGGCCCGGAAGGCCATCGGCAGCGGCTTTGCCTCGTGTTGAACATAGACCTGTAGGAGATCGTCATGTCCAAAGCAGCCACCATCTACCTGACTGAGCTGGACCTCACCCGTCTGGAAAATGCCGCCACTCGCGCGGGCAACAACTCGCCGCTGGCCGATCTGGTCGACGACCTCATTGCTCGTGCCAACGTGGTGCCCGGCAACAAGATTCCCGCCGATGTGGTGACCATGAACTCGGTCGTGTGCGTGGTGGATGACGCCGGCGCCGAACAAGAGTGGACGCTCGTCTACCCGGAAGACGCCAACGTGACATCGGCCAAACTGTCGGTGCTCTCGCCGATGGGCGCGGCGCTGCTGGGTGCGCGTGCGGGCAAGTCGGTCAAATACTCGGCGCCCAATGGCGCACAGCGCTCCTTGCGCATCGATCGCGTTGCGTTCCAGCCCGAGGCCAGCGGCCAGCACACGCTCTAAGCCGGCGGCGTCCTATCGCGAGAGGCTGTACCCGACGCGCAACTGCGAGCCCAGTTTGTGGTTGTAGTCGAGCAGGCTCTCGCCGTAGCCGGTGAAATACTGGATGAACAGGTAGCCAGCCGTGCCGGTAAAGATCCGGCTCATCGGATACGTCAATTGCGCGTCGACGCTGCCGTAGGCCTTGCGGGTGCCTTTGCGCAGCGTGGCGGCCAATTCCCAGCCGTTGGGGGCACCATAGGACACGCGGAAATCCCCAAAACCCCGGTAGTGCGCGATATCGGTGTTGCCGGTGCGCGTGAGGTACGCGTACAGCTTCGGCTCGAACTTCCAGTGGTAATCGTTCAGGTCACCAAAGTGAAACGTCGGGCGTACAAACACGGTGTTGATGGCGCGCGAGGCGTCGCCGTCGCGGCCGTTCGACTCGTGCTCGATGCCGCCCGCGAACGATAGCCGCGTGAGGGCGCCGCCATGGATGCCCGTATCGGGCTGGTAATAGAACACGCTGGGCCGGTAGTTCGTATCGCGGAACGGCGCCGATTCCTTGCCCACATCCCACAGCGAGAACTGCGTATAACCGAAGTACACGTTATCCAGCAGCGCTGCCGATGCCGGGTTCTCTGGCTGAAAAATCCGAAACTTGAAGCTCAACTGGAACTTGGCGTTCAGGCCCCCATGCGCGCCCACTGCGGCGAACATGGGTTCGTGGAAAGTCAGGCGTGCGGTGTCTTCGGGCGGGCGGGATGCCTCGCCACTGCCAGCAACTGCCACGGGAGTGGGCGGGGTTGCAGTAGCAGCTGCACTGGCAGCGGGGGCGCTCGGGTTGGTGCCCAGCGCACCCCCGGGGCGGGTCGCTTCGGCGGCGGCGTTGCGGGCTGCGCCAGTGGGGGCGCCATCGGCCGCGATCTGCGGGGCGTCTGCGCCGCGCACGAGCGTCACCAGAACGGGTGCCGCATCGAGATCCGGCACATCGATCCGAACCGTGCCGCGCAGCACCTCGGGCAGCGTGCCGGTGTAGGCGACGGTGCGGACTTGGCCCGGCCGCAGGTGCAGGGTTTCGGCGGCGCCAGCATTGTGTCGATCGAGAATCACTTCCACGGGCCCCTGCAGGTCAGCGCTGGCCGTTACGCGTAACTTGGCCGGCACGGCATAGCTGCGCTGGGCGGCATCGCCCGAAATGACGAGGGTCAGTGTGAAGGGCTGGTTGGCGTTGACGCGGCGGGAAGGCTGGAGGAGGGCAACGGCGGCATCGGCGGGGGGCACGGCGCATGCGGCAAGCAGGGCAGCGCCAAGAATGGAACGGAGCGGGTGCAAAGGCATGGACACAAAAGCCGGGTTGGCGTCCGGCGAGTGGCAATGCGCCCAAGGGTAACACCCACACCTTTTTTGCCCGGTTTGCGGCTCTGGGCGTTCAAAACGCGCGTTTTTGCCAGGGAGCGCACGTTTTCGGGTGCTTTCCCAAGAAAAACCGGCCAAAATGCTCAACTTTTCAAAATTCGGCCTTGAAAAGCCGGGCGGCACTCCCACATCCGATCCAAGTTTGTATTCAGTGCAGTCCTGACACCAGATTCGAGGAGCAAGAACATGGGCAAAATCATCGGTATCGACCTTGGTACCACCAACAGCTGCGTCTCCATCATGGAGGGCAACACCCCCAAGGTGATCGAGAACGCCGAAGGCGCTCGCACCACCCCGTCGATCATCGCCTACATGGAAGACGGCGAGATCCTGGTCGGTGCCCCGGCCAAGCGCCAGGCGGTGACCAACCCGAAGAACACGCTGTACGCCGTCAAGCGCCTGATCGGTCGCAAGTTTGAAGAGAAGGAAGTCCAGAAGGACATCGGCCTGATGCCGTATTCCATCGTCAAGGCTGACAACGGCGACGCCTGGGTGGAAGTGCGCGGCCAGAAGCTGGCACCGCCGCAAATCTCGGCCGAAACCCTGCGCAAGATGAAGAAGACCGCCGAGGACTACCTGGGCGAGGAAGTGACCGAAGCCGTGATCACGGTGCCGGCCTACTTCAACGATTCGCAGCGCCAAGCCACCAAGGATGCCGGCCGCATCGCCGGTCTGGACGTCAAGCGCATCATCAATGAGCCGACCGCGGCTGCGCTGGCATTCGGCCTGGACAAGAACGAGAAGGGCGATCGCAAGATCGCCGTGTATGACTTGGGCGGCGGTACGTTCGACATCTCGATCATCGAGATTGCCGACGTGGACGGCGAGAAGCAGTTCGAAGTGCTGTCGACCAACGGCGATACGTTCCTGGGCGGCGAAGACTTCGACCAGCGCATCATCGATTACATCATCGGCGAGTTCAAGAAGGAGCAGGGCGTTGATCTGTCGAAGGACGTGCTCGCGCTGCAACGCCTGAAGGAAGCCGCTGAAAAGGCCAAGATCGAGCTGTCGAGCACGCAACAGACCGAAATCAACCTGCCGTACATCACGGCCGATGCCTCGGGCCCGAAGCACTTGAACCTGAAGATCACGCGCGCCAAGCTCGAAGCGCTGGTCGAAGACCTGATCGCCCGTACGATCGATCCGTGCCGCACCGCCATCAAGGATGCCGGCGTGAAGGTGTCGGACATCCACGATGTGATCCTGGTTGGCGGCATGACGCGTATGCCGAAGGTGCAGGAGAAGGTGAAGGAGTTCTTCGGCAAGGAAGCCCGCAAGGACGTGAACCCGGACGAGGCCGTTGCCGTGGGCGCCGCCATCCAGGGTCAGGTGCTGGGCGGTGATCGTACCGACGTGCTGCTGCTGGACGTGACGCCGCTGTCGCTGGGCATCGAAACGCTGGGTGGCGTGATGACCAAGATGATCGGCAAGAACACGACCATCCCGACCAAGTTCTCGCAGACCTTCTCGACCGCTGACGACAACCAGCCGGCCGTGACGATCAAGGTCTACCAGGGCGAGCGCGAGATGGCCTCCGGCAACAAGATGCTGGGCGAATTCAACCTCGAGGGCATTCCGCCGGCACCGCGCGGCACGCCGCAGATTGAAGTGTCGTTCGACATCGACGCCAACGGCATCCTGCACGTGGGCGCCAAGGACAAGGCGACCGGCAAGGAAAACAAGATCACGATCAAGGCAAGCTCCGGCCTGTCGGAAGCCGAGATCGAGCGCATGGTGAAGGACGCCGAGGCCAACGCCGAGGAAGACAAGAAGCTGCGCGAACTGGTCGACTCCCGTAACCAGGGTGAGGCGCTGGTGCACTCGACCAAGAAGGCACTGGGCGAGTACGGCGACAAGCTGGAAGCTGGCGAGAAGGACAAGATCGAAGCCGCGATCAAGGAACTTGAAGAGACCCTGAAGGGCACCGACAAGGCCGCGATCGACGCCAAGACCGAAGCGCTGGCAACCGCCTCGCAGAAGCTCGGCGAGAAGGTCTATGCCGACATGCAAGCCAAGGGCGAGGCCGGCGGTGCGGAACAAGCCGCTGCCGGTGCCCAGGCAGGCGCGCAAGCCGGACAAGGCGCACCGCACGACGATAACGTCGTCGACGCCGAGTTCAAGGAAGTGAACGACAAGAAGTAAGCCAGATCGTCCGCCAGGCGGACGTGAGGGTACGCCGGGCAGTGATCATCGGGTTGTGCGGGACGCACCTGATGTCACGCTCGGCTTTTTTGCTATTCGACACGCAGTAAAAACAGGCGACGACTGAAGCCACCATGGCAAAACGTGATTACTACGAAGTGCTCGGGGTGGGTAAGAACGCGAGCGACGACGAGATCAAGAAGGCGTATCGCAAGCTCGCGATGAAGTACCACCCGGACCGCAATCCGGACAGCAAGGAAGCGGAAGACAAGTTCAAGGAGGCCAAAGAGGCCTACGAGATGCTCTCCGACGCTGAGAAGAAGGCTGCCTACGACCAATACGGCCACGCGGGTGTCGACCCGAATATGGCGGGCGGCTTTGGCGCGGGCGGAGCAGGTTTTGGCGGCGGCTTTGCCGAGGCCTTTGGCGACATCTTTGGCGACATCTTCGGTCAGGCCCAGGGCCAGGGCGGGCGCCGCGGTGGCGGCCCACAGATGTATCGCGGCGCAGACCTGCGCTACAGCATGGAGATCACGCTGGAGCAGGCCGCGCACGGCTACGACACGCAGATCCGCGTGCCGCACTGGGACGAGTGCGACCACTGCCACGGCAAGGGCGCCGAGCCCGGCTCAAGCGTGGAGACGTGCCCGACCTGTCACGGTGCCGGTCAGGTGCGTGTGTCGCAGGGTTTCTTCACGATGCAGCAGACGTGTCCGAAGTGCCACGGCAGCGGCAAGTACATCCCCAAGCCGTGTACCAAGTGCCACGGCCAGGGCAAGCTGAAGAGCCAGAAGACGCTGGAAGTGAAGATTCCGGCCGGCATCGACGAAGGCATGCGCATCCGTTCGTCGGGCAACGGCGAGCCGGGCATCAACGGCGGCCCCCCGGGCGATCTGTATGTGGAAATCCACATCAAGCAGCACCCGGTGTTCGAGCGCGACGGCGATGATCTGCACTGCCAGATGCCGATTTCGTTTGCGACGGCAGCCATTGGCGGCGACATCGAAGTGCCGACGCTGGGTGGTCGCGCTTCGTTCACGGTGCCCGAAGGCACGCAGGCTGGAAAGACGTTCCGCCTGCGCGGCAAGGGCATCAAGGGCGTGCGCTCGGGCTATGCAGGCGATCTTTACGTGCACATCAACATCGAGACGCCGGTCAAGCTGACGGAGCACCAGAAGGATCTGCTCAAGCAGTTCGACAAGTCCGTGCACGAAGGCGGCTCGCGGCACAGCCCGCAAGAGCAGTCGTGGCTAGACAAGGTGAAGAACTTCTTCTCCTCGTAAGAAACCTCGCAAAGCTACTGCGCGGCCCGATCTTGGCACTGTGATGCTCGCCGTACCCATGTACGGCTGCGCTTCTCGCGCCAACCTCGGGTCGCTCGCTACGCTTTTCGAGGCTTCTCAAACACCACCTTTTCAATCAGGAACATCGTCATGCAGTTGCCGGAGGTCGGCGCGCCGTTCGCGCTGTTGGACGATGCCACCTCGGGCGGCGCGCCGTGCTCGCGCTGGTACACCGGTTATGCCGGCGAGTTCTTCCGGCCGGCCGGCGTGCTGGATGGGCTGGACGATGATCTTCGTGCCGCCTGGCGCCAGGGTTTGCATGCCCTGATCGTTGCGCCGTATGAGTTTGGTGGGCCGCTGGTCGGCCTGCCGGCTTCCACCGAAATCTCTTCCTCATTGCCTGGTCACGATGGCCGCCTGCGCGTGCTGCTGTTTCGCGCAATGGACGTGCTGTCGCCGGCAGAAGTCGATACGTTGTTCGACGCGTGGCCCGACGCAACGGGCGCAGCGGGCCTGTTCGACTGTGCCGCCAGCGCCGACCACGCCACCTACACCGACGCCATCGCGCGCATCCACGACTGGATTGCGGCGGGCGACACCTACGAAGTCAATTACACATACCGCCTGCGCATGACTGCGTTTGGTGCGCCGGCGGCGTTGTATCGGCGCCTGCGCGCGCGGCAGCCCGTGCCTTACGGCGCATTCATCGCGCTACCGGAGGGCGGTGCGATTCTGTCGTGTTCGCCGGAGCTGTTCTTCTCTCATCACGCGGGCCAGCTTGTTGCGCGGCCGATGAAGGGCACCGCGCCTGCCACTGGCAATGTCGAAATCGACGAAGCCCGTGCCACTGCACTGGCCGCCGACGAGAAGAACCGCGCCGAGAATCTGATGATCGTCGACCTGTTGCGTAACGATCTGGGCCGCCTCGCGCGTGCGGGTTCTGTGCGCGTGCCGACGCTGTTTGAGGTGACGCCGTTCGGCAGCGTGCTCCAGATGACGTCGACCGTGGAGGCCGAGATTCCGCCCGCCACCGGCCTTGCCGATTGCCTGCGTGCGCTGTTCCCGTGCGGCTCCATTACGGGGGCGCCCAAGCGGCGGACGATGGAGATCATCGAGACGCTGGAGCCAGAGCCGCGTGGCCTGTACACCGGCGCCATCGGCTGGATCGATGCGCCTGTCGATGATCGGGCGATGGGCGACGCCTGCTTCTCTGTGGCGATCCGCACGCTGGTGCTCGGCCCGCCTGGCGCTGATGGCCTGCGCAGCGGCGAACTTGGCATCGGCTCCGGCATCGTGCACGACAGCATCGCCGATGAGGAATACGCGGAGTGCCAACTGAAGGCGCGTTTCGTGACGGCGCTCGATCCAGGGCTGTCGTTGTTCGAGACGATGCGCGCGACGCGCGATGGTGTGGCGCTCCTGGATTGGCATCTGGCGCGGCTGGCGCGTTCTGCGGCCGCCTTCGGCTTCCCCTTCGATCGAACTGCGCTGGCGGATGACGTGGCGCGCATGTGCGCATCGCTGGAAGGTGAGGGCGCTTATCGCATGCGCCTGTTGCTGACGCCGAACGGTGCGGCCAACGTATCGGCCGTGCCCTTGTCGCCGCTGCATGCGAGCTGGGATGCGCCGGTACGCCTGCTCGTTGCCGCGCAACCGCGCGAGGTCACCCACAGTCTGCCGACGCACAAGACCACGTTGCGCGCAGGCTACGACGCTGCCTGGCAGGCGGCCGAACGCGAAGGTGCATTCGATACCGTGTTCTTCAACGCCGATGGCACGTTGGCCGAAGGCGGGCGCAGCACGTTGCTGGTCAAGCTCGATGGTGCGTGGTGGACGCCACCGTTGTCAGCGGGCGTCTTGCCGGGAGTGATGCGTGCCGTGCTGTTGAAAGACGCTTCACCGTGGCTCGATGGGCCGCTGCAGGAACGTTCGCTCACGCGCGCCGATGTTGCCCGCGCCGAGGCCATCGCCGTATGCAACGCCCTACGCGGCGTGGTGCCCGCGCATTTCGAGCCGCCCCTGGCCCTCGACGTGCTCTAGTTTCCAGCGGGCCACGCCGGGCAGGTTGATCAGTTCGCGGTCGTGGCAGACCATCAGCAGCGTGCGGCCTTCTGCTGCCAGTTCCCCTACAAGGGCAATGACTTGCTCGCGCGCAGCGCCGTCCAGGTTCGAAGTCGGCTCGTCGAGCAGCAGCACATCGGTGTGCAGCGCGCGAGCACGCGCCAAGGCAAGGCGCTGCGTTTCGCCGCCGGACAGGCGTTCGGGCGGCACGTCGACCACGTGCTGCAGACCCGCCCAGCGCAGCGCATCTTCGACACGCGCAGCCAGCTCCGCATGCGGCACGCGGTGTGCACCTGTGGTCAGGCCATAGGCGAGATTTGCGCGTACCGACGTACGGAACAGGTAGGGATGCTGGTGCACGTAGGTCAGCCGCTTGCGCAGTTCGGCCGGGTAAGGCGACAGCGCCTGCCGCCCTTGCCCCATATCGACGGTCGCTCCATTGGCGGATGCAAGCCCGGCCAGCATGCGCAGCAGCGTTGTCTTGCCGACACCGTTTGCGCCCGTGATGACAATCGCGTGTCCGGCCGACAGCGCCAGGCGCGGAATCTCGAACAGAACGCGCGCGCCGTGCTGGCAGCGCAAGCCTTCAAACACCATCGTGGGCTGCGACGGCGCGCTCACGCCGGCTCCCTGCGATAGTTGCCAGCCCCTTGCAGCCACGCCAGCACCAGGTTGACGAGCAAAGCCAGCACGATCAGCACGATGCCTAGCGCGATGCCCTGTGCGAATTCGCCCTTGCTGGTTTCCAGTGCAATCGCCGTCGTCATGGTGCGTGTGACGCCTTCAATGTTGCCGCCGACCATCAGCGCCGAGCCCACTTCGGCGATGACGCGCCCGAAGCCAGCCACCACCGCAGCCATCAGGCCGAAGCGCAATTCACGAAACACCGTCAATAGCAAACGGACGCGCCCGGCGCCCAGCACACGTGCGGTTTCCGCGAGACGCGGATCCGCGCGCTCAAGCGTCGCCAGCGCAAACGCCACGATCACCGGCAGGCCAAGAACCGCTTGCCCGAGGATCATCCCACCCTGCGTGAACAGCAGCCCGAAGCCGCCCAGCGGCCCCTGCCGCGAAAGCAGCAGATACAGCAACAGCCCGATCAGCACAGTCGGAAACGACAGCGATGCCTGCGCCAGCACCACCAGCGCACGGCGCCCCACAAAACGGTGCATGGCGATGAGGTAGGCGATGAGCAGCCCCGGCGGCGCCGCCAGCAGGAGGCCCGCAATCGCCACCTTCAACGACACCCAGACGATCAGCCACAACGCCGCATCGCCGCTGGCAAGCAGGGTGAAGGCGTCGACGGTGGCCGACCAGATTTCCATGCGGGTGCCGCTCAGGCGAAGGTGTGTTCCGGGCCGGGGAACGTGCCGTCCTTGACGGCTGCCACGTAGGCGGCAACGGCGCCGTCGATGGTGGTTTGTCCGTCCATGAAGTTACGTACGAACTTGGGGCGATGGCCGGGGAACACGCCCAGCATGTCGTGCATCACAAGCACTTGGCCCGAGCACTCCAGCCCGGCGCCGATGCCGATGGTGGGAATGGCCAGCAGGCGCGTGACTTCGCCGGCCAGCTCGGCCGGGATGGCTTCCATGACGACGAGCTGTGCGCCGGCGTCCTGCACGGCCAACGCATCGGCCTTCAGTTGCGCAGCCGCTTCATCGCCGCGACCCTGCACTTTGAAGCCGCCGAACGCATGCACCGATTGCGGCGTCAGGCCGATGTGCGCGCACACCGGAATGCTGCGTTCAACGAGGAACTTGATGGTCGGCGCCAGCCACACGCCGCCTTCGAGCTTGACCATCTGCGCGCCGGCCTGCATCACGCGCACAGCGCTGTGAAAAGCCTGTTCGGGCGTGCCATACGTGCCGAACGGCAGGTCCGACACGAGCAGCGCCTTGGTCGTCCCGCGCGACACGCATTCGGTGTGATAGACGATGTGATCGAGCGTGACCGGCAGCGTGGTCTTCTGGCCCTGCATCACGTTGCCGAGAGAATCGCCGACGAGCAGCACGTCGGTGCCGTTGCGATCCATCAGGGCGGCGAAGCTGGAGTCGTAGGCCGTCAACATGGCGATACGCTCGCCGGCAGCACGCATGGCCTGCAACGAAGTCACCGTGACGGCCTTGCGGTTCGATTCCTGGAGATAGCTCATGGGCTGAGACTCATTGGGGCATCGCGAGCGCCCACGCAGACCATGCGGTGCGTCGACTAGCGCGTTGCCAGCTTGATGAATTCCTTGGGCCCGCGCATCGCGTCGATGCGGGCGAGCAAGGTGCGGAAATCGTCGTCGTTGCCTGCGGGGTCGAAGGCAGCGGTGTCGACGATCATCGTCGGTGCGGCATCGTAATACAGAAACAGCTCACCGTATGCGGCGCAGATGCGTCCGAGGTACTCGGCATCGATGCCCGTTTCGTAAGGAACGGCGCGACGGGCGACGCGTGGCAGCAGGTCTTCCGCGCGTGCCTGCAGGCAGATCACGAGGTCGATGCGCTGTTGCGGCAGGGCCAGCGCATTGGCCATCGCGTCGTACAGCGCAAGTTCATCGGCCGGCAGCGTGAGTTGGGCGAACAGGCGGTCGCGCGGCAGGAAGCTGTCGGCGACGATGCGCTCACCGGCAAGCGTCGCCTTATGCCATGCCTTGAGGCGCTCGGCACGTTGCAGCAGGAAGCGCAACTGCACCGGTAGCGCATAGCGCGCGGGGTCTTCGTAGAAGCGGGCGATGAAGGCGTTTTCGGCGGGCGTTTCGAACAACGTCGACGCACGCAGATGGTCGGCCAGGCGCTGGGCCAGCGCGGTCTTGCCCACGCCAATGGGCCCTTCGACAACGATACGGCGCAGGTGATCCAGTGCCATCGGCGGGTGGTTGTGGGTGGTGCGGGTGATGAGATCAGGCGGCCGGCTGCTTGGCGCGCATGCATTGGCACATCGTGGTCTTTTCGATGCGCTGTTCGGCCACGCCGGGCAGTAGTGCAGCCACGGCGCCAATGCCCGGAATCACGAGGTCGGGCGCCAGTTCGTGCAAGGGCAGCAGGGTAAAGGCGCGTTGGCCCACGCGCGGGTGCGGCACCGTCAGCTCGGGTGAAGTGAGGACGTGGTCGCCGTAGAGCAGCAAGTCCAGGTCGAGCGTGCGCGGCGCGTTGTGAAACGGGCGCTCGCGGCCGAACTGGTCTTCAATGTGGTGACAGATGCGGAGCAGCTGGTCGGCGGTGAAATGCGTATCGATGCGCACCACGGCGTTGATGTAGTCATCGCCGCTGGACTCCACGGGCGCGCTGCGATACAGGCTCGATTTGCCGGTGACGGTGATGCCGACCTGCTGTGCGAGGCAGACCACGGCGTCTTTCACTGCCTGGCGTGCGTCGCCCAGGTTGGCGCCGATGCCGATGTACGCCACTGTCTTCACGTTTCCTCCGAACTTCCCGGATTGACGTCAACGACTGTATCCGATTTTGCCGGACCACGTCGGCGGCGACGCCGCTTGCCCGGGCTGGCCGGACCGGCATTTGCCGAGGGGCTCGGGGCGTGCTTGGCTTGGGCCATGAGGGCTTCGCGGGCTTCGCCGTCACCGTTCTGGAAGTCGGTCCACCAGTCGGCGAGTTCCTGTGGCAATTCGCCCGAGGCGCACCGCAGCGCGAGGAAGTCGTAGCCGGCGCGGAAGCGCGGCGACTCCAGCAGCCGATACGGCATGCGGCCCGACCGCTTCTCAAAGCGCGGCTGCATGCTCCAGATTTCCTTCATATCGGAGGTGAAGCGGCGCTGGATGGCGAGTTGCTCGGTCTGACGGTCGAGCACTTCGTCCATGGCGGTGTGCAGCGCGGGGATCAGCGGCTCGCCGGCAGCGCGGCGGCGGTTCCAGTGTTCGACCACGTGATGCCACAGCAGCGAGGCAAACAGGAAACCGGGCGAGACCGGTTTGCCGGCCTTGACGCGATCGTCGGTATTGTCGAGCGCGAGTTGCACGAAGCGCTGGCCCATCGGTTGCTCCAGCGCGACGTCCAGCAAAGGCAGCAGGCCGCGGTGCAGGCCCGCCTTGCGCAGTTCCTGCAGCGATGCCCAGGCGTGGCCCGACATCAGCAGCTTCAACATCTCGTCGAACAGGCGGGCGGCCGGCACGTTGTGGATCAACGGGCCCAGCTCCGCGATCGGCGCGCGCGTGTCGGCGTCGATGTCGAAGCCGGTCTTGGCCGCGAAGCGCACCACGCGCAGCATGCGCACCGGGTCTTCGCGGTAGCGGGTATGCGGATCGCCGATCATGCGCAGCGTGCGGGCGCGCATGTCTTCCATGCCGTGATGGTAGTCATGCACGGTTTCGTCGGCGGGGTCGTAGTACATCGCGTTGACGGTGAAGTCGCGGCGGGTGGCGTCTTCGGCCTGCGTGCCCCAGACGTTGTCGCGCAGGACGCGGCCGCTGGCGTCGACGGCATGCGTGTGGTGGTCCAGCTCGGTGCGCTTGACGCGCTTGCCGGCGGGGACCTGCTCGGCATCGACCGCGTCGACGAGCGCGCGGAAGGTCGAGACTTCGATGATTTCCTGATCGCGTCCGCCGTAGAACGTGACGTGCACGATCTGGAAACGACGTCCGATGATGCGCGAGCGGCGGAACAGCGCCTGTACCTGCTCGGGCGTGGCGTTGGTCGCCACATCAAAATCCTTCGGCTTGATGCCCAGCAGCAAGTCGCGCACTGCGCCGCCCACGATGAAGGCGCTATAGCCGGCTTCCTGCAGCGTGGACGTGACCTTGACTGCGTTGCGCGAGAGTAGCTTCGGATCGATACCGTGCTCGTCCACGCTCCACACACGCGCCTGACGCGGCACGCCGCCGCCGGACTTGGTGCGCGCCTTGGCCGTTTTAGGTGCCTTGGGTGTACGGACTTTCCTGGCTGCGGGCACTCCCGGTTCAGCCGGAGCGTGGGACGCTGCGGAGGTCTTGCCCAGCAGGCGATTGATGAGTTTCTTGATCACGCCGCGCCTTGCTTAGAAGAGATCCATGATGCGCCAGTTGCGCGCGGCTGCCAGATTGCGCAGCGTGTCGTCCGGATTGGTCGCGACGGGGTCGGTCACTTCCTCCAGCAGCGGCACGTCGTTGGCCGAATCGCTGTAGAACGTGCTGCGCTCGAAATCGCTCCAGCCGCGGCCCATGTTGGCCAGCCATTCGTGCACGCGCGCGACCTTGCCCTCGCGAAAGCTCGGTGTGCCGGCCACGTCGCCGGTGAAGGCGCTGTCTGGGCTGCCGTCGGCGGTGGCCGGTTCGGTGGCGATGAGGTGGTCGATGCCGAAGGCCTCGGCAATCGGGCGGGTGACGAAGCTGTTGGTGGCGGTCACCACGCAGCACAGGTCACCAGCGTCCAGGTGCTTGTAGACCAGCGCTTGCGCCTGCGGTGTGATCTTTGGACGGATCACGTCATGCATGAACTCGGCGTGCCACTGGGCGAGCGTGTCCCGCGGGTGGGCGGCGAGCGGTGCCAGGGCAAAGCGCAGAAACGCATGGATATCCAGCGTGCCGGCTTTGTAGTCGGCATAGAACTGATCGTTCTTGCGCTGGTACTCAGCTTCGTCCACCACGCCGCGGCGGATGAGGAAGCGTCCCCACTCGTGGTCGCTGTCGGTGGGGATGAGGGTGTGATCGAGGTCGAAGAGGGCCAGATTCATGGGGCGCGATTTTACCCGAACGTTACATCACCGGCCGCGCGAGCCCCGGGATTCACTTCATCAGCGCGAGCATGTCGCGCACGAGCGGCAGGGTGACGGCGCGCTTGCGGGCGAGCGAATAGGTGTCGAGGGCGTCCAGCAGGGCCATCAGGCTCGGCATGTCGCGATAGGAGTGCGTCACGAGCCACTGCGGCACATCGGCCGAGAGCTGCATGCCGCGTTCGCGGGCAGCCTGGCGCAGCGCTTCCACCTTGTCGGCGTCGGAGAGCGGGCGCAGCCAGTAGACCAGGCCCCAGCCCAGCCGGGTGCGCAGGTCTTCACGTAGCGGCATCGCCATCGGCGCGGCGGCCCCGGAGATGGCGATGGCGGCATGCGGATGCGCGCGCACTTCATTGACGAGGTTGAACACGGCGATCTGCGCCCATTCGTCCAGCCGCTCTGCGTCGTCGATGGTCCAGACGGTGATGGTCGGGTCGAATTCGAAGGCTTCGGGCGGGGCGTCGGGTTCCAGCGTGCGGACTTCGTAGCCGCCAGCCTCGGTCTGGGCGCAGATGGCCTGCAGCAGGTGGCTGCGGCCGCTGCCTTCTTCGCCCCAGAGGTAGACCAGGCGGTCGGTGGCGGTGCCGTCCACCACTTGCGGAATCAGGGCGCGCAGGCGCAGCACCGCCTCTTCGTTGCCGGTGGCGACGAAGTTGTCGAAGGTCGGAGCGGGTGTCGCACCGAGTTCGAGCGGGAGCTGTTCGGGTGTGGCCATGAAACGTGGAGTGGAGTCGCCGTACTTTTCAGTTGCCTTCAGTCGCCTTCAGTGGCTTTCAGTCCTGGTAGAGCCGGCTGCCCAGGTAAAGCTGCCGGATCTGCCGCAAACCGACCAGCAGCACAGCACTCATCGGTAGGGCGAGGAGGATACCGAAAAAACCGAACAATTGGCCAAAAGCCAGCAAGGCGAGGATGACCGCCAGCGGGTGCAGGCCAATGCGTTCGCCCACCAGGCGAGGCGTCAGGTAGAAGCTTTCCAGGAACTGGCCGATGCCATACACCACGGCCACCGCCAGCAAGCCGTAGAGGTTGCCGAACTGCAACAGCGCGGCAAGGATGGCCAGCGTGAGCCCCACGCCAAAGCCGATATACGGAATGAACACGGCCAGCCCTGTAAAGATGCCCACCGGCAGCGCCACGTCAAAGCCGGCCAGCGCCAGCCCCGCCGAGTAGTACACCGCCAGCACCAGCATCACGATGATCTGTCCGCGCAGGTATTGGGAGAGCAGGCCATCTGTTTCGGCGGCCAATTCGCGCGTTTTTGGCAGCCAGCGGCGCGGGACGGCGCTTTCGACACGGCGCATGAGCATGTTCCAGTCCATCAACAGGTAGAACATCACGATCGGCACCAGGAAGAAGATGCCCAGCACCTGGAGGGCCGCCGAACCCGACACGCGCAGATAGGTCAGCACCCGGGCCACCACGTCGTCCGGGCTTGCGGCGAGCTGTTCCGTAAGCAGGGCGCGCAGGCCCGGAAAATCGAAGCTGACATGCAGGCCCAATTCGTCCAGCTTGGGCGACAGAAATGCGTTGAGCTTGGCAAGCATCCCGGGCAATTGATCGCGGATGGCCGGAATCTCCCGCTGCAGCACCGCCAGGATCAGCAGCATCAGCGCCACGCCCACCACCGACAGCACCACGATCATCAGAAACACGCCCAGCACGCGTGGTACGCGATGGCGCTGCAGCCATTCCACGCCCGGGTGCAGGATGTACGACAGGATGAACGCGAAGACGAAGGGCGTGAGCGTCGGCGCCAGCGCCTTGAGCACGGCCAGGAAGACAAGCGCCACGGCGATCCAGGCGAGCGTGCGCTTGGTTTCCTGCGACAGCACGGGGGCGTTCATGGGGGCGACGGTTCCGATGGCGGGGTGGAGGAGTCGGAAAAGCGGCCATCGGGACGGCCGCATCCGGTAAAATCGCGATTTTACTGGACCGGCGGGTCCGATTTTTGTGACTTCCCGCCGCCGTCTCGCTTTCTTTCCCGGTTTTTTCAATTCAGACGACTGTATGAGCGCTTCCGAAACCCCATCCGCATCGACCGGCCTGTCTTACCGCGACGCGGGCGTCGACATCGAGGCGGGTGACGCCCTTGTCGATCGCATCAAGCCGTTTGCCAAGCGCACCATGCGCGAAGGCGTGCTGGGCGGCATCGGCGGCTTCGGCGCGCTGTTCGAGCTGTCCAAGAAGTATCAGGAGCCCGTGCTGGTGTCCGGCACGGACGGCGTGGGCACCAAGCTCAAGCTGGCCTTTGCGCTGAACCGTCACGACACGGTTGGCCAGGATCTGGTCGCCATGAGCGTGAACGACATCCTGGTGCAGGGCGCCGAGCCGCTGTTCTTCCTGGATTACTTCGCCTGCGGCAAGCTCGACGTCGACACCGCTGCCACCGTGGTCAAGGGCATCGCCCAGGGTTGCGAGCTGGCCGGCTGCGCGCTGATCGGCGGCGAAACCGCTGAAATGCCGAGCATGTACCCGGACGGCGAATACGACCTGGCCGGCTTTGCCGTCGGCGCGGTCGAAAAGCGCAAGATCATCGACGGCACGACCATTGCCGAGGGCGACGTGGTGCTGGGCCTGGCTTCGTCGGGTGCGCATTCGAACGGTTACTCGCTGGTGCGCAAGATCATCGAGGTGTCGCGCCCGGACCTGAACGCCGATTTCCACGGCCAGCGCCTGCAGGACGCCATCATGGCGCCGACGCGCATCTATGTGAAGCCGCTGCTGGCGTTGATGGAGAAGCTGACCGTCAAGGGCATGGCGCACATCACCGGTGGCGGTTTGACCGAAAACGTGCCGCGCGTGCTGCAAGACAACCTGACCGCCGTGCTGCACAAGGACGCCTGGACGCTGCCGCCGCTGTTCCAGTGGCTGCAGAAGGCCGGCAACGTGGCCGATGACGAAATGCACCGCGTGTTCAACTGTGGCATCGGCATGGTGGTGATCGTGTCGGCAGCCGATGCACCGGCCGCCATCGCGCACCTGAAGGACGCGGGCGAGACGGTCTACCAGATCGGCGAAATCCGCGCCCGCCAGGCCGGCGAAGCGCAGACGCTCGTGGTCTGACGCGAAGTTCGCACCAACAAAAAAACCGCCGATATGTTCGGCGGTTTTTTTATGCGCGTCGTCTTGCGGGCGCTTATTTCAGCGGGACGTATTCACCGCTGGCTGGGTCGTCCTTCTGCAGCGCACCGGTGTCCTTGTCGATGAGCAGCGTGACCACCCGCGGTGCGGTGTTCGGGTCGCCACCGCACGCCGGGGTGTGGTTTTCCAGCACTTCGACGCTGTTGTGGGTGTCATCGGCCCGGTCCACCAGGAACGACAGGCATCCCTGCGACAGGGTGGTCAGCTTGTACTTTTCGATGGCGGCGCGGGCCAGATCGACGGCCTTGGCCTGTTCGGCTTCGCTGACGGCGGGCGCGCTGGCGGCCGGCGCGTTGGCCGAGTTGGCTGCACTAGGGGCAGAGGCCGCAGGTGTGGAAGCTGGAGCGGGTGCGGCAGGCTTGTGCGCGTCGTCGGAGCGGCCGCAGCCCGCCAGCGCGAGGGCTGTGAGCGCGGCAAGCAGCAGGGGTTTGGTCATGATGTGCGGAGCGTGTCGGCGATGTTCAGCCCACGACTTTACCCGGAACTGACCGATCGCTTCCATGCCGCATACGCCTGCGGCATGCACACCGCGCACGGCCGGTAGCCGGCAGCACGCGCGTCGGCTTCATTCAGGAAGAACACGCGGTGCCGCACATAACCGCCGCGCGCGATGGCTCGGCGTGCAGCCGCACAGTCGAGCCGACCATAGATGCGAGCACGCCGATGCCCGCCCAGCGTGCCGGGCACGGCGCTCTCGTAAGCCTGGCCGCGCGCGCCGATGAGCGTCCACGTTCTCACGCGGTTTCATGCGGCGGATTGCGACTCGCGTTCCAGCAGCGCCAGCTTGCGCTCCACCCCCCAGCGATAGCCCGAGGTGTTGCCGTCCCGGCGGATCACGCGGTGGCACGGGATGGCCACCGCGATGTGATTGGCCGCACAGGCCTGCGCCACTGCGCGCACCGCCTTGGGTGCGCCAATGCGCGCGGCAATCTCGGTGTAGCTGGTGGTGCTGCCGGGCGGCACTTCGCGCAGCGCCTGCCACACGCGCTCCTGAAACGCGGTGCCGCGTACGTCCAGCGGTAAGTCCAGGCCGATGGACGGTGCCTCGACAAAACCCACGACCTTCGCCACCAGATCTTCAAAACCGGCATCGCCGCCGATGAGTTCTGCCTTCGGGAACGTGTCCTGCAGATCGCGCACGAGGGCGTCGGGGTCGTCGCCCATCAGGATCGCGCAGATGCCGCGATCGCTCTGCGCCACCAGGATCGAACCAAGCGAGCATTCCCCCACCGCGAAGCGGATCGTCGTCTGTGCGCCGCCTGCGCGGTAGCGGCTGGCTGTCATGCCAAGCACGTTGTCCGACGCCTCGTAGAAGCGGCTGCTGGCGTTGAATCCGGCGTCGTAAATGGCCTCGGTGACGGTGCTGCCGCGTCCCAGTTGCGCGCGCAGCTTGCGGGCGCGATGCGCATCGACATAGCCCTTGGGCGTGAGGCCCGTGACGCTCTTGAACAGGCGATGGAAGTGATAGGGGCTCAGGCCGGCGTCTTGCGCGAGCGCATCGAGCGTGGGCGGTGTGTCGGCTGCCTCGATGCGGCGGCAGGCCTGCGCGACGAGCGCGGTTTGCTGGGTGCGTACGGTGGTCTGATCGGGGCCTGCGCGACGGCTCGGACGGTAACCGGCGGCTTCTGCGTCGGCAGGTGAGTCGAAGAATTCGACGTTCTCGGGGCGCGGCAGGCGCGACGGGCTGCTCGGCTGGCAATACACGCCGGTGGTCTTCACCGCATAGACGAATTGCCCGTCGGCAGAGGCGTCGCGCGCCAGCACGCGAGCCCAGCGCGGGTCATGTTCAACAAGGGTGGTGTCCGGCACGGTGCGGGCGGAGGTTTGCATGGCGTCATCCAGTGGACTGCGATGACTGTACTGTAGGTGCGGGCCTTTGGCCGGGCACTCCGGGTCTTGCGGTCAAATTCGAAGCGCGGCGCGCGTCACTTGCCGCCGGGTGCTTTTTGTTGATCGGCGCGCGCGGCGGCCAAGTTGGCGGCGATCCGCTTGGCGCCGGCAGATTCGGGCGGCAGCAGCCGGTGCAGGTGCTCCCATTGGGCAATTGCATCGTCCACGTCACCACGTTCGACGGCGGCGGAAGCGGCCAAGGCAAGCGCTTTTGGCTCGTCGGGGTCGGTCTTCAGGGCCAGGCGCACCTGCTCCGTGGGCGCACCAGCAAGGGCGCCGCCCTGGGCGGTGGCGAGTGCGTCGGCGTAATCGGCGCGCAGGCTGGCGACATCGGGGGCAAGGGCGACGGCCTTGGCGTAAGCGGCGACGGCGTCCGCAGGCCGTTCCATCGTGCTGTAGGACCGCGCCAGCAGCGCCCAGCCGGGCGCGTCGTCAGGCGTATCGCGCAGCCGTTGCGCCAGGCTGTTGACCATCGATTCGATCTGCGCGTCTCCGCCGGTGTGATCGCTGCGGGCGGCGGTCATCATGTCGCCCGGCATCCACAGCGACGCGGGTTTGCCCAGATGCTGGTAGAGCAGTACGGCGGAGGTGGGCAACGCAGCCAGCAGCAGTGCGGCGAGCAGAACGGGGCGGCGGTCGGGGCGCGCCCGCGAAGTGCTGGGGGTGTCGGCCGTATCGTCCAGCAACCGCCGGCCAAGCTCTGCGCGTGCGCGCGCGTGGCTGGCGGCATCGATAGCGCCGTTGCGCAGGTCGGCATCCAGCTCGCGCAGTTGGTCTTGGTACCAGCGGACCATCTGGGTGCGCGCCGTGGGGCTTTGGATGAGCGTATCGCCCGCACCGTTGCGCGCGCGTCGCAATAACGGCGTCAGGAGAACCGCCATGGTGACGGCCGTGAGGGCGGCCGCCAGCAGCCAGAACAAGGTCATCACGGTCATGGGCGGGGGTCTTCCGGTGGCGACGCGGCAAGCAGGGCGGCGAGGCGCGCTTGTGCGTCGGCGTCGATCTCGGCAGGGGGCGCCTTCTGCTGTTTGCGGGACGACACGATGCTGAATACCACCGCCATCAGCAACAGCGCCGGGCCGAACCACAGCAGATAGGTCAGCGGTTTGACGGGTGGCCGGTACAGGACGAAATCGCCATAGCGCTGCACGAGGTAGTCCTTTACCGCGGCCTCGGTGGCGCCGGCACGAAGTTGTTCTCGAATCTGGCGGCGCAGGTCGACGGCCAGGTCGGCGTTGGAATCGGCGAGGGTCTGGTTCTGGCAAACAAGGCAGCGCAGTTGCTCCGACAGCGCGTGGACGCGGGTGTCGAGATCGACGTCTGCCGCAGCGGCACGGGCGGGCATCTGCAACGTGAACGCCGCGACGCCAGCCAGAACGAGGGCAGCCAGGCGCTTATGCATGGCCACCTTCCTGCTCCAGTTGCTGCAGAAGCGGCACGATCTTGCGTTCCATCGACTCGGTCGTTACGGGGCCCACCTGTCGATAGCGGATCACGCCGGCGCGATCGATGACGAAGGTTTCCGGCACGCCGTAGACGCCGTAGTCGATGCCGACTTTGCCGTCAGCGTCGACGAGCGACGCGACATATGGATCGCCCATTTGTTTGAGCCACGCCCGTGCGGCCTCCGCGTCGTCCTTGTAGTTCAGCCCGTAGATCGGCACGGGTGACTGCTTGGCAAACGCGTTCAGCACGGCGTGCTCTGCGCGGCAGGCGGTGCACCACGACGCCCAGACGTTGAGCATCCACACCTTGCCTTGGAGGTCTTTCGGCGTGATCGGATTGGCGGTCGGCTCCAGCGCCGTCAGCCGGAATGCCGGTGCGGGCTTGCCGACCAGCGGCGAGGGCAGTTCACGCGGATCACGCGACAGCCCCGCAGCCAGCGCGATCACCAGAACAAAGAACACTGCCAGCGGCAGCACGTAGCGCAGCTTCACCGCGGCTCCTCGGTTGCAGGCATCGCCAATGACGGATTGGCCAGTGCGGTGTTGGGCGCGATGCGCGACGACGTGGACCGGCGACGGAGCCGGTAGCGGCGGTCGCACACGGCCAGCAGGCCGCCCAGCACCATCAGCGCACAGCCGCCCCAGATCCAACTGACGAAGGGCTTGATGTAGATGCGCATGGCCCAGTTGTCTTGTCCAAGCGATTCGCCCAGCGCGACATAGAGGTCGCGTGTGAGGCCGGTGTCGATGGCGACTTCGGTCGTGGGGGTTTCCTGACTGCGGTACAAGCGCCGCTCGGGTAGCAGGGTGGCCACGGGTTTGCCGTCGCGGCTGACGTCGACGTGGCCACGCAAGACGTCGTAATTGGCGCCTTGGCCCGGCGCAACGCTGGTGAGGTGGAACGTGTAGCCGCCCACCTCCACCGCGCCGCCCACGCGCACCGGCAACTCGCGTAGGGTCTCCTGGCTGAGCACCAGCGTGACGCCCGCGATGAACACGCCGACCCCTGCGTGCGCCACGAGCATGCCGAAGTAGCTCGGCGGCAACTGCCGCAGGGTCGTCAGTCGATTGCCGGGCTGCCGGAGCTTTTCGGCCAGACTGGCCAGCGCGCTCGCAAGACACCACGCGGCCAGCGTCAGCCCCAGGCCCGCCAGTGCGGACGTCCGATAAAACACCGCAAGTCCGAGTCCGATGACAACGCTCGCCGCTGCCGCCCAGCGCAGCCGCACGGCCATCGACGGCAGCGCACCATGACGCCAGCGCGCCAGCGGCGCCGCGCCCATCAGCAGCACCGCGGGCGACATCAGCGGCACAAAGACCTGCTCGAAATACGCCGGCCCGACCGAAATCTTGCCCAGCCGCAGCACATCCAGCACCAGCGGATACAGCGTGCCGAGCAACACCGTGGCAGCCGCCACGGCCAGGAGCACGTTGTTGGCCAGCAGGAACGATTCACGCGCGAACAGCGAAAACGTGGCGCCTTCCGACGCGTTGCCGGACAAGCGCTTTGCCCGCCACGCAAACAGACCCAGTGCGCCGCCCGTCACGATACCCAGCAACGCGAGGATGAAGAGACCGCGCTTCGGGTCGACCGCAAACGCGTGCACCGACGTCAGCACGCCTGAGCGCACGAGGAACGTGCCGAGCAGACTGAGCGAGAACGTGAAGATGGCCAGCAGCGCCGTCCATGCGCGGAATACGCCACGCTTTTCCGTCACCGCCAACGAGTGGATCAGCGCCGTGCCGGCCAGCCACGGCACGAACGACGCGTTTTCGACCGGGTCCCAGAACCACCAGCCGCCCCAGCCGAGTTCGTAATACGCCCATGCGCTGCCAAGCATGATGCCGGTCGTCAGGCACGCCCACGCCGCGGTTGTCCACGGCCGAGACCAGCGCGCCCAGGTGGCATCGAGCCGACCCGACAGAAGCGCGGCCATTGCAAACGAAAACGCCACCGCAAAGCCCACGTAACCCATGTAGAGCATGGGGGGATGCGACACCATGCCTGGGTCTTGCAACAGCGGATTGAGATCGCGCCCTTCCATGGCCGGCGGTAGCAGGCGCAAGAACGGGTTGGACACCAACAGCAGGAAAAGCAGCAGCCCTGTGCTGATGGCCCCCATCACGCCCAGTACGCGTGCCACCACGGGCAACGGCAGCTGTCGGCTGAACAACGACACGGCCAGCGACCACAGCGCCAGCATCGTCGTCCACAGCAACATCGATCCCTCGTGCCCGCCCCACACGGCGGCCACGCGATAGGGCAGCGGCAGCGCGCTGTTCGAGTTGGCGGCCACATAGAGCACGCTGAAGTCATTGCTGACGAACGCCCACGTTAGCGCGCCGTACGCCAGCAGCACCAGCGCGCACTGCATGCGCGCAGCGGGACGCGCCACGGCCATCCAGCGCTCGTTGTCGCGCGCCGCGCCCACCAGCGGCAGCACCGATTGCATGACCGCAGTCAGCAACGCCAGGATCAACGCGAAGTGGCCCAACTCGGCAATCATCGTGACGCGCTCCGGGCAGATTCCTTCGCCATCTGTTCGTTGACTTGCGCAGCGCGGCGTAAGGCATCCGCGGCTTCGGGCGGCATGTAGTTTTCGTCGTGCTTGGCGAGCACCTCGTTGGCGACGAAGATGCCGTCTTCGCCCAGCCGCCCGCGCGCGACGACGCCCTTTCCCTCGCGGAACAGGTCCGGCAGCAAACCGTGGTAGACGACCGGCACACCGCGCGCGGTGTCGGTGACGATAAAGCGGATGGTCATGCCGTCACGTTCGCGTTGGATGGAGCCGCGTTCAACGAGCCCGCCCAGACGGAAGACCTGGGCCACAGGCGCTTCCTTGGCAGCGATCTGGCTGGGGCTGAAGAAAAACACCAGATTGGAGCGGAACGCATTCAGCGTGAGTGCGGTAGCCGCACCCGCGCACACCAGTGCGGCGAGCAGGATGCCGAGACGGCGTTGTCTGCGTGTCATTGGTCGCCGCCGTGTGGATGGGAGTGGGCGGCGCGGTTGGCTGCGCGCCAGCGGCGGGCGAGCAGCAGCATCTCGGCCGCGATGCAGATGGCGGCCACGGCAAACGCGCCCGCAATATAGTCGACGTGATTGACGGAGAACTGGCTCATGCCGGCGTGCTCAGGTTGTGGTCATCGTCAGTGCGCTCGCGCATGATGCAACGCACGCGAATCAGCGCCACGCAGATGCTGTACATCCAGCACGCGAGCGTCATCAGCAGCATGCCGAGCAGCATCGTCATCGCCATCGACGGGGCCGCCGTCAGGCTGATGGACGCGCCCTGGTGCAGCGTGTTCCACCACTGCACCGAGAAATAGATCACGGGGATGTTGACCACGCCCACCACGGCCAGCACGGCGCAGGCGCGTTCGGCGCGGCGGGGCTCTTCAATGGCGCTCTCCAGCGCGATGAAGCCGAGGTACAGAAACAGCAGCAGCAACTCCGAGGTCAATCGCGCATCCCACACCCACCACGTGCCCCACGTCGGCTTGCCCCACAGCGCGCCAGTCCACAACGCAATGGCAGTGAACAGCGCGCCAGTGGGTGCCAGAGCCGAGGCCATCATCGACGAAAGCCGGGTGCGCAGCACCAGCCCCAGCGCGCAATAACCGGCCATCACCAGGTAGATGAACATCGACATCCACGCGGCCGGCACGTGCAGGAAGATGATGCGATAGACCTCGCCTTGCTGCGCATCGGTAGGCGCCACAGCAAAGCCGACGTAGAGGCCGGCAATGAGGAACAGAAGTGCGGCCACGCCAAACCACGGTGCCAACTTGCGCGCGAGCGGATCAAACCGCACGGGCGACGCATACGCGAGCCAGTTCCAGCGCCGCGATGCAGATTGGCGCACGGCGATGGGCGTGGTGTGGAGTCCGGATCGGTTCGTCATCGGGTCATTCCACGGCAATGCGCAGTCCGGCGGCGGCAGCCAGCGGACAGACAAACAGCGACAGCGCCAGGCAAGCGCCCAGCAGTGACAGATGCGGCATGACATCGAGCCCCGCGTCTGCAGCGGATCCGGCGCCTGCGCCAAACACAAGCACGGGCACACAGAGCGGCAGTACGAGGATGCACAACAGCGCTGCGCCGTTGCGCACGCCCAGCGTGAGTGCTGCACCAACGGCGCCGATCAGCGCAATGGCTGGCGTACCGATCAGCAGCGTGGCCGTCAGCAACAGCGTTGCATGCAGCGGCAGGCTGTACTGCTGGGCCAGGATGGGCGTCAGCAGCAGCAACGGCAAGCCGCTCGCGAGCCAGTGCGCGGCAATCTTCGTCAGCACGATCAGCGCAAGCGGGTGCGGCGACAACAGCAGTTGATCGAGGCTGCCATCGGCGTGTTCCTGCGCAAACAACCGAGAGAGCGAGAGCATCGATGCCAGCAGCGCCGCCACCCACAGGATGCCCGGTGCAAGCATGCGCAATTGCTGCGGGTCGGGGCCGATGGCCAGGGGAAACAGGCTCGCCGCAATGACGTAGAACACCACGCCGCCGACGAGGTTGCCGCGCCGCCGCCATGAGAGCGCAAGGTCGTGTCGCAGAATGGCCATCAGCATTGGCTTCATGCGGCGCCTCCAAGCCTGAGCACGCGATTCACCCCTTCCGGGCGCGACAGCAACTGATGCGTGGCCATGATCGCCATGCCGCCGGCGCGCAAGTGCGTATCGAGCTGCGCTGTGAAGAGGTCGGCTGCGCGGTCGTCGAGCGAAGCGATCGGCTCGTCGAGCAGCCACAGCTCGCGCCGCGCGAGCAGCAAGCGCGCCAGTGCCACCCGCCGACGCTGGCCTTGCGAGAGCTTGCGCACAGGCGTGTCGGCAAGCTTGCCGAGGTCGAGCGCGTCCAGTGCGAGCCCGATGCCAAACGGCTCCGCCGCCGAATCGCGCAATCCGGCCAGTTGCATGGCCAGACGCAGGCTCTCCGTCACAGTGAGATCTGGATCGATGCCGTTGGTGTGGCCAACGTAGCAAAGCGCATTGAGGAAGGTGGGATCGCCGCTGCGCACGGGCGCACCATGCCACGTGAGCGAGCCGCTTGCCGGTGCCAGCAGGCCACAGAGCACGCGCAGCAACGTCGTCTTGCCGCTGCCGTTCGCCCCTGTTACCTGCACCAGCTCGCCCGCCGACACCGAGAGGTCCAGCTCGCGGAAGATCCGACGGCCGGCGCGCGAGAACGTCAATTGGCTGGCAACAAGCACGGCAGTGGGGGGCTGAGTCAAACGGGGTCTAGCGCCGGCAGCACGTTCACGTGCTTTACTCGGTCTTCATCTTCGACATGTCGGGCAGATGGTGCGCAATACCCTTGTGGCAGTCGATACAGGTTTTCTCTTTGCTGCCCAGATATTGGGAGTGCATGGCCGACGCGCGCGGGCTTTGTCGCGTGAAGTCCATCGATTCGTAGTTGTGGCAGTTGCGGCATTCCAATGAATCGTTGGCCTTGAGCCGATCCCATTCATGCTGGGCCAGTTCGAGCCGATGCGCTTCGAATTTCTCGCGCGTGTCGATGGTGCCGAAGATCTTGCCCCACACTTCCTTGGATGCCTGCATCTTCCGTGCAATCTTGTTCGTCCAGGCGTGCGGAACGTGACAGTTGGAGCAGATCGCGCGTACACCGCTGCGGTTGGTGTAATGGATCGTGCTCTGCAGCTCCTGGTACACGTTGTCGTGCATTTCGTGGCAACCCGTACAGAACGCCTCGGTGTTGGTCACCTCCATCGCGGTGTTGAATGCGCCCCAGAACACCACGCCGGCAACAAAGCCGCCCAACGTCAGAAAGCCCAGGCTGAAATACGCGCTGGGCCGGTTGATGGTGCGCCAGTAGCGCTTGATCAGGTCGAACATGGCTGCACCGCCTCAGTTCTTGCCAACGCTCTTGCCATCAGGCTTGCGTTTGAGCAGTTCATCGACATCGACAAACGTATTGGTGATAAGCGGCTTGGCGTCGGCCTGCGGCACGTGGCATTGCGTGCAGAAGAAGCGGCGCGGCGAAACGTCGGCCAGTTGATGGCCATCGCGGTCAACGTAGTGCGTGGGGCTGATTGCGATCGCACGCATCTCTTCGGCCTTCGTACGCGCATGGCAAGACAGACAACCGTTGTGGTCCTTGTTGATCTGATACATGTACGTGCCGTCGATCTTGTGCGGAATCGTTGGCGGTTGCCCGGTGTAGTTGCGCTCGCGGCGCACGTCCTTGTTTTCGGTCGGATACAGGATCGGCGGTGTCGATTCGGCGGCGATCGGCGTGGGGCCGCGCATGGCGTCGACAACGCCTTGGGCCTGCGCGGGCAAGTTGGCAAGGGTTGCCAGCAGCAGCGCACAGATGGCGGCTGGCAGTCCCAGGAGTCGGCTGAGCTTCATGACGTTTTCCGGTTGCGCGTGTGTCGTCTGCCTGGGCTCGTCAGACCTTCACGATCTTGACGGCGCATTTCTTGAAATCCGTCTGCAGCGAGATCGGGCAGGTTGCATCCAGTGTGACCTTGTTGATGAGCTGGCTCGCATCGAACCAGGGCACGAATACCAGACCCTTCGGCGGCTGATTGCGGCCGCGCGTTTCAATGCGGGTGCGCATCTTGCCGCGCCGCGAGATCACCTCGACTTCGACACCACGTCGTAGCCCCAGCGCCTTCGCATCTTCCGGATGCATGAAGCAGACTGCATTCGGGAAGGCGCGATACAGCTCGGGCACCCGGCGCGTCATGGAACCCGAGTGCCAGTGCTCCAGCACGCGGCCAGTCGACAACCAGAACGGGTATTCCTTGTCCGGCACTTCCGGCGGTGCCTCATAGGGCAGGGCGAAGATCACCGCCTTGCCGTCTGGGTTGCCATAGAACTGATAGCCGGTGCCGGCCTTGACGTACGGATCGCTGCCTTCTTTGTAGCGCCAGCGCGTTTCCTTGCCGTTGACCACCGGCCAGCGCAATCCGCGCGCCTTGTGATAGTCGTCGAACGGTGCCAGGTCGTGGCCGTGGCCGCGCCCGAAGCTTGCGTACTCTTCGAACAGGCCCTTCTGGAGGTAGAAGCCGAACGCCTTGGCTTCGGCATTGTTGTATTCCGGGTCGACGTCCTTGAGGGGGAACTTGTCGACGTTGCCGTTGCGGTAGAGCACGTCGTAGAGCGTCTTGCCGCGCAGCTCCGGCTTCTTGGCGATGAGGTCTTCCGGCCAGACTTCCTCCACCTTGAAACGCTTGGAAAACTCGACCAACTGCCACAGGTCGGAACGCGCCTCACCCGGCGCATCCACGAGCTGATGCCAGAACTGCGTGCGGCGCTCGGCGTTGCCGTAGGCGCCTTCCTTCTCCACCCACATCGCGCTCGGGAGGATCAGGTCGGCGGCCAGCGCGGTGACGGTCGGGTACACGTCCGAGACAACGATGAAGTTCGCCGGATTGCGGTAGCCCGGATAGCCTTCCTGTTCTAGGTTGGCGCCGGCCTGGATGTTGTTGTTGACCTGCACCCAGTAAGCATTGAGCTTGCCGTCCTTCAGCATGCGGTTCTGCAGCACGGCGTGATAGCCCGGCTTTTCCGGGATCGTGCCAGCCGGCAACTTCCAGATGTGTTCGGCCTCTTCGCGGTGCTTCGGGTTGGTCACCACCATGTCGGCCGGCAAGCGGTGGGAGAACGTGCCCACCTCGCGCGCGGTGCCGCAGGCCGAAGGCTGGCCCGTCAGCGAGAACGGGCTGTTGCCCGGCGTGGCGATCTTCCCTGTCAGCAGGTGCAGGTTGTAGATCATGTTGTTCGCCCAGGTGCCGCGGGTGTGCTGGTTGAAACCCATGGTCCAGAACGACACGACCTTGATCTTCGGATCGGCATACAGCTCGGCAAGCTTCTGGAGCTGCTGCTTGAATTCCTTCTCCTTGCTCTTGTCCGGGTTCGCCAGCTTGGTGGTGTAGTCCAGGTCGTACGTCGAGACAAACTTGGCGAACTCGTCGAACGAGATCGGCTTGGAGTCGCCCACCTTGTCGGCGTTCTTGGCGGCCTTCTGCAGCGGGTTGTCGGGCCGCAGGCCGTAGCCGATGTCGGTTACCCCTTGCTTGAAGACGGTGTGCTTGTTGACGAAGTCTGTGTTGACCTTCTTGTTGGTGATGATGTAGTTCGCGATGTAGTTGAGCATCGCGAGGTCGGCCTGCGGCGTAAAGACGATCGGAATATCGGCCAGATCGAACGAGCGATGCGTGAACGTCGAGAGCACCGCGACCTTCGTCTTGGGCGCCGACAGGCGTCGGTCTGTCACACGCGACCACAGGATCGGGTGCATCTCGGCCATGTTCGAGCCCCACAGCACGAACGCGTCGGCGACTTCGAAGTCGTCGTAGCAGCCCATCGGCTCGTCCATGCCGAAGGTGCGCATGAAGCCGGCCACGGCCGAGGCCATGCAGTGGCGTGCGTTGGGGTCGAGGTTGTTCGAGCGGAAGCCCGCCTTCATCAGCTTGACGGCAGCGTAGCCCTCAAAGATCGTCCACTGGCCCGAGCCGAACATGCCGACAGCGGTCGGGCCCTTTTCCTTGATGACGCGCTTGAACTGCACCGCCATCTCGTCGAACGCGCGGTCCCAGCTCACGGGCGTGAAATCGCCGTTCTTGTCGTACTTGCCATTCTTCATGCGCAGCAGCGGCTGGGTCAGCCGGTCCTTGCCGTACATGATCTTCGAGAGGAAGTACCCCTTGACGCAGTTCAGGCCCCGATTGACCTCGGCCTTCGGGTCGCCCTGCGTGGCCACCACGCGGTTGTCCTTGACGGCGACTTCAACACCGCAGCCCGTGCCGCAGAATCGGCAAGGTGCCTTCGACCACTTGAGCTGCGTCAGCTCTTTGTCGGTGACGAGGTTGGCGGCGCCAGCAGGAAGCGTGACGCCAGCTACCGAAGCGGTGGCGGCGGCAGCGGTTTGCTTAATGAACGCGCGGCGAGAGACTTTCATCGTCCATTTCCTCATTCATGGCGTCGGCCATTTCGTTGTGCTGATAGATCAGGGCGGTGTTCAGCACACCGTCGATCTGTTGAATGAATGTCAGGTGGGCTGCGATGGCCCGCGAGCTGGGCGCCTCAAGCGTGACCACGAGCTTGCCGTTGTCGCTGGCCGCATGGATTTCGCTGCCGGCGATGGCTTCGATGGACTTGCTGACAGATGCAATATGGGTTGGCCGCGTCTGGACCAGGACGCCCGCGATATGCCACTCGTCGTCATCAAGCGGCGCCGGCCGAACGGGGATATCTATTTTTCTTGTGTTTCGCATGACGCTGTTTTGGCGATGCACGCCTTTTTCTAATCAGTGCTGCGCGAACATACAACCCGACTCGCCCTCGGAACCCCCCGGGCGTATATCAATGCGTTGGCGGACCGCTCAGCAATTGGGTTGCCCACACGATAAAGCCATATCCGGCCACGATAATGACGGAAAGAACCGGCACCATGACGACCGTCAGAAACAGGAAGCTCCGCAGCTCTTCGGATTTACGTTGCGCGTCGACGTTTTGGGGCTGTTCCACGATGACTCGACCAATAAAGGCGGCGCAGATGGCGCGCGAACGTTTTCCAGTAAAGCGAACGTCGCACGGGAATTCAAGGTTTTCGCATGATCCCGGCGTGACATATGTCGCGCAAGCGATATGTCGTTGGGGCGTGATCTAGCGCAAGACTTGCCGAATTCACGCGCCTGAAACATTGACGGGCACCCGCCATAGATACCAGGCCGCGACGGTGCGATAAGGGCTCCACGCAAGCCCGAGTGTTTCCATCTGCTTGCGTGTGGGCGTGGTGTCGAGCCGCTTCAGGCGGCGATAACCGTCGCGTACGCCGAAATCATCTGCGGGCAGGATGTCCGAGCGCTCCAGCGTGTAGATCAGCAGCATTTCGACCGTCCAGCGGCCAACTCCGCGCAGTGTTACCAGCCGGTCGATGAGCGCTTCGTCCGGCATGGACAACGCCTGTTCGCGCGTGGGGACGACGCCATCGAGCGCGGCTTGTGCAATGCCGCGAATGGTCGCCAGTTTGGTCCCGGAGAAACCGCAGGTGCGCAGCGCTGCCTCGTCTGTCGCGAGCACCTGCTGCGGTGCGGGAAAAGCGGCGGCCGGATACAGCGCGAGGAAACGTCCGAGGATGGCGTCACCGGCCTTGGCGTGCAGCTGCTGGTAGGCGATCGCGCGGATCAGCGCTTCATAAGGTTCGCGCGCAGGCTTGGCGGCGTGGCGGCACGGTCCGATCGCAGCGATATGGCGAGCCCAGTCTTCGTCCAGCGTCGCCAGAAATGTTTCGGCTTGCCGGTAGGCGTTTTCGGACAGGTCTGCGGCAATGGTCATGCGCTGGTTTGCCGGTCAGCCGGCCTTGCGGAACGTGAGGTTGATACGCTGGCTGCCCAGCAGCGGATGCGGATGGTCTTTGAGGGGCGCAACGCCGTGATAGCGCAGGCGGTCCGGGCCACCCCAGACGACGACATCGCCGTGAAAAAGGGGAATGCGCTGCGCCTTGTCTGCGCGGCGATGTCCGCCAAACAGGAAGACAGCCGGCATGCCAAGCGACACGGAGACGATGGGCGCGCCGTAATCCTGTTCGTCCTTGTCCTGATGGAGCGACATGCGGGCACCAGGCACATAGCGGTTGATGAGGCAGGCGTCTGGCGTGAAGCCGGGGAAGCCGGCTTCAGCGGCGGCGTTACGCGCCAGGCGCAGGAACACATCGGGCAGTGGCGGCCACGCGGCTCCCGTAAGCGGGTCGTGCGTGGCATAGCGGTAGCCGCGGCGGTCTGAGGTCCAGCCCAGCGTGCCGCTGTTGGTGAGCGCGACCGACATCTCGAAGCCGCCCGGCGTGACCATGTGACGAAACGCTGCCCGCTGCTCGATGGCGTCCACCGCCGCCAGCAGGGCCGGTGCTTCTGCCAGCGCTAAGCCACGCAGCACAAACGCCGCCTCGCCGAGCGCGATGCGCGCGTCGTCAGCGGGTGCGTGGTCGGCAAACAGATCGCCGGTCGTCATGATGAGCTGGCTACAGTGCGTCGTGGAAGATGATGCCCACAGTATGCCGCTGGCCTGAACGTAAGCGGCTCACTCCGTGGCGCATGTTCACGCGATACGTGCCGCGCGTGCCTTGTACGGGGCGATGGTGCACCGCAAAGACCACGCCATCGCCTTTGCGCAGTGGCACCACCTCCGGCCGCGATTGCATCCGAGGGCGCTGCTCCGTCATGACGAACTCGCCGCCGGTGAAATCCAGGCCCGGTTCGGACAGCAGGATGGCCACCTGCAGCGGGAAGACGTGCTCGCCATAGAGGTCCTGATGCAGACAGTTGTAATCGCCGGGGCCGTATCGCAGGATCAGTGGCGTGGGGCGCAACTGGCCGGCTTCGTGGCAGCGGCGCAGGAAATCGGCGTGCTTGGCCGGATAGCGAACGTCGATGTCCATGGCTTGGTTCCAGCGGTTGGCGATGTTCGCCAGCGGCGGGTAGAGCGACGCGCGCAACTGCGCGATCAGTTCCGGCAACGGATAGGCGAAGTATTGGTATTCGCCGCGCCCGAAGCCATGGCGTTCCATCACCACGCGCGAGCGGTACAGGTGATCCTGCGGGTACAGTGCGGCCAGCGCGTCGCACGCGTCATGCGTGAGCAGGCTGGGCAACACGGCGCTGCCGACCTCATTGAGGGCGTCCTCAACGGCATGCCAGTCGATGTCATCAAAATTGGGATGGTCCCCCGCGCTGACATGCGCGGCGGCAGTGGAAGGCGGCATATGCGCTCCGCTCGGAGATTCGATATGCCAAGCCTACGCTCACGGGAGTGCGCGCGGCACTCCGGAGCTTGCGGTCAAATTCAGGCCTGTGCGGCCAGGCTGGCGGGCATGGTCGTGGCGGCCAGCTTGGTCAGCGCGTCGCCGGTGGCGCGGCAGATGCGCCACTCGGGCAGCACATCCGCGCCCATGGCTTCGTAGAAGGCGATGGACGGCGCATTCCAGTCGAGCACGCTCCACTCGAAGCGGCCGCAGTCCCGCTCTTGCGCCAGACGCGCGAGGTGGATCAGGAGTGCTTTGCCGATGCCCAGGCCGCGGTATTCGGGCTCCACGAACAGGTCTTCCAGATACAGGCCCGGCTTGCACAGGAAGGTCGAGAAGTTGTGGAAGAACAGCGCAAAGCCCACGGCCCGGCCATCGACTTCCGCCAGCACCGCCTCGCAATACGGGCGCGGTCCGAACAGCATCGTCGCCAGCGCGTCAGGCGTGGTCTGCACGAGGTGCGTGAGCTTTTCGTACTCGGCCAGCGCAGAGATCAGGCGAACGAGCGAGGCGCAGTCATCGGGGGTGGCGGGGCGCAGCGTGAAGCTAGTCGCTGTGGTGGCGGTCATTGTGATTGCGATTCCAGTGAGGTTTGGACCAGGCGCGCGACCTGGTCGACGTAATCGGGTGCGAGGCAATCGACCACGTGGCGCTCGGGCGTGCTGCGCAGCCAAGTGATCTGGCGCTTGCAGAGCTGGCGCGTGGCGGCGATGCCTTGTTCGCGCAGGGCGGCCATGTCGATTTCGCCCTCGAGGTAAGCCCAGGCCTGGCGATACCCGACGCAGCGGATGGACGGCAGTGTGGGCGAAAGATCGCCGCGGCGGCGCAAGCGCTCTACTTCGTCGAGCAGGCCGCCGGTGAGCATCGCATCAAAGCGCTGCGCAATCCGCGCATGCAGCACGAGGCGGTCGGAGGGCTCCAGCGCGATCGTCAGATACGGCGCGGCTGCATCGTGCTGCTGGAACGCATTCGCGCCGACCCCGCGTGCGAGCAGGGCGGACATCGGCTGGCCCGTCAGTCGATACAGCTCCAGCGCGCGCTGGATGCGCTGCGCATCGGTCGCGTGCAATCGCGCGGCCGTCACCGGATCGACCTGCGCCAGTTTGGCGTGCAGCGCTGGCCAGCCATCGCGGGCGGCTTCGGCATCGATCTCTGCGCGGGTGGCAGGGTCGGCGCCGGGCAAATCGGAGAGGCCTTGCGTGAGCGCCTTGTAATACAGCATCGTGCCGCCGACGATCAGCGGCAGCTTGCCGCGCGCGCGGATGGCATCGATCAGCGCGTTCGCATCATTGGCAAACTGCGCGGCGGAATACGCATCAAGCGGATCGATGATGTCGATCAGGTGATGCGGCGCGATGGCCTGTTCTTCGGCGCTGGGCTTGGCGGTGCCGATGTCCATGCCGCGATACACCAGCGCCGAATCCATACTGATGATCTCGACCGGCCAGCGTTCTGCCAGCTTCAATGCGGCGGCGGTTTTGCCGGACGCTGTCGGCCCGAGCAGGCAAATGGCGCGCGGGGCGCTTGCAGCAGACGCAGTCATCGGAATTTACTGGCCGCGCAGGAAGAGTCGATCCAGGTCAGCCACGGTGAGCTGGATCCATGTCGGGCGACCGTGGTTGCACTGGTCGGCGCGTTCGGTGGCTTCCATCTGGCGCAGCAGCGCGTTCATCTCGTCCAGGTTCAGGCGGCGGTTGGCGCGCACGGCGGAGTGGCACGCCAGCGTGGCGAGCAGCTCATTCTGGCGTTCAGCCAGCACGCGCGAGCCGCCGTAGGCGTGCAGATCGCGCAGCACGTCGCGGGCGAGCGCTTGCGCGTCGGCCTTCTGCAGCAGCGTCGGCACCGATCGCACAGCCAGCGTGGTGGGCGACACGGCAGAGATATCGAAGCCGAGCAGCGTGAGCGTGTCGCGAAATTCCTCTGCGGTGCCGATCTCCACCGGGCTTGCGGCAAACGTGACCGGAATCAGCAGCGGCTGCACTTCGACGCGCTTGGTTTCCAGTGCGGCCTTGAGCTGTTCGTAGAGGATGCGCTCGTGCGCGGCATGCATGTCGACGAGCACCATGCCGCGCGTGTTCTGTGCCAGCACGTAAATGCCGTGCAACTGGGCCACGGCAAAGCCGAGCGGGTGCGCATCGTCGTCATCGGCGTGCTGCGCAGCGGCCGGCTCTGCAACGTCAGCAGGTGCTTGCGCAGTCGCGGTGCCGCCGTCGAACAACGTCGCGGCGCTTGGCACATCGGTCATCCAGGCGGGGCGGCTCGATGGCATCGGCGTGCTGTCGCCGCGCATCATCGACAGATATTCCGCACGCGGCTGCGCAATGCCGAGCGACGTCTGCCGCGCAGCCATCTGGTTGATCCAGCGCGTGGTGTTGTCAGCCGGCGAAGGTGCCGTCATGACCCCCGCAACCTCGGGCGCCTCGGCGATGTCGGTGCGCAGGCTGTCGCCTTGTTCGCCGGCGTGGCGGGACAAGGCGCGTTGCACCGCGTGATAGACAAACTGGTGCACCGCGCGGCTGTCGCGAAAGCGCACCTCGATCTTGGACGGATGCACGTTCACGTCCACCGCTTCGGGCGGCAACTCCAGGCACAGCACGTAGGCGGGGAAGCGGTCGCCGTGGAGCACATCTTCGTAAGCGCTGCGCACGGCGTGCGTGAGCAGGCGGTCGCGCACGAAGCGTCCGTTGACGTAGAAGAACTGATGATCGGCCCGGCCGCGCGACGCGGTCGGCAGGCCGGCAAAGCCGAAGAGGCGCAGCTCGCCGGCTTCCTCGTCGAAGGGCAATCGCGCACGGGCGAATTCGGTGCCGAGCACGGCGGCGGTGCGCGCGTCGGCCTGCGTGGCGTTCCAATGCTCCAGCGGCTTGCCGTTGTGATGCACGGAGATGGCCACATCCGGCCGCGCGAGCGCGGTGCGGCGGATCACCTCCATGCAGTGGCCCAGCTCGGTCTGCTCCGTCTTCAGGAATTTGCGGCGTGCCGGCGTATTGAAGTACAGATGCTGCACATCGACGGTGGTGCCGATGCCGCCCGAGGCGGGCTGCGCCCGCCCGGTTTGCGCAATGATTTGCGTGGCGTGAGCGTCGTTCGCTGTGCGCGACGTGAGCGTCAGTTCCGCTACCGAGGCAATCGAGGCCAGCGCCTCCCCCCGGAACCCCAGCGTTGATACCGATTCCAGCTCTTCCAGCGAGCCGATCTTGCTGGTCGCATGCCGCATCAGCGCGACGGGCAGTTCGCCCGCCGGAATGCCGCCGCCGTTGTCGGTGATGGCAATGCGCCGCACGCCACCTTCCTCCAGCTTGATCTGCAGCTGCGTGGCGCCGGCATCCAGCGCGTTTTCCAGCAACTCCTTGACCACGGACGCCGGCCGTTCGACCACCTCGCCGGCCGCGATCTGGCTGATCAGCTGGTCGGGAAGCGGGCGGATGGGGCGGCGGGAAGTCGAGGCGGAAGTCATCGCGGCATTATAAATGTCACGCCCTGTGCGGCGCACCGACGCAAGCCCGGCAAGCGCAAGGGGAAAATTAATTGACATCCGGTATCATTCCCCGCTGCTCAATCGGGGGTTGGTTTGGATATCGTGATGCAACTGCTCGACATCGTTCTGCATGTCGACAAATCGTTGGGACTGCTCATTCAGCAGTACGGCGCGTGGGTCTACGTGCTGCTGTTCGCCATCGTCTTTGCCGAGACCGGCTTGGTGGTGCTGCCATTCCTGCCGGGCGACACGCTGCTCTTCATTGCCGGCGCAATGTGCGCCACGGGCCAGATGGACGCTTGGCTGCTCATCGTGCTGCTGGTCACTGCCGCGGTAACGGGCAACACCGTCAACTACTTCGTCGGTTCGTGGATCGGGCCCAAGGTATTCGACGGCCACATCCGCTTCCTGGATCACCAAGCGCTGCTTAGGACACACGCCTTCTACGAGCGCCATGGCGGCAAAATGCTGGTAATGGCACGTTTCATTCCGGTGGTGCGTACGTTCGCGCCGTTCGTCGCCGGCGTGTCGAAGATGACGTTCGCCAAATTCCAGCTGTTCAACATGATCGGCGCCGTGCTGTGGGTCGGCTTGTTGGTGCTGACCGGCGACCTGTTCGGCAACGTGCCCATCATCCGCGAGCACCTGAACACGATCGTGCTTATCGGCCTGGGTGCTGCGATTGTGCCGCTGGCACTGGGCGGGCTATGGAAGCTTCTCAGGCGCCGTCGGGGCGCTGTGGCCCCGAAGTAGACGTCAATTCAAGTGCTTGCTCATGGCGCGCAGCGTTGGCATGCGCTCCTTGAGCTTGGCCGTGTCGGCTGCATCTGGCCGCGCGTCCACGTAGGCTTCCAGGTCTTCCAGCGCGGGCCGGAAGCACTCAAGATTGGCGTAGGCCAACCCTCGGTCGCGCACTTCCTCGATCGAATCGGGCAGCAGAATCACCAAGCGCTGCTGCACCGCCAGCAGGCGCTGCCAGCGCGATTCCTGCAGATAGATCGCCTTCAGATTGCGCAGCATGCGCGCGATGATCTCGCGGTGCGTGGCCACCTGCAGGAACACCCCGAGCGGCACCGTGTTCGGGTCTTCGATGCCTTCCTTCTCCAGGTACGGGTCGAGCATGTCCTGCAATTCTTCTTTCGACAACGTCTGGCCCGTCAGCGGATCTAGCACGACCTCGCCTGCCGGAATGCTCATGCGCACCAGGAAGTGGTTCGGAAAAGACACGCCCTTGAGGGGCAGGCCAATCTGCTGGCCGATCTCCATCAGCAGCACCGCCAACGAGATCGGAATGCCGCGCCGGCTTTGCAGCACGGTATTCAGATAGGAGTTCTCGGGATCGTAGTAATCGTTTGCATTGGGCCCGAAGCCCAGCTCGCGATAGAAAAACTGGTTGAGCAGGCGTAGGCGCTGGATGGCCGGCGTGCCGTCGGCGATGCGGTTTTTGATCCGCGCGACGAGCACGTCGATGGCGGCCAGCTCTGCCTGCAGGTCCAGATCCGGATACGCGTCCTGCGCAATTGACAGGGCGGTTTCTGTGAGTGGGATGCTGTCGTCGTCCGCGACCAGGGCCGAAAAATAATCGAGGACTTTAGTGGTCATCAGATGGCCTTTTTTCGGAACGTGGAAAACTTCAATCCGGTGAGCCACAGTGTACCGAAATAGACCACCGCGCACAGGACCAAGCTTGCCCCCAGCAGCGCGATGCGCACGAGCGGCTTGGCGCCCAGTCCCACCCAATCAAAATTGTGTGCAAGCCACAGCAGCACGCCCGCCAGCAGCAGTACGGCCGACATCACCTGCGCGATGAATAGACCCCAGCCCGGCAGCGGGTGGTAATAGCCGCGACGGCGCAGGCCGAAGAACAGCAGCGCCGCATTGATGGTCGCGCCAAAGCTGATCGACAGCGCCAGCCCCGCGTGTCCGAACATCGGTACGAACACATAGTTGGACAACTGCGTCGCCACCAGCACCACCAGCGCAATCTTCACCGGTGTGCGGATGTCCTGCCGCGCGTAGAAGCCCGGCGCCAGGATCTTGATGACGATCAGCCCGATCAGCCCCACGCCGTACGACGTCAGCGCCTGGCGCGTCATCTCGACGTCCATGCCGGTGAACTTGCCGTAGTGGAACAGCGTGGCCGTCAGCGGCGCGCCAAACACGAACAGCCCCACTGCCGAAGGCACCGCCAGCAGCACGGTCAGCCGCAGGCCCCAGTCGAGCAGAGACGAATACTCTTCACGGTTGTTGTCCGCACTTGCTTTGGACAGGCTTGGCAGCAGGATCGTCCCGAGTGCCACACCCAGCAGTGCGGTCGGGAATTCCATCAGCCGGTCGGCGTAGTTCAGCCACGACACGCTGCCCGTCGGTAGGCGCGATGCAATGTTGGTGTTGATGATCAGGCTGATCTGCGCGACCGACACCGACAGCGTGGCCGGCAGCATCTGCTTAAGCACGCGCCGCACGCCCGGGTGGTGCCACGCTTGTCGCACATTGAATGACACGCGTGGCAGCATGCCCACGCGTCGCAATGACGGGACCTGAATGGCCAGCTGCAGGATGCCGCCCACCATCACCGCATAGGCCTGTGCGTAGATCGGGGTTTCGAGGTACGGCGCCACAAACACCGCTGCCACGATGAACGACAGGTTCAGGAGCACCGGAGTGAAAGCGGGCACCGCAAACTGTCGCCACGTATTGAGAATGCCTGATGCCAGCGCCACCAACGACACGAGCCCGATGTACGGAAACATCACGCGCGTCATGAAGATCGCCGAGATATAGGCTTGGTTCTCGTGCGCCTTGAAACCCGTTGCCACAGCGGTGACGATCAACGGCGCGCCGATCACGCCCAGCGCCGAGATGACCACCAGGAACCACGTCATCACCGTGGCCACCGAGTCGACCAATGCGCGTGTTTCGGTTTCCCCTTGGCGATTCTTGAATTCGCCCAGGATCGGCACGAACGCTTGCGAGAACGCGCCCTCGGCCGAAAGCCGGCGTAGCAGGTTCGGGATGCGGAAGGCGACGTTGAAGGCATCGGTGTACACCGAAGCACCAAAGGCACGGGCGATCAGCGTCTCGCGAATGAGCCCCGTGATGCGCGAGAGCATCGTCAGGCCGCTGATCGTGGCGAGTGTTTTGAGGAGATTCAAGATGAATGCTTGGTTGGGCGCCGTCTGGGAGGCAAACACGACGATGGCGGTCTGACCGACGGCGCCATGCGGGGTTCGCGCCCGGCGTGACTGACGTGACCGGAGGGCACAATTGCGGCCGTATTATAGGGACCGGCTTGTCATGCGCCCAAAAGTGCCGCAAAAGCCGCAAACTGCCGTTATCCGGGCGATTTCACAACAGGGTTTGCGTTGGGCGCGGAAGTCTGCGTATAATTGCCGTCTTTCACCAATTTGCGCGCTTCGGCCTTCCGTGTCTCCCGGGGCGCTTGCTACCGTTTCTTCAGGGATTTTTCCATGGCAAACACCGCACAAGCACGCAAGCGCGCACGCCAAGCCGTCGTTCAGAACGCTCACAACTCGGCTCTGCGCTCGCGTCTGCGTACCGCAATCAAGGGCGTCCGCAAGGCTGTGGCCGCTGGCGACAAGACTGCTGCCGCTGCTGCATTCAAGACGGCCCAAAGCACGATCGATAGCATCGCTGACAAGAAGATCGTCCACAAGAACAAGGCTGCGCGCGCCAAGTCGCGTCTGTCCGCTGCCATCAAGGCAATGGCTGCCTAAGTTCGGGTGATGCCGGCCTAGCCGGCATGGCGCGACACGCAACGTCGCGCCCCGACGATAAAAAAGCCCGTCTTCGGACGGGCTTTTTGCATTCTGTGCGCCCAATGTGCGAGGCGCTGAGTGGGGTGCCGTTCTTTACGGGATCAGGCTTTCGCGGGTGTGCCGCCTTCCGGCAGGATGCAGGCTTCCACGAGCTGCAGATTGTTGTCGTGCGCGAAGTTCAGCACGAAATCCAGTGCCTTGGGTTCGATGTCGCGCAGGCGCTCGTCGACGAACACGCTGCGGATGCCACCCGACATGACCGGGCGCACATAGGGGGAGTAGGTGAAGCGGGGGTCTCCGCTATCACCGGCGGGGCGGAACTGCGCCATCACACCGCACAGCCGATCGGCCCAGTCGCTCGGGCGGAAGGTCTTTCCGTCGCGGGTGACGCCCTGGATAAAGAATTGGCGAGGGTTGGCTGCCATGGACTGCGTGGGGCTGTGGAAATTTGCAAACGACTTCGACCGTGCGGGTGCCGCAACGTTCGAGCGGGGGTGCACTTGTGGTGCGGATGATGCGCCTGCCTGGTTGCCGATTCATGAACCGGACGGGCCGGCTCGTTGTGCCGGTTTGCGGACGGTTGGGGCATCCGAGGCAGCCAGTATTATATCTTATATAAGACTTTCATCGGCCTTTCACCCGGGCCTTTATGGTAGCCGCCCGCGCAGGCGCGAAACTCGCCAAATGGGTGGCGATCCCGTATGATGGACTGAATCTTCAACAGGCAAGGCGGCTAGGGCGACGTGTCACGGGATGTTCCCGGAGCGTCATCTGCAGGCCGCCTTCGTTGTTTTATGAACCCACCAAGCTCGATCAAGCACTACCTGCAGTTCAAGGACTTTTCGCTGGAAGAGTACGAATACCTGCTGGACCGTTCCGCGATCCTCAAGGCCAAGTTCAAGAACTACGAGACGTGGCACCCGCTGCACGACCGCACGCTGGCCATGATCTTCGAGAAGAATTCCACGCGTACGCGCCTGTCGTTCGAAGCCGGCATTCACCAGCTCGGCGGCCACGCGGTCTTCCTGAACACGCGCGATTCCCAACTGGGGCGCGGTGAGCCAATCGAAGACGCGGCGCAGGTCATCTCCCGCATGACCGACATCATCATGATCCGCACCTTCGGGCAGGAGATCATCGAACGGTTTGCCGCGCATTCTCGCGTACCGGTCATCAACGGGCTGACCAACGAATATCACCCGTGCCAGGTGCTGGCCGACATTTTCACCTTCATCGAGCAGCGGGGCCCCATCAAGGGCAAGACCGTCACGTGGGTGGGCGATGCCAACAATATGGCCTACACGTGGATCCAGGCGGCTGAGATTCTCGGCTTCCGCTTCCATTTTTCTGCACCAAAGGGCTATCAGCTTGATCCGGCCATGGTGGCCGATTCTGCTTTGCCGTTTGTGCATGTGTTCGAAAGCCCGCTCGAAGCCTGCGATGGCGCGCATCTGGTGACCACCGACGTGTGGACCAGCATGGGCTACGAGGCCGAGAACGAAGCGCGCAAGAAGGCCTTCGGCGACTGGATGGTGACCGAGGCGATGATGCAGCGTGCGCAACCCGATGCGCTGTTCATGCACTGCCTGCCCGCGCACCGCGGCGAGGAGGTCGAGGCAGCCGTCATCGACGGCAAGCAGAGCGTTGTGTGGGACGAGGCGGAAAACCGCCTGCACGTGCAGAAGGCGCTGATGGAATACCTGCTCTGCGGGCGCTACTGAGCCCGAGTCTGACGCCATAGAAAAAGGCCGCTCCGATTGACGTCGGAGCGGCCTTTTTGCTTTGACGCGGCAGGTAGTTACTTCTTGCCGCCGTCGAGTTGGGGCAGTGCATTGGCGGTACCCAGCGACAGCAGGCCAGCCTTCGAGTAGATCGACAGCTTGTCGCGCGTGTCCATCAGGTCCAGGTTGCGCATGGTCAGTTGGCCGATGCGGTCGGCGGGGCTGAACGGTGCGTCTTCGACCTTCTCCATCGACAGGCGCTCAGGTGCGTAGGTCAGGTTCGGAGATTCGGTGTTCAGGATCGAGTAGTCGTTGCCGCGGCGCAGCTCCAGCGTCACGGTGCCCGTCACGGCGCGGGCTACCCAGCGCTGGGCGGTTTCGCGCAGCATGATCGCTTGCGGATCGAACCAGCGGCCCTGGTACAGCAGACGGCCCAGGCGCAGGCCGTTGATGCGGTATTGCTCGATGGTGTCTTCGTTGTGGATGCCGGTCACCAGGCGTTCGTAGGCGATGTGCAGCAGCGCCATGCCCGGAGCTTCGTAGATGCCGCGGCTCTTGGCTTCGATGATGCGGTTTTCGATCTGGTCGCTCATGCCCAAGCCGTGGCGGCCGCCGATGCGATTCAGTTCCAGGAACATCTCCACCGGGTCGGCAATCTCGCGGCCGTTGACGGCGACCGGGCGGCCTTCGTCGAATGTGACCGACACTTCTTCCGCCTTGACCTCGACTTCGGGCTTCCAGAACGCCACGCCCATGATCGGGTTGACGATGCGGATGCCGCTGTTCAGGTGCTCCAGATCCTTGGCCTCGTGCGTGGCGCCCAGCATGTTGCTGTCCGTCGAATAGGCCTTCTCGGCGCTCATCTTGTAGCCGAAACCTTCCTTCGTCATGAAGGCCGACATTTCGGCGCGGCCGCCCAGCTCATCGATGAAGGCCTGGTCCAGCCACGGCTTGTAAATCCTCAGGGCCGGGTTGGTCAGCAGGCCGTAGCGGTAGAAGCGCTCGATGTCGTTGCCCTTGAAGGTCGAGCCGTCGCCCCAGATGTTGACGTCGTCTTCCTTCATCGCGGCGACCAGCATGGTGCCGGTCACGGCGCGGCCCAGCGGCGTGGTGTTGAAGTACGTGATGCCGCCGGTGCTGATGTGGAAGGCGCCGGCCTGGATGGCGGCAATCCCTTCATTGGCCAGTTGCGGGCGGCACTCGATCAGGCGGGCCTTCTCTGCACCGTACTCCATGGCCTTGCGCGGGATGGCATCGTAGTCTTCCTCGTCGGGCTGGCCCAGGTTGGCGGTATAGGCGTAGGGCAGCGCGCCCTTGTTCTTCATCCAGCGCAGCGCCGCGCTGGTGTCGAGACCGCCCGAGAAGGCAATGCCGACCTTCTGGCCGACGGGAACGTGTTGCAGGATGGTTTCCATACTCTTTCTCTTCTGATGATCGCTGCTGGCGCTCAGGTGCGCTTAGGCGTAATGGCAGATGTAGTGGTAGCTCTCGGTAACGCGAATGTCGAACTTCGAGTTGGCCGGAACCTGAAAGCTTTCGCCGGCGGCGGACGTCTTCCACTCATCGGTGCCGTCGAGCTTGTATTCGCACGAACCGCCCACGCATTCCATGATCTCGGCGGCGGCCGTGCCGAAGGTCAGCGTGGCCGGCAGCACCACGCCCACGGACTTCTTGGTGCCGTCGGGCAGGGTAAAGCTGTGGCTGACGCACTTTCCGTCAAAGTACACATTGGCCTTGGTGGTCAGGCGGACGCCGTCAAAGGTTTCGGTGGTCATGAAATGGAACGCGAAAAGGGTGGTCGTAGGGTCAAACCTACCATTTTAGGCCATTGGGTCGGCCGCGGGTACGTCTGGCCGAGGCTGCCTGAATCCAGACGCGCTGCATGTGGCGCAATATGCCCAGCGCGCCCATCCCGCCAGTCTCTTTACACCACGACTGGTTCAGGTTCGAGGCGTACGCCAAAGCGCGCATGCACTGCGTCCTGGATCTCACGCGCCAACGTCATCAACTGGACCGCACTACCGCCGCCACGGTGCACCAGCACCAGCGCCTGCTTTCCATACACGCCCACCGCGCCGCTCTGCCGGCCCTTGAAGCCGCACTGATCGATCAGCCAGCCGGCGGCGAGCTTGTAGGTGCCGTCCGGCTGCGCATACCCGACCAAGTTCGGGAAGCGCGTGGCCAGCGCATCGCGCGTGGCGGCATCGACGATGGGGTTCTTGAAAAAGCTGCCCGCGTTGCCGATCTCGGCCGGATCGGGCAGCTTGCGGCGGCGGATGGTGACCACGGCATCGAAGATGTCCTGCGCCGTCGGGCTGGCGATGTTCTGCACGGCCAACTCGCGTGCAAGTTCGGCGTAGTGCGTATCGGGCTGCCAGTCGAGTGGCAGGGCGAACGTGACCTCGGTGATGATGTAGCGATCGGCGCCGGTGCGCTTGAAGAGGCTGTCGCGATAACCGAAGGCGCAATCGGCGGCGGTCAGGGTGACGAACTCGCCGGCGTGGCGGTCGTAGGCGCGCAGGGAATGGAAGCGGTCCTTGATCTCGACGCCGTATGCGCCGATGTTCTGGATGGGCGCCGCACCCACCGTACCGGGAATCAGCGCGAGGTTTTCCAGCCCAGGCAAGCCATGAGAGACGGTGTGGGCAACCAGGCCGTGCCACGATTCGCCGCCGCCTGCGGTGACGGTGTGGACTTCGCGGCCGTCGACCGTGCGTTGGCCGGCGGCGATGCCGGGAATCTCCATCAGCAGCACGAGACCTTCGAAATCGCGCGTGAGAACGACATTGCTGCCGCCGCCCAGCACCAGCACAGGCAGGCCCTGCACGCGCGGGTCGGCCAGCGCGGCGGGAATGTCTTCCGGCGTGCGCACGTGCGCGGCGTAGCGGGCGGTGGCCTCAAAACGGAACGTGTTGTGCTGGCCTAGGGGATAATGCGTGTCGAGCAACGCCATGGCGCCAAATCTGCTGGGAAAGCCAAGATTATAGAAGCCAGGGCGCACGCGGCACCCGCAGCGAGGCGCCGCAGCAACCCGAATTCAAGTCTGCAAGGAGAACACGATGCCGTCGTTTGACGTGGTATGCGAAGCCAACATGGTGGAAGTGAAGAACGCCGTGGAACAGGCCAACAAAGAGATTTCGACGCGATTCGACTTCAAGGGCTCGGACTCCCGGGTCGAGCACAAGGAGCAGGAACTGACCTTGTTTGCCGATGACGATTTCAAGATCGGCCAGGTGAACGATGTGCTGATGAACAAGCTCGCCAAGCGCAACGTCGACGTGCGCTTCCTCGACTATCAAGACAAACAGAAGATTGGCGGCGACAAGATGAAGCAGGTCGTCAAGATCAAGAAGGGCGTCTCGGGTGACCTCGCCAAGAAGATCGTCAAGACCATCAAGGACAGCAAGATCAAGGTGCAGGCGAGCATTCAGGGCGACGCGGTGCGTGTGACCGGCGCCAAGCGGGATGACCTGCAAAGCGTGATTGCCATGCTGCGCAAGGACGTGAGCGACACGCCGCTGGATTTCAATAACTTCCGCGACTGAGCCCGTCGCGCTCCCAAGCAAAACGCCCCGCACGAGCGGGGCGTTTGCATTAGCGGTGGCAAAACTTCACTGCGACAGCTTGGTCACCTTCAATGCCGGATCGGCGGCAATGGCGGCTTCCGAGAACGGCAGCCGGTTCCAGCGCTTGGCAGAGAATTCGCGCATCTGGTCGAACGCATGCGGCGAAGCCGGATCGCTGGATTCACCATAGGTCAGAAGCGCATCGGCCACCGGGCCCTGATCGTCGAACGTGACGGTCTGGATGTAGCTTGTGCCGTAATACACCTGCAAGCCCTTCGGCCCGATCGGCGTGCTTTGCAGCTTGTTGAGCACACCTTCGTACTCCTCACCGCCGTGCAGGGCGATGTCGCCGCCTGGCGCATGTGCTGCCTGGACAGTGCCCAGGGGTGCGTCCAGCGCAAAACCGGCGGTACGGACGGCGCTCACGGCATCCTTCAGCGCTTTGAACACGGCCGTGCGCACGGTTGCATCGCTCATGCGCAGGTTGCGCGGTGTGTGGATCGGATCAGCGGGGTTGAAGTCGACCGCATAGACATGCGGGATGTCCTTGGCGCGCATCCAGAACTCGCGGAACAGGTGCGCAGCGCGGGCGTCGACGTTGTCCGTGAGGTTCCATTGCGCAAGGGCAGCGCAGCCGTCGCGCACATCGGCGTCGAGGTTTGCCGTGGCTTTGCAGGCGGCCAGCAGATCGTTGCGCACGAGGTGGCCGGCGAGGTTGGCGTCGCGGAAGATCATCGCCTGCAAGTTTGGCAGGTTGACCTGGTTGCCGGGCAGGCCGTCGGTCCCGTTCAGGCGACGCTCGATCTCGATGAGGCCGATGCGGGTGCGCAGGCGTTGCGGCACGTCGGTCGAACCCATCACCGGCGAGAAGCCCGTCAGTTTCTGCGCTGGGTTGCTCAACCACGAGCTGTCGTTGCTGTTGGCGATGTAATCATCGCGCTCGAGCACCGGCATGCGCGCGGGCGCCACCAGGCCCGGCACGGGCGATGTCGGATCGACCTGCCAGTTGCACGCGCTGCGTGAGCCGTCGAGCAGCACCAATCCCACGCCCTTGAAGAGCTTGTCGGCCAGCGGAGACGGCGCGCAACGCTTGAGCGCTTCGGCCGACACATCCGGCGTGGTCGACACGTCGGCAAACAGCGCACGGCCGTTGCGGTCGGTGGCAATCGTGTTCACCCACGGAATGCCGAGATTGCTGATGGCCTGCCGGATGCCCGCCACGTCCTTGGCCTGCGCGATATGCAGCCACGTATCGATGGAGCGCGTGTTGTTGCGATTAGCGTCACGCAGCGTGTAGGCCTTCTGCGTGGTCCATGGCATGCCGCCCGCAGGCATCGACAGCACGGGGCCGTACACCGTGTTGTAGAAAGTGTGGGTGCGATGTTCGATGCGGCCGTCCGGCAGCTTCACGTCAAAGGCCACCGTGCGCGTGGTCATCTTGTGCGGCTTGCCGTCGATCAGGTAGGTGGTCGGATCGCCCTCGGCGAGCTTCAGCTCGAACAGCGTGAAGCGGCGACCGGTGGAAACGGTGTGCGTCCATGCCACGTCTTTGTTGAAGCCGATGCTGACGACGGGGAACGCGGCAATCGACGCGCCCATCACATCCAGCTTGCCGGGCACGGTCAGGTGGATCTGGTAGAAGCGGTTGGTGCTCGTCCAGGGAAAGTGCGGGTTGCCGAGCAGCACACCGCGGCCGTTGTCCGTGGCGGCCTTGCCGAAGGCCCAGCCGTTGGAGCCGATCGGCATGTCGCGCAGTTGCAGGTCGCGGTCAAGTGCCGCGGTGTCGACGGCATGCGGTGCAATGACGGCCGACGCAGGTGCGCCGCCCGGCGGTTGCGCCGCGACGATGCTCGCCAGCATGGCGCCCGCGCTGGCCTGGATGGCTTTTTCTTCGCCCATCAGCATCATGTCGGCCATCGTGAGGGGGCGCACCCAGTCGGCATTGCGGCAGGCTCCCGGGCGGTTGGCGGCCGGCGTGTCTTTCAGATAACGGTTGTAGCCCGCGATGTAGCCGCGCAGCAGCTCGCGCGCTTCGGGCGACATCTGCGCATAGCCAGCGCGCAGGCCGGCTTCGTCAAACGCACTCTTGAAGAAGGCGTCGGCTTGCGTGTTGGGCACCGGCTTGAAGGACACCACGACCGTGCCGTCCGGCCCGAACGTCTTCGAGCGCTCGCCGTTGACGGTGACGACCTGATCGGCGAGCAGGCACACGTTGTCCTGCGCATAGGCGTAGGCCATGCCGAAGCCGAGGCTGGCGTAGTCGTTGGCGCGGACGTGCGGAATGCCGAAGCGGGTGCGGCTGATTTCGGCCGAAAGGCCGGTGTCCGAAGGCGTGGTCCAGCCGCTGTCTGTGCTGGCGCAGCCGGCCAGCGCCGCAAGCGCGGCCGTGGCAAGCGTGGCGCGCGGTGCGAATCCCTGCATGAATCGCTGCATCGTGCGTTGTCTCCTGATGTCGGTGTTGTTATGGGCGGTTGCGTCTGTGCGCAGCCACCGTCGCATCGTCAATCGGGCGATTCCGATTCGGAAGAGGTATTCCCGCCAGAATTAGGGTCAATATCGCCATGCAGACGGTCCTGCCGCCTATACTCGTGCATGCCAAAAATCGACCTGCTGATTTTTCCGGACGTTGCTTTTTCCATGCTGGCGACCGCCGCCGATACGCTTGGCGTGGCCAATGCGCTGGCTTCCATGCAAGGCGGCAAGCGGGCCAATGCCGCCAAGGCGCCGGTGTTCGGCTGGCGGCTCATCGCGCGGGACCCGGCGCGTTGGCAGGCCGCGGCAGAAACGCTCGCGTGCCCTTGTGACGCACTACCGGAAGACGACACGCATCTCGGTGATGCGTTGATCGTCCCCCCGCTGCATTTCGACCACATCGGCACGCTGGAGCAGCGTCTGGCCCTGCTCGAAGTGGAGCGCGCCACCATCCGCCGTTATCTGGATGCGGGGCGGCTGGTGGCCTCGCCCTTCACAGGTGTGGCGATGCTGGCTGACGTGCTGCCCGCAGGCCAACGGCTGACGGTGACATGGCTCATCGCAGGTTGGGTGCAGGGCTACTTTCCGCATCTGAAAGCCGCGCCGGCGCAGGCCATCGTCAGCAGCGGCAACGTCATCACCGCCCGGGCGATGGAGCATGGCGTGGCGCTCATGCACCGCGTGGTCGCGCGGCTGGCTGATGCGCGGCTTGCGCGCACGTTGGGCAATACGGCGCTCGATCACCCCTCACGCGGCGAGGCCATCGGCATCTGGCTGCGCAGCAAACCGGCCATCCGAGACAGCGTCGTGCTGCGCGCGCGCCGTTACCTGCAACAGCATCTGCACGAACCGTTTGATCTGGGGAAACTCGCCACCGTCGCCTCGACCAGCGAGCGGACGCTGCTTCGGCATTTCACGAAAACGGTGGGGATGTCGCCGCTGCAATTTCTGCACCGGCTGCGCGTGGAGCGCGCGTGCCACTTGCTGGAAGTCAGCACGCTGAGCCTGACGACGATTGCCGAGCAGTGCGGCTATCAGGACATGTCCGCCTTCCGGCGGTTGATCCGGCGGCACACGGGCCGGCCGCCGGGAGAACATCGGCGCGCGCATTCGGTGCGCGCCGAGCTGCGCAATTAGGCGGCTTTTTTCTTCTCGCCGATGCGGCTTTCCTTGCCGGCCAGCAGCTTGGCGATATTGGCGCGGTGCCGCGCGATCAGCAGCACCGCCATCAGCGCAACCGCTCCGGCAATCCAGTCGAAGCCGTTCATCAGCACGTAGAAGAACGGCGCAAACACCGCCGACACCAGCGCCGCCAACGACGAATAACGGAAGAACACGGCGATGATGAGCCACGTCGCCAGCGTGGCCAGCCCCAGCCACACGTTCAGCGCCAGCAGGATGCCCGCCGCCGTGGCCACGCCCTTGCCGCCCGCAAAGCGGTGGAACACCGGATACAGGTGGCCCAGGAACACGGCGATCACCACCAGCGCGATGCCGGTCTCATCGACGCCAAAGCGTGGCGCCAGGAATAGCGCCAGCCACACCGCCAGCCAGCCCTTTGCCGCATCACCGAGCAGCGTGAGGATGGCCGCCTTCTTGTTGCCCGAGCGCAGCACGTTGGTGGCGCCGGGGTTGCCCGAGCCGTAGGTGCGAGGGTCCGCCAGACCCATCGCGCGGCTGACCACCACGGCAAACGAAATCGAGCCGATCAGGTAGGCGGCCACGGCAAAAAGGACGGTTGCGACGACTGGTGACATATGAAATGTGAGAAATCAGGCTGCGCGATTGTAGCGTGGCCGCAAGCGTGCCCCAGCCACCGTGTTCGTTTCAATCGGGGTTTGCACAATTGACGGGCTGCGCGTTCAGCACGGTGGTCAGCACGCCGGGCACGAGGCTCACGAGAAAGCCGCGCCGCCCACCGTTGATATAGATGCGCTCCAGCTCCAGCACGCTCGCCTCCACATACACCGGCATTGCCTTGCGCACACCAAACGGCGACGTGCCGCCGACGAGGTAGCCGCTATGCCGCTGTGCCACCTCGGGCTTGCACGGTTGCACGCTCTTGCGGCCGGTCCGTCGCGCGAGGTTCTTGGTCGAGACCGAGCAATCGCCGTGCATCAGCACAATCAGCGGCTTGGCATGCTCGTCTTCCATGACCAGCGTCTTGACGACGGCGTGCTCATCCACGCCAAGCTGGCGCGAAGACTCGGTGGTGCCGCCCTTGTCGACATAGTCGTAGGTGTGTTCGGTGAAAGCGACGCCATGTGCCTTGAGGAACTGCGTAGCGGGCGTCTCGGAAACGTGCTTGGACTTGCTCATACGGGGCAGGGAGGAACGGTCGCTATCCGCGCGGATGGTGCTGGGCGTGCAGCGTGCGCAGCCGCTCGCGCGCGACGTGGGTGTAGATCTGCGTGGTGGAAATATCCGCGTGGCCGAGCAGCATCTGCACCACGCGCAAGTCTGCGCCGTGGTTGAGCAGGTGCGTGGCAAACGCGTGCCGCAACGTGTGCGGCGACAGCGGTGCGTGAATGTCGGCGAGCAGCGCGTAGCGTTTGATGAGATACCAGAACGCCTGGCGTGTCATGCCTTCGCCGCGTGCGGTCACGAACAGCGCGTCAGCCGTGCGCTCGCCGAGCAGCGCGGTGCGGCCATCGCGCAGATAACGCCGCAGCCAGTCGCCCGCTTCGGCGCCAAACGGCACCAGACGATCCTTGCCGCCCTTGCCGCCAACCACGCGCACCACGCCCTCGTTCAGGCCGACTTCCACCGTTTTCAGCGCGACGATTTCCGACACGCGCAGCCCGCTGGCATACATCAGTTCGATCATCGCGCGATCGCGCAGGCCGAGCGGCGTGTCGACATCCGGTGCGTTGATCAGCGCCTCGACTTGCGTTTCGGAAAGCGTCTTCGGAAAACGCGGCGGCTGCTTGGCGGTGGGCAACAGGCGCGACGGATCGGTGCTCACCACGTGCTCGCGCAGTGCCCACTGGAAGAAGCGCTTGAACACCGTACGGCGCCGGTTGGCCGACGATGCGCGGCTCTCGGCATGGCGTGCGGCAAAGTAATCGGCCAGGTCACCGTCTTCGGTTTCGGCGATGGACTTGCTGCGCTCGGCAAGCCAGTGCGCATAGAGCGTGAGGTCGCGACGGTACGCATCGAGCGTATTGCGGGCGAGGCCATCCTCCAGCCAGAGCGCGTCGCAAAAGCGCTGGATGGCATCTGCGCTTTGCGGCGGCAGGGCCGGCGCTTCGGCGTCTTTCTGTGCAGCCTTTCTCATATCAGCATCACGCCTTCGTGGCGTAGCAGCCAGTGCTTGACGTTCAGCAGGTAGCCATCCGTGTGGTGCGAAAACCCGCCGATGCCGGACGCGCTCACCACGCGGTGGCAGGGGATGAGGATCGGGAACCAGTTGTCGCCGCACGCCTGCCCGACCGCGCGCGGCACGCTGCCGATCTGTTGCGCGATGGTGCCGTAGGTGATGACGCTGCCGCACGGGATGGCGCTGATGGCTTGCCATACGCGGTGCTGGAAATCCGTGCCGGTGCGTGCGAGCGGGATGTCGAACGTCGTGCGTGGGTCGCTGTAGTACGCGTCGAGCTGACGGGCCAGCTTGGCAATCAATGCGTCCGATGAATCGACGACGGGCGTGCTGTCGGGCAGGTAAACGAGTTCACGCAGGGCGCCGCTGCCCACGCGCACGCCCAGCTTGCCGAAGGGCGCTTCGAGAACGGCGTCAAAAGGGGATGGCATGGCAGGGGCCGGCGCTGAAAAACAATCCTGCGAATCTAGCACAGGCCCCAAGGCGGGCAGCGTTACTGATCCAGCTTGATGTTCTGCTGCTTGACCAACGTGCGCATCTTGTCGAATTCGCGTTTGATCTCGGCCGTGTATTGCTGCGGCATATTGCCGACAGGCTCGGCACCGGCACCGCGGAATCGATCGACCAGGCCCGGGTCTTTCAGCGCCTTGACCGAAGCTTCGTTGAGCTTGCGGATGATGTCGTCCGGCGTGCCGGCTGGCGCCACGAGTCCGTACCACGCCGGGTCGTTCGCATCCTTCAGGCCGACTTCGGCAAACGTAGGCACGTCCGGCAGGCTGTCGATGCGCTTGTTCCAAGCCACCACGATCGGTCGCAGCTTGCCGCCTTTGATGAACTGCATGGACGAGGGCAGGTTGTCGACCATGATCGGCACCTGGTTGGCCAGCACGTCGTTCAATGCCGGCCCTGCACCGCGATACGGCACATGGACCATCTGTGTCTTGGTCAGCACCTTGAACTCTTCGCCCAGCATGTGGCCGATGCCGCAAGTGCCTGATGTCGCGAACGAATATTTGCCGGGGTTCGCCGTCAGCGCCGCGACAAATTCCTTGTAGTTCTTGGCCGGAAAGGTCGGGTTGACCGCAATCACGTTGGCCACGGTAGCCAGGTTGGTGATCGGCTTGAAATCCTTGAGCGGGTCGTACGAAAGCTTCGGGTTGCACGCCGGGTTGACGGCATGCGTAGAGACCGTGGCGATGCCGATCGTGTAGCCATCCGGCACGGCCTTGGCGATGGCATCGGCGCCGATCGAACCGCCGCCGCCGCCCTTGTTTTCCACCACCACGGCCTGGCCCAGCACTTTGGCAAGCTGATCGGCCACACCTCGCCCCACGATGTCCGTGGTGCCGCCCGGCGGAAACGGAATGATCAGCTTGAGCGGCTTGGCTGGGTAGTTATCGGCCAGCGCCGGCCCGCACAACAGCGTTCCAGCGGCTGCGATCAGGCTGGCGATCAGAGATCCCTTGGTCATCGTCATCCTCCTTGTGGCTTGGTGTGCGTTCTGCGTTCTTGTGGGGAAACTGCTGAATAGCACAACTGCAAACGCCAACGACGCCGCAACCGGGGAAACCCTGAAAAGCCAATCGTCAGATTGTCAGGTTCCGAGCAGCCCGCTTTTCAGATCGCGGTCGACCGGGCTGTTGCCGATGAAGATGCTGAGCACGGCCTGGTAGAAATCTTCGCCGGGGATGGCCTTGGTGCGTGTCACGCCGTTGATGCTGATGGTGGTGCCGGCATCGGGCGCGTAGTCGAAGTTGATGGTGTCGCCGCGCTTGGTGGAGCCGATCTGGCGCATTGCGTCTTCCAACTGCGTCAGACGGTCGGCCAGCCTCAGCATTTGAATTTCTGTTTGGTTGCGGTGGATGCCGTCGTTCAGCGCGCGGATGAACGTATCGGCGCCCACATCACGCAGCGGGTGGATCTGCAGGCGCTTCGGCCCCTTCATGCCGAGGATGACCGCCGCGTTCTTCGCGCGCTCGGGCAGGTACAAGCCTGCGACATAGCCCTTGATGACAAACACTGAACGCAGGCCCGTGCCGTTGAGCAGCAGTTCGCGGCCGGCCACACGTGCGGCGTCGTCGAACGGCACACCTTCGACGTTCACCGTTGCCCATGCCGGGCTCGCGCACGCGGCGCAGAGCATCGCGCCCATGACGCCGCCGCGCCACGCGCGTGCCATCCTGGATGAGCGGGCACGCACAGCAGCCTGCAGTGCGCAACGGAGATGAACAAGAGCGGAAAACATCGAAATGGGCGGTTTGAGATTAAGCCGCCATTTTCCCGATATTTTATTTGCAAACAATTGGTGTCTGCCCTGATGCGCAAGCGTTTGCGTACTAGGCGGTATAAGGCCCCGCTGGCGAGAGCGTTAAGCAGGTATTCGCGGTTTTGTGCTCCGCGCGTTTTGTTGGATTTTTAAACCAATCCGCGTGACAACTTGGAAAGGCAGATTAAAGGCACATCACAGTCCTGCTGAGTTGGCGTGCCTAACCCGAGCGAGCGCTCACGTCGTCTGTGCCCGCGCCCAGGCCACGTGTTCACGCACGAGTTCCGATGCGTCATCAGCGCGTGCTTGCAAGGCGGCAACCAGTTGCGCGCGCGTGGTATCCGGCAGGGGAGCGCGCAGCGCGTTACCGATCGCCACGGCTATGTTGCGCAGCCAGCGCTCGTGGCCGATGCGGCGGATTGGGCTGCCTTCCAGACGCTGGTTGAACTCGGCGTCGGTCCAGTGGAAGAGTTCAGCCAGCGTGGCCGCGTCCAATCCGTTGCGTACGTCGAAATCAGACAGGTTGGCCGGCACGGCAAATTTGTTCCACGGGCAGATGAGCTGGCAGTCGTCGCAGCCGTACACGCGGTTGCCCATCGCCGGCCGCAGCTCGACCGGGATGCTGCCCTTGTGCTCGATGGTCAGGTACGAGATGCAACGGCGCGCGTCCACCGTGTATGGCGCGACGATGGCCTGCGTAGGACACACGTCGATGCAGCGCGTGCAGTTGCCGCAGTGGGGCTCCACGGGCGGATCAACGGGAAACGGCAGGTCGACGAGGATTTCCCCGAGGAAGAACATCGAGCCCGCATCGCGGTCCAGCAGCAGCGTGTGTTTGCCGCGCCAGCCCAGGCCGCCGTTCGTGGCCAATGCGACTTCGAGCACTGGCGCCGAATCGGTGAACACGCGGAAACCGTACGGCCCCACGGCGTCGGCAATCTTTTCTGCGAGCTTCTGCAGGCGTTGGCGCAGCACCTTGTGATAGTCGCGGCCACGTGCGTAGAGCGAGATGGTGGCGTCTTCGGGGCGGCGCAGGCGGTCCCACTCGATGGTGCGCCAGTCGCTGCCGGCCGTTCGCGGATCGGCCAGATGTGGCAGATACGGCATCCGCGCGACGATGGCGCGTACCGTTCCGGCAACAAGTTCGGCCGGGCGTGCGCGGAGCATGCCATGGTTCGCCATATAATCCATGTCACCGTGAAACCCCTGCGCAAGCCACGTCTGGAGCCCTTCTTCAGCGTGCGACAGGTCGACATCGGCGATGCGGATTGCATCGAAACCGAGTTCGGCACCCCAGGAGCGGATCTGCGCCACAAGCGCGTGCATGCCGGCCTCATCGGCTGGCAAGCGCGCATCCAGGTTCGTTTCGGGTGATGACGTGGGGGTGGCGGACATGCCCAAATTGTACGCAATGCCCACCGTGCTCCCTGCTGACGCGCCTTCTGGTCTGACCCCTCCGCTCGCCGAGCGCACGCTTTCGCTTGTCGATGAAGCGGCCACGTTGGCTTTTGGCGCGGCGCTCGCGCAGGCCGTGCTGGCACTCGGTCCGCGGCCCGTGCAGGTGCAACTCTCGGGCGATCTGGGTGCGGGCAAGACGACGCTCTCGCGCGCCATCCTGCGCGGCCTCGGACACACCGGGCGCGTGCGCAGCCCCACCTATACGCTGGTCGAGCCGTACGATGTTGCCGGAACTACAGGCACGCAAAAGGTCTATCACTTCGACCTGTACCGCTTTGCCGATCCCGAAGAGTGGACTGATGCCGGGTTCCGCGATTGCTTTGCCGAACCTGCGCTGTGCCTGGTCGAGTGGCCCGAGAAAGCCCAGGCGCTGCTCGGCACGCCCGATCTGCACATCGCCTTATCGGTCGACGTTGTGCACGAAACCTACGATGACGGCGTTGAGCATGCACCGCGCCTGGCACGTCTGAGCGCACGCACGCAGTCCGGCCTTCAACTTCTACAGTCGTTGCAACACCTGTTCCCATGCTGATCAAGCATCTGCCGACCGACCAACCGGATGATCCCAACCTGCCGAGCCAGGCCCGCCGCCAATGGCTCACGCGCATGGCGAAGGCCGGCGCAGGCACGGTCATCCTGAGCCTGGTGGGCCCGCAGATTGCGCGCGGCGCCAACATCGTCGCCGTGCGCGTGTGGCCCGCCCAGGATTACACGCGCGTGACCATCGAGTCCGACGTCGCGCTCAAGGCCACGCATCAGCTCATCAAGGACCCAGATCGCCTGATGGTCGACATCGACGGGCTGGACCTGAACCCGACGTTGCGCGAGCTGGTTGCCAAGATCGCGCCGAACGATCCGTACATCCGCCAGGTGCGCGTAGGCCAGAACCGGCCGAGCGTCGTGCGCCTGGTGTTTGACCTGAAGGAAAGCGTCAACCCGCAGGTGTTCACGCTGCTGCCGATTGCGGGCTATCGCAACCGGCTCGTGTTCGATCTGTACCCGACCAACCCGCCCGACCCGCTGATGCAGCTCGTGCAGGCCACCGAGGGCAAGCAGGAGCGTTTTGCTGCGTCGGGCGGTACGCCGATGCCATCGGCGTCGGATGACGACGACCCCATCGCCGCTCTGGCACGCCGCAGCAGCGGTGGCAGCCCAACCAAGCCGCCGATCGAAGAGCCGCACCCCCCGGCGCTTGCCAGCCGCACGCCGCCGCGCAAGGCGCCACCCGCAACGTCTACGAATCCTCCGTCGACGCTTGCCAACGCGCCGAACACGCCGCCACTGGAGATCATTCCCGAGCAACCCGTGCCGCGCGCGCCGTCGAACGGCCCCCGCATGCGCCGGCTGCTCACGGTCGCTATCGACCCCGGCCATGGCGGCGAAGACCCGGGCGCCACGGGCGGTGCCGGCACGCACGAGAAAGATGTGGTGCTGTCGATTGCCCGCATGCTCAAGGCCAAGATCGACGCCCAGCCCAACATGCGCGCCATGATGACGCGCGATTCCGACTACTTCGTCCCGCTGGGCGTGCGCGTGCAGAAGGCGCGCCGCGTGCAGGCGGATCTGTTCGTCTCCATTCATGCCGATGCGTTTCTTTCACCGGAGGCGCGCGGGGCATCGGTGTTCGTGCTGTCCGATCGCGGCGCTTCGAGCGCGCAGGCCAAGTGGCTCGCCAACAAGGAAAACGCGGCTGACATGATCGGCGGGGCGAATCTCGGCTCGAAAGACGCGCAGGTCACGCGCGTGCTGCTGGACTTGTCGACCACCGCGCAAATCACCGACAGCATGAAGGTCGGCAAGGCGGTGCTGGACCAGATCGGCGGCATCAACCGGCTGCACAAGGGGCAGGTCGAGCAGGCGGGGTTTGCGGTGCTCAAGGCGCCGGACATTCCATCCATCCTGGTCGAGACCGCCTTCATCTCCAATCCGGAAGAAGAAGCGAAGCTCAACGACCTGGGCCACCAGAACCAGCTTGCCGACGCCATCCTGCGCGGCATTCGGGCGTACTTCGCCAAGAACCCGCCCCTGTCGCGCAACCCGGGCGTCTGACGAATGACAACGGTTGTATTGCGCGACGGCGGGGCGTCTGACGCCAGCACCATCGCCGACATCCACACGCAAAGCTGGCAGAGCGCGTATCGCGGGCTCGGCATCCTGTCCGACGCGTATCTTGACGGCGTGGCCAACGCTGAGATGCAGGCCAAGTGGCGTGAACGCATGACTACGCCCGTGGCCGGGCAATGCGTGTGGTGTGCCGATCTGGACGGCGAGACCATCGGTTTTCTCTGTGCTCTGCGTGAAGACGGCACGCCGTGGGGCGCGCTCGTCGACAACCTGCATTTGTTGCCGGCTTCACGTGGCCATGGCGTCGGCAAGCGCCTGATGGGCGAAGCGGCGCGCTGGGCCGCGGCCCAGGGCATCACACAACTGCATCTGCTGGTGTACGAGGCGAACACCGCCGCGATCGGCTTCTACGAAGCCCTGGGCGGTGTGTCGGTCAGCCGGGATTGGCTGGAGACGGCCGATGGCGGGCACGCTTGGGTTCGCACCTACCACTGGCCTGAAGCGGAACTTGCGGGTCTGATGGGCTTGCGCTGATCAAGCCGGGCGGCTGGCCGGGGCGCTGGCGCCGGTCTCCGCGCGAGCAACGCGATCTGCATACCTGCGCGCCAGCGTCGAGCACACGATCAACTGCAACTGGTGATAGATCATCAGCGGCAGCACGATGAGGCCGAGCGCGGGGTTGCCGGCAAACAGAATCTTCGCCATCGGCACCCCGTTCGCCAGGCTCTTCTTCGAGCCGCAGAACACGGCGGTGATCTCGTCGGCCAGGTTGAAGCCCGCGCGCCGCGACAGCCACGTCGTCGCACCCAGCACGACGAACAACAGTGCACCACTCATGACGGCCACCGCCACGATGGTCTCCCACGGATACTTCGACCACACGCCTGCGTGCGTCGAATCGGCAAACGAGTTGAACACGATCAGCAGGATGACCGCGCGGTCGACCTTGTTGATGATCGGCTTGTGTTTGTTGATGAAGCCGCCGAGCACCGGGCGCAGCAACTGGCCCAGCACGAACGGCAGCAGCAGTTGCTCGGCCACGCCAAGCAGCGCCTTGCCGACCGACAGGTCCGCGCCCGAGGCCTGGATCACGAAGCTCATCAGCAGCGGCGTGGCGATCATGCCGATCAGGCCCGAGATGGTCGCGTTGAAGATGGCGGCCGGCACGTTGCCCTTGGCCATGGCCGTCATCGCCACCGACGACGACACCGTGGACGGCAGCGCGCACAGATAGAACACGCCCAGCAGCAGCTCAGCCGGAATGAACGGCTTGCAGACAAACAGAATGACCGCGCCGATCAGCGGAAACAGGATGAATGTGCAGCTTTGCACGAACAGATGCAGGCGCCAGTTGCGCGCGCCTTCGACGATCTTCTCGCGCGAGAGCGCTGCGCCGTGCAGGAAGAACACCAGCGATACGCCGACGATGGTGACAATGTCGAGCCGCAACGGACCGTCGCTCGCGCCAAGCGCCGGGAAGAAGAGGGCGAGGGCGACCATCACCAGCATGGCGCGAATGAACCCATCGATATGGGACAACAACGGAGACAAAAGCGGAATCTTCATGTGCATGCGCAGTCACCGTTACGTGACGGCGCGGGTTGGATGGCGGGATAGGCGCTATTGCACAACATCCCTATCTAGAATACAAATGCATTGATCGAATCAATTCATACGCAGTCAGCATGAATGTGACCCTGCGCCAATTGCGCGTCTTTCTTGCGGTGGCACGTGCGCACAGCTTCAGTCGCGCGGGCGACACCATCGGCCTGACACAGCCGGCCGTGAGTCGCTCGATCTCCGAGCTGGAAGGCGAACTAGGCCTGAAGCTGCTCGATCGCACCACCCGCGAAGTCGTGCTGACGGAAGTGGGGCGCTCGCTGGCGACGGCGCTTGACCGCCTCGTCGCCGACCTGGACGACACGTTGCAACAGGCGCGCCAGGTGGGCGAGCAGCGGCGCGGGCGCGTGGTGGTGGCGTCCAGCCCCACGGTGTCGACCCGATTGATGCCGGTCTACGTGGCCGAGTGCGCGGTGCGCTATCCGGATATCCGCATGATCGTGCGGGACTCCGTGCAGGTCGACACGCTGCAATTGATCCGCACAGGTGGAGCAGATTTCGGTGTGGTGGTAGAACCGCTCGATACCGAAGGCCTATGGACCGAGCCGCTGCTGATCGATCCGTTCTGCCTCGTCTGTCGCAAGGATCACCCATTCGCGCAACGCAGCAGCGTGCGCTGGAAAGATCTGCATCGCACGGCGGTCGTCCTGCTCGACCACGCTTCGGGCAGCCGCCCGCTCATCGACCGCATCTTTCTGCGCCACGGCGTTCAACCTGACGTTGCGCAGGAGATGGGCCACAGCAGCGCTGTGTTTGGCATGGTGGAAGCGGGTATCGGCGCGGGCGTGGTGCCGTCGCTGTCGTTGCCGCTGCCGTCTTCGTCGCCCTTGGTGGCGGTGCCGCTGTCGCCAAAGGAAACGCGCGCCATTGTGCTGGCGCGTCGGCAGGATCGCTCGCTCTCGCCGGCGGCCGAGGCGGCGTGGCAGATGATTCGCCGGATGGCGCTGCCAGCCACCTCGTGACTTGACCGCCGCGCTTATTTCGGCTGCATGCGGATGGCGCCATCCAGGCGGATGGTTTCGCCATTGAGCATCGGGTTCTCGACGATCGCGCGAGCGAGCTGCGCATACTCCGCCGGCTTACCTAGGCGCGGCGGGAACGGCACCATCTTGCCCAGCGCGTCCTGCACTTCCTGCGGCATGCCCAGCAGCATCGGCGTTTCGAAGATGCCCGGCGCAATCGTCATCACGCGGATGCCGTCGCGCGACAGGTCGCGTGCAATCGCCAGCGTCATCGCCACCACGCCGCCCTTGGATGCTGCGTAGGCCGCCTGGCCAATCTGCCCGTCAAACGCTGCCACCGATGCCGTGTTGATGATCACGCCGCGCTCGCCCCCCGCGTTTGGCGTGTTACCGGCCATGGCCGTTGCGGCCAGGCGGATCATGTTGAACGTGCCGACCAGGTTGATGTTGATCACCCGTGCGAACTGGTCCAGCGGATGCGGCCCCGTCTTGCCCACCGTACGCGACGCCGTGGCAATGCCCGCGCAGTTCACCAGCCCGCGCAGCGTGCCCAGCGATGTGGCGGCCTCCACCACCGCCTGGCCGTCGGCCTCCGAGGCGACGTCGCAGCGCACGAAGCGCCCGCCCAGTTCCTGCGCGAGCGCCGCGCCGGCGGTCTCGTTCAGGTCGGCAATCACCACCTTGCCGCCGGCTTTGGTCAGCGTGCGCGCAGTGCCTGCGCCCAGTCCCGACGCGCCGCCGGTGACGATGAATACCTGATCGCGAATCTCCATGCCGTGTCTCCTTGGTTGTGGTTTGCGAGTTACTTGACGTTTACGTTCGCGTCAAGTTCAGCGTCATATGGTATCGCGAAGCCACTGGTGATCGCGCAAAAAAAAAACGGCGCCTCGTCAGGAGGCGCCGCTTTTCGTCAGCGGGTCGGGGCGGGAAGGCGCTCAGTCTTGCAGGGCGCCGAATACGCGGGCGGTAATCTCGTCGACGTTGCCCACGCCGCTGATCTTGCGGTATTTCGGCGGCGCGACCTTCGCGGCGCCATTGCCGTTCGCCGCCCACTGCGAGTAGTAGTCCACCAGCGGACGCGTCTGGTTCTCGTACACGTCCAGGCGCTTGCGCACGGTCTCTTCCTTGTCGTCGTCGCGCTGGATCAGCGCTTCGCCGGTTTCGTCGTCCACGCCTTCGGTCTTGGGCGGGTTGTACTTGATGTGGTACGTGCGGCCCGATGCCACGTGCACGCGGCGACCGCTCATGCGCTCGATGATGGCGTCGAACGGTACGTCGATTTCCAGCACGTAGTCGATTGCCACTGCGGCATCTTTCATGGCTTCCGCTTGCGGAATGGTGCGCGGGAAGCCGTCGAACAGGTAGCCGTTCTTGCAGTCAGGTTGCTGCAGGCGGTCTTTTACGAGGCCGATGATGATGTCATCCGACACCAGGCCGCCGGCATCCATCACCTTCTTCGCTTCGATACCCAGCGGGGTACCGGCCTTGACGGCCGCGCGCAACATGTCGCCGGTGGATATCTGCGGAATGCCGAACTTTTCGCAGATGAATTTGGCTTGCGTACCTTTGCCGGCGCCGGGCGCGCCCAACAGAATCAACCGCATGGTGACGAGTTCCTCAAGTTTTCGAATCTTGTCGCGCTGTCAGGCTGTTTGAAGCGCGTTGGGAATCGGTCCGAGAGGGCGGATTCCCAATACGCCTGGTGATCAAGCCATGGCGACGCAATCGACGCAAACAGGCAGCCTAGCGGGCGAAGTTGACGCCAGCCTTACCGGACTCTGGGGAATCAGGCGTCCGCCGGACGGCGGCACCCATGGCTCGATTTGTCTCCCTGTCGCCGCTGTGGCGCCTGCGTGGGCGCCGTCATGCGGCTTGTCGTCCTCGCGATTATGCCATGGCGGGGCCGGGGTTTTGGCAGCCCCACGCGCAAAGTTCAGAGAAATCGCGGCTTCAGGGGCCGTCCTGGGTCAGCAGTTCGGCCCAGGCAGTGCGCACTCGGGCGAGGTCTTCGGGGGTGTCGACACCGGCCGCGGGGGCGTCATTCGTGGTCAGCACGGCAATGCGCTCACCGTGCCACATGGCGCGTAGCTGCTCCAACTGCTCGGTTTGTTCGATCGGGGCAGCGGCCAATTGCGGGAAGCGGCGCAGGAATCCGGCGCGGTACGCGTAGATGCCGATATGGCGCAGCACGGGCATGGCTGGCAGCGGGCGCTCAGCAACGGACCGCGCCATGACCGCGGGCGTCCAGGTGTCGCGCGCCCAGGGCAGCGGCGCGCGCGAGAACAACAGTGCGCGTTCGGCAGCGTCGAGCACGACCTTGACCACGTTCGGATTGAACACGTCGGCCGGGTCATGGATCGGGTGGGCAGCGGTGGCGATGGCGCAGTCGGGGTGGTCGCGCAGGTGCGCAGCCACGTTGTCGATCAGCGTCGGTGCGATCAGCGGTTCGTCGCCTTGCACATTGACGACGATGGCGTCATCGGGCAGGCCCAGCACGGTGGCCACTTCGGCCAGACGGTCGGTGCCAGAGGCGTGGTCGGCGCGCGTGAGCACGGCTTCCACGTGATGCTGCATGCAGGCATCGGCGACCGACGCCGCATCGGTGGCGACCACCACGCGCGCGGCAGACGACTGATGCGCGCGTTCAGCCACGCGCACCACCATCGGCTTGCCGTCGATGTCGGCCAGCGGTTTGTTGGGCAGCCGCGTGGACGCCAGCCGCGCGGGAATGACAGCGATGAACGGCGCGTGCGACATGGCGGCGACCCTCGTATCAGGCCGGATCGACCGGCGTGCCTTCCACAGTCTGGCGCGCTTCATCGGCCAGCATGACCGGGATGCCGTCGCGGATCGGGTAGGCCAGCTTGTCGACGTGGCAGATCAGTTCGTTGTTGGTGCGGTCGTGTTGCAGCGTGCCCTTGCACAACGGGCAGACGAGGATTTCCAGCAGGCGATTGTCCATGGCGGTAGAGGCTCCGTGGCGGCCGCCCAAACGGTAGGGCGGCGCGCCGGTACAGCGGATGGGGTGGCGTTATTGTGCGCTTGCCTTGAGCGTTGCGCGATCGGCCAGGGCGCGTACGCGCTGGCAGACCTGTTCGACCAGCGCCGGGTCGACCACCGGTGTGGTCGGCACCACCCAGATGCGCGGGTCGTCGAGATGGCCGCATTTTACGGCATCCTTTTCGGTGATCAGGATGACCTCGGCGTGGCTGTCGGTGAAGGGGCTGTCGGCGAAATCGTAGTGATCGGGCAGCGGCAGCGTGCTCGGCTTGAGGCCGGCGGCCCGTAGCGAGGCGAAGAACCGCTCGGGGTTGCCGATGCCGGCCGCGGCAAGCAATTGTCCGCCTTCGATGCGTGCGAACTGGGCGAGCGGGCGGCGCAGCGCCGGGTCGGCCAGGTTGTACGCGTCCTGCAGTTCGAGGTGCATGCCAAAGACGTTCGGGCGGTCGGGCGTGGCGCGGTAGTTCGGGTCGTTGATGAGCGTGGCGTCACGGCGGCGCGCCATCGGCTCGCGCAGCGGGCCGGCGGGCAGCAGAAAGCCGTTGCCGCCCATGCGCGTGTCGAACACGATGATTTCGATATCGCGGCGCAAGCGATAGTGCTGCAGGCCGTCGTCGCAGACGATCACGTTGCAGCCCGGGTGCGAGGCCAGCAGCGTCTGCGCGCACAGCACGCGATCGGGAAAGACCCACACTGGCAGATCGGTGGCACGCGCGATCAAGAGCGGTTCATCGCCGACGTCTTCTGCGCGGGAGTGTTCGCGCACAGGGCGCGGATGCTTCAGTTGCGCACCGTAGCCGCGCGAGACGATGCCCGGCCGCAGGCCGGCTTCAGCCAGTGCCGACGCCAACGCAATCACGGCGGGCGTCTTGCCGGCCCCGCCCACCGTCACGTTGCCGATCACCACCACCGGCATCGGCAGCCGCACCGAGCGCAGCACGCCGGTGCGAAACAGCAGCCGGCGCAGCGCGCTCACCGCACCAAACAGCCAAGACAGCGGCCACATCACCCAAGCAAACCAGCCGCGTTGCTGCCATTGGCGGGTGACGAAGCTGGCGAGGCGGTGCTGGGCGACGGGCATGCGGTGTGATTGTGGTTTAGAGACGGTCTCTCAGCGGGCGTTGCCGGTTTGCGTGGCGAAGGTCAGGTGCGACAGACCGGCCACCCGCGCGGCTTCCATGACATTCACCACCGCCTGGTGCGCGGCTTGCGCATCGGCGTTGACGATGACGATGGGCTCCGGGCCCCCGGTCTTGCCCGCGGCATTGCGCAGGGCGTCGGCCAGGCTGGTGACGTCGCGCGTGTCGAGCACTTGCTTGTCGACAGAGTAGACGCCGTTGGCAGTGACGGACACAACGATCTGGCCCGGGCGCTCGGTGGCTTTTTCAGCCTCGGCGGTAGGCAGGTTGACCTTGAGTTCGGTGTAGCGGGAATACGTGGTCGTGATCATCAGAAAAATGAGGATCACGAGCAGCACGTCGATCAGCGGGATCAGGTTGATCTCCGGCTCTTCGCGGGCACGGCGCGGGCGGAAGCGCATGGCTGTTTCCAGTAGGGCGTTGCCCGGATCAGCCGCGCCGCGGCGGCAGGATCGCGTCGAGGTACGTGGTGGAGAGGTGCTCCAGCTCGACCACGTAGTTATCCACCACGCCGCGGAAGTAGCGCCAGAAGATCAGTGTCGGGATGGCCACCACCAGGCCCAGCGCGGTGTTGTACAGCGCGACCGAGATACCGTGCGCCAGCGCCTGCGGGTTCGTGCCCGCGGCGGTCTGGCTGCCGAAGATCTCGATCATGCCGACCACCGTGCCGAACAGGCCCATCAGCGGCGCCACCGAGGCAATCGTGCCGAGCGCGTTCAGATAGCGCTCCAGGCGGTGGGCAACATTCTGGCCGGCTTCTTCCACCACTTCCTTGGCGGCATCGCGCGTGGTGTTCGGATGCAGCACCACGTGGCGCAGCGCTGCGGCCAGCAGCCGGCCCAGCGGCGAGCCCTGTTCCAGCGTGTTCACCACTTCTGGCGTGGCACGGCGCTGATGCGCGACGGCCAGCGCCTCGTCATACACCTTGGGCGGAATGATCTTCTTGCGTTGCAGGGCGACGAAGCGTTCGATGATGAGCGCGAGCGCGAGCACCGAGGCGATCAACAGCGGCCAGATTGGCCAGCCGGCGGCTTGAATGATGGAAAACACTGGACAACCCGTTTTGTCGTTGTAGAAGGAGTGTGATTCTGTTCTGGTTTGCTGCTTATGCCGTCCGCGTCCCCGAACGCTGTCCGTTGCGGCAAAAACAGGCAGCACTCTAGCGCGTCGGACCTGCCACGGCAACACGATGGCGCAGCATCGCGACAGGCGCAGACGATGGTCAACGCGCTGTCACGAAAGATGCTGACCGCACAATCCACAGCCGCGCGGGACAGTCTTGTGGACGGGTTGTGGACATTGCCCGAACAAGCAAACTAAGTGCTTGATGCGAAAGGGAGTTCGGTGTCGTGCTTAAAAAATGTGCAAGCGGCAATTCGGTGGCCACTCCGTGAGCAAACGCCCACGGACCCGGTAAAACGGCGAGTAATCCACATCGCTGCGGGACAGTTGTGTGGATGGGTTGTGGACATTGCCTCAACAAGCACGCTAAGTGCTTGATCTGAAAGGAAGTCCAATGGTGTGCTTAAAAATGAGGCAGCCAGGGTTTTGGCGCGGATTTGGAGAAGAACGAGGCTGTGCCTCGAAAAAGCGCAAGGAAATCCACACCGGCACGGGACAGTCCTGTGGACGGGTTGTGGACATTGCCCGGACAAGCACCTTAAGTGACTGATTCAAAAGGGCGCTCGGTGGTGCGCCTAAAAATTGTGCAGCGGGCATTCGCACGAAAAAATGGGGATACCCGCCGCGAACGTGTGAGAATCGACGGCCGATTTATCCACTGCCCAGGCGTCACATCGTGGTTTTCCAGCGCCGCTGTGGATAACTTTGTGAACATCCTTGGGGCGCCGTGGCTAAATGCTTGACGCAGAACGAAATTACTTGCGCTGCTGAAATTTTGACATGGGTGGATTTTTCATAAGAATCAACAGGTTGCGTCAAAATGCAGAGAGCGAGTCACCCGCCCGCTGTCAAGCTTGACAAGGAAGTTATGCTGTGGACAGGTAGCCCACCCAGCGTCGGTTGCCTCCCCTATTCAAGGTAGAAGTCGCCCCGAAGCCTCATCGTTTTGCGCTCCCCGCACCACTTATGACCCCGCCGCCGTCTTCCCGCCGCCCATTCTGGATGGATGCCACCGCACCCACGCCCGCATCCACACCTGAGATGGCGGCCGCACCAGCCGCTGCGTCTGCACCGACTCGGGGCTCGCAGGATGTGCTTACCGTCAGTGACGTCAACCGCCGCATTGCGGGGCTGCTTGAGCGCAACTTTCCGCTGGGATGGGTGCGCGGTGAGATTTCGAACTTCACGCGCGCGGCCAGCGGCCATTGGTATTTTTCGCTCAAGGACGCAGGCGCGCAGATCCGCTGCGTGATGTTCAAGGGCCGCAACCAGTACGCCGATTTCACCCCGCGCGAAGGCGAGGCCGTCGAGGTGCGCGCGCTGGTCACGCTGTACGAAGCGCGCGGCGAGCTGCAATTGAGCGTCGAAGCCATCCGCCGGGCCGGCTTGGGCAATCTGTATGAGGCCTTCCTGCGGCTGAAGGCCGCGCTGGAGGCGCAAGGCTTGTTCGACGCCGACCGCAAGCGGCCCCTGCCGCGGCATCCGCGTGCGATTGGCGTGGTGACGTCGCTGCAGGCGGCGGCCTTGCGCGACGTGCTGACCACGCTGCGCCGGCGCGCGCCGCACGTGCCGGTGGAGGTGTATCCCGTGCCGGTGCAGGGTGCCGGGGCGTCAGAGCGCATCGCGGCCATGCTGGAACGGGTCAATGCCCGGGCAGAGGTCGACGTTGTCATCCTGTGCCGGGGCGGCGGCAGCATTGAAGATCTTTGGGCCTTCAACGAAGAGCCGGTGGCACGCGCCGTGGCCGCATCGGACATTCCCATTGTGGCGGGCGTTGGGCATGAGACGGATGTGACCATCGTCGATTTTGTGGCCGACGTGCGGGCGCCCACGCCGACTGCGGCCGCCGAACTCGTCAGCCCCGATCGCGCTCGCATGCTGCGCGATGTGGGGCGCGACTGGGATGCGCTCTCGGCACAGTTGCGCCGTCAGCTAGATCGCCGCGCGCAGACCGTCGATTGGCTCGCGCGCCGCCTGCGCAGCCCGCAGGCGCAGATGCGCGAACGCCGCACGCAGCTCGCTCATCTCGAAGGCCGCCTGCGCTTCGCCCTGACAGGCCGCGTGCAGCGCGCGGAACACCAGCAGCGTCTGCTAACGATGCGCCTGGCCGCAGCCCGCCCCGACGCCACGCGAGAGCGCACGCGCCTGCAGCAAGCCGAAGCGACGCTGGCACGCGTCATGCGAGACGGGCTGGCTCGCGCGCAGGAGCGCCTGGCACGTCAGCACAGCGGGCTGGAACTGCTGGCGCCGCAACGCACGCTGGAGCGCGGTTATGCGGTGCTGCTCGATGCCAAAGGCCATGCCATCCGCGATCCGAACGCCCTGCATGCCCGGGCACGTATCGAGGCGCGGCTGGCGCACGGTACGGCCGACATCGAAATCGCCCGCGTGCAACCGAAGCTCGAACTGTGACCGGCGCATGACCTTATCGCGGCAACGATCGCGATTCCGCACGCGTTTAGCGGGTATTCCCACTATTTGGCATGCGGTTTGCGCCGGTTTTGCAAGTCTCCTACAATCGTCGCTCCCAACCTGTACAACCCACAGAAGGCAAGAACAATGGAACACACGCTCCCCCCGCTGCCGTACGCCCAAGACGCTCTGGCGCCGCACATCTCCAAGGAAACGCTGGAGTTCCACTACGGCAAGCACCACCAGACCTACGTCACGAATCTGAACAACTTGATCAAGGGCACCGAGTTCGAGAACCTGAGCCTCGAAGACATCGTCAAGAAGTCCTCGGGCGGTGTGTTCAACAACGCCGCACAGGTCTGGAACCACACGTTCTACTGGAACGGCCTGAAGCCGCAAGGCGGCGGCGCTCCGACCGGCGCGCTGGCTGACGCCATCAACGCCAAGTGGGGCAGCTTCGACAAGTTCAAGGAAGAGTTCACGAAGACGGCCATCGGCACCTTCGGTTCGGGCTGGGCCTGGCTGGTGAAGAAGGCCGACGGCTCGCTGGATCTGGTGTCGACCTCGAACGCCGCCACGCCGCTGACGACCGACGCCAAGCCGCTGCTGACCTGCGACGTGTGGGAACACGCCTACTACATCGACTACCGCAACGCCCGTCCGAAGTACGTCGAGGCGTTCTGGAACCTGGTCAACTGGGACTTCGTTGCGAAGAACTTCGCCTAAGGCGAATCGCTCCGGCGACCCAAGAAAAAACCTCCGCACAAGCGGAGGTTTTTTTATGCGCGCACGCTGCCGAGCATGTCGTGCAACTCGTGGCTCATCATCGCCAGAAAGACGACCAGGCCGATGTAATACACCGTGTAGGTCAGGCGCGATTCGTTCGAGATGCTGTAGTACGCGCGGTTTTCGGGCGCATGCGGGTCGTAACGCCAAGCCTTCATCAACTGCGGCACCGCAAGCACCGCAATCAGGATCAGGATCGGACTCGGTCGCCAGATGAACAGCGCCACCAGCACCGGCACCCCCAGAAACCAGATGCGCGGCGACAGCACCGCCGTAATCCGTCCACCGTCAAACGGTGAGAGCGGGATCAGGTTGAACAGGTTGAGGAAGCAGCCGGCGTAGGCCAGCGCCAGCAGCAACTGGCTGTCGGTGTAGCGCGCAAGCCCGTAGCAAAGCATCGCGCCGACCGTGCCGGCGACGGGGCCAGCCAAGCCGATGTGGGCTTCGGTTTCGACATCCATCGGCTGCTCTTTCAGGTCGATCCATGCGCCCACGAACGGGATGAAGGTGGGCGCCCCCACGGCCAGCCCGCGTTGGCGTGCCGCCATGAAGTGGCCCATCTCGTGGATGAACAGCAGCACCACGAAGCCCACCGCATAGCGCCAGCCGAACACGAAGGCATAGGCGGCCACCGACAGCAGCATCGTGCCGCCGGTGGTCAGCAGCTTGCCGAACTTCAGCCCTGAAAACAGCAGGATCAGCAGCTTGGCCACGGCTTATGCGCTCGGCTTGCGCTTGAAGAACTTCGCGATGGCCGCGCCAAAGCCTGCCACCGCCAGGATCGCCACCTTCGCAAACTTGGCCAGGAACGCAGCCATCACGGCAAACAGGCCCAGCTTCTTGGCGGCGATGCCACCCACCAGCGCTGCCAGCCCGTACTCGGCCACCTTGTCGGTCTTCGCGTTGAAGTCGGTGTACCGCTTGCCATCTTTGAAATCGAGATCGGCGAGCAGCTTCTGCACGGCGGGCTTGTCGGCGTCGACATGGTCGCGGCCGGTGATCAGGTTCAGGCTGATGTAGCCGTCGCGGCCCAGTGCGTAGGTGTTGTAGTTGACCGCGCCGGGGTCATCTGCCGGCTGGCCCTTGGAGCGTGCAGCCATCGACCAGATGAGGCGGTGCGTGGCGGCGTCATAGTGCGGACGCTCGACCCAGCCCTGGATTTCCAGTGCGGGGATGCCGCGCTTCTCGCGATCTTCGTTGGCGGCGGCGGTGCCTTCCTTGAGCGATTTGTACAGATCGTCGACGTTCCAGTCGCGGGCGTCATCGTCCTTGATGTAGCCCGAGGCCTCGTACTTGGCGACGACCATCCATTCGTCTTCGTCGCTGGTGGGCATGACCAGGCCCAGCATGTCGGGGTTGTTGCTGTTGCCCATGGCGTGCATGAGCTGCCCGGCGGCCGGCTGCGGAATGAAGACCTTATCCTTGCCGATCTTGAGCGTGGCCTGGTCACGCAGTTCGATCGAGGTGGGGCCCACCTTCGCGGCAGCCTTGGCTGCAGCCCAGGCTTGCTTCATTTCCTGCTGCGGATCGCTGGCCGGTTGCGCGTGGGCTGACGTAGCGCCCATCATGCCCATCGCACCTAGCACCGCCGTGCAGGCGAGTGCGCCCGCCCAGGTGCGCAACGCGCCCTGAAACCCCTTTCCCATGTGCTTCTCCCGAAGATGTTCTTGTGTGTTGATTGGCTCGATTCTTCTCATGCTTGCGCAGCCGCCAGGCGGTCTGCAAGCTGGGCCGAAGCATAGCGGGAGCGGGGAGTTGAGCTGTTAATGGGCGTTAATGAAGCCGTGAGGATTACGGTTGAAGGCCCATCTGCCGCAGCAGCGTCTGGTTGTCTTCCAGGTGCCAGTTTTCTGCGATCTTGCCGTCGGCAATGCGATACAGGTCGAAGGCCTGGAAGTCGATCGGCTGGTTCTGCCCGTGCGCGCGGCCGAACTCTCCGGTGAAGTGTCCGCGAAAGCGCAGGTGAACCGAAACGCGGTCGCCGGCAACGACCATGTCTTCGATTTCCACGCGCATGTCGGGCACGGCGGTGCGGAACGCCTTGGACGCATCGAGCGGGCCTTGCGTGCCCTGCACGCGCCCGGCGGGCAATGTGCGGTCGACAAATGCGGGCGACAGGGCCTGCGTGGCATAGCGAGCATCGCCGGTATGCCAGAAGGTGGCGTAGCGACGTGCGGCCAGCACGGCGGCTGCAGCCTGCGGCGTGTCAGGCGCAGCGACGTGGTCCGCGCGGATGAGATCAGCATCGGAGGTTGACGCAATGGCTGCGGGTGCCATTGCGAGGACGGGCAGCGTCAGCACGGCGGCGGCGAGCAAGGCGGGGCGGATGAGCATGGTGGACTCCGTTGGTTGTGAAGCGCTGCACTGTAGATTTCCAATCGCAGACGATAAAGGCCCTGTGAGTCGATCTGGTTTCAATCCAGATTTGATGATCGATCGCCATGCCGGTCGCCTGCGCGAACGCAATGCCGCGCACGTGATAGTCGGTATCGCGCGCCATACGGCATTCAAATGGTCCGCGCCGCGCCGGGTTTTTCTAGACTGGCCCTTCATCGAACAGACGCATAAAAAACAAGGGAGGGGACGGTGGATCTGAGCCACATCCTGTCGCGCACGGAGCGCGGCACGCAGGAGCTGCAGGCGCGCAGTGGGCACCTAACGCATCGGCAGCGGGCGATCCTGCTGCTCGTCAATGGCGAACGCTGCGCGGCGGACATCCTGGCGCAGTTGAGCAGTGCCGGCCCCGATATCGAGGACCGCGCCCAAGACCTCGCGCGCCTGATCGCCGAGGGTCATGTCGCAAGCCGCGCGCCAATCAAGACGGTGTCCATGCTCAAGCCGCCGCTCCAGCCTGCGCCTGCCAAGCCATTTGCGCCGCGCCACGTGCGGCAGGCCTCGATTGCCGACTGGCGCCTGAGCCAGGCGGGGGCATTCTCGGCCTTGCAACGCTATCTCGCCGAAGGTCCGGAAGCGCCGACCGACTTTCTCAACGGCCTGGCCGCACCGCTGTACGCCGCGCTCGCGACCTGCCGCAGCGAGGCATCCGCCCACGCCGTCGTCGCGTTTCTGGAGGCGCGCCTGGACGAGGAAGCCTGGAATGTGACCGACGCGTCCTAGGTGTTAATACCGAATTCGTGATTCATTCCCGGTGGATGGGAATGTTGCGTTGATCTATTGAGAAAATCGTCGCATTCTCCGTCGCAACATCACTCGACGGAGTTTCGCGATGACCGAGCCGGGCTTGGCCCCTTCGCCAGCACAATCCGCTGCCGCTACCAGCGGTTCGGACCGCGTGCTGATGGTGCTCGCGACCATCGCGCGCCACGGCCGCCCGGTTGCAGCGCGCGAGCTGGTCGAACTGACCGGCCTGCCGCAGAGCACGCTGTACCGCCAGGTGGCGATGCTCAAGCGATGGGGCTTTGTGCTGGAATCGGCTGGCACCTATGCTCCGGGCCCGATCAGCCTGCAACTCGCACTCGGTTTCGACCACGCTTCGCATCTTGTGCAGGAAGCGCGCATCGGCATGGCCAAACTCGTGGCCGAGTCGGGCGAATCGGTGGGGCTGGTCGTGGCCGTGAAGGACCAGGCCGTCTGCCTGGAGATGGTCGAGAGCCAGCAATCGCTGCGCTGCTCATTCGAGAAGGGGCGCGGCGTGCCCCTCCTGGCCGGCGCCTCTGCCAAGTCATTGCTCGCGTTCATGCCGCCTGCTGCCGCGCGCGCCATCCTCGCCGACTTACTGGCCGTCGATACCGACACCCAGGCGCAACTGCAAACCGAACTCGCTGACATTCGCGCCGCGGGCTATGCGCTGTCCGAAGGCGAGGTCGATCCCGGCGTTTGGGGCGTGAGCGTGCCGGTGTTCCGGCTGCCCGGCCACGCACTCGGCTCCATCACGTTGATGGCGCCGGCAACGCGCGTGCGCGGCAAGGAGCAGCGCCTGATCGACATGACCGTTGCGGCGGCTGCGTCCATTTCTGCGCGGCTGCAGGACATTTGAATTTTTGATTTTTCCGACTCTTTTTTCTCACCCCACATGCATCACACAAGGAGACCACTCATGGGGAATCGTCGTCACTTCATGCGTTCGATGCTGGCTTGTGCCGTGGCGTTGTCCGCTGCGGCGTCTTTCGCAACCGCTGCGCACGCTGCTGGCGAGCCACTGCGCGTGGCCACCGACGCCACCTTCGCACCGATGGAGTTTGTCGAAAACGGCAAGCGCACCGGCTTTGATGTAGACATGATCGAAGCGCTGGCCCGCACCATGGGCCGTCAGGTCGAGTGGACCGACATCGACTTCAAGGGCCTCGTCCCGGGCCTGATATCGCGCCGCTTTGACGTGGCCATCTCGGGCATCTACATCACGGAAGAGCGCAAGAAGGTGGTCGACTTCACGGTGCCGTACTACCACGGCGGTCTGGTCGCGATGGTCAAGCAAGGCAACACGGCCATCAAGACGCCGGCGGATCTGAACGGCAAGAAGGTCAGCGTGCAGGTGGGCACCAAGTCGGTCAACTACCTGCGCGAGAACTACCCCAAGGTCGAACGCGTGGAGGTCGAGAAGAACGAGCAGATGTTCAACCTCGTCGAGATCGGCCGCGCCGATGCTGCTGTCACGGGCCGCCCCGCAGCCGCGTACTACGTGAAGGCACGTCCGGGTCTGCGCCTGGTTGAGCCCGCGCTGACGACGGAGGAATACGGCATCGCCGTGCGCCGCGACCAGCCGGAGCTGACCAAGGCACTGAACGCCGCGCTGGAGAAGATCAAAGCCGACGGCACATACGACCAGATCGTCAAGAAGTGGTTTGGCGCCACCGCCAAGTAACGACCGACGGACACACTGATGGAACTGGATTTTTCTCCTGTCTGGGCCGGCTGGCACGACATTCTGCGCGGTGCGCTCGTGACCGTTGAGGTGACGGCCGCCGCGCTGGTGCTCGGCTGCGTGCTTGGCTTGCTGATCGGCATCGGGCGGCTGAACCCGCGCCGCCGATTCATCTACGGCATCTGCACGGTGTACGTGACGTTCATCCGTGGCACGCCGCTGCTGGTGCAGCTCTTCCTGCTGTTTTTCGGGCTGCCGCAGTTCGACATCCTGCTGCCGGCATTCGTGTGCGGCGTGCTGGGGCTGGGCGTGTATTCGGGCGCCTATGTGTCGGAAATCGTGCGCGGTGCGATCCAGTCGGTGGATCGCGGGCAGATGGAGGCGGCACGCTCGATCGGCATGTCGTCGGCGCAGTCGATGCGCGCGATCATCCTGCCGCAGGCCGTGGTGCGGATGATCCCGCCGCTGGGCAACGAGTTCATCGCGCTGATCAAGAACTCGGCGCTGGTGTCGCTGCTCACGATCCACGACCTGATGCACGAAGGGCAGAAGATCATCAGCGTGTCGTATCGCTCGCTGGAGGTGTATCTGGCGATTGCGCTGGTGTACCTGGTGCTGACGAGCGCCGCCAGCTATCTGCTGCATCGCCTTGAACGCAACATCCGTGCGGGAGGCATGGTGCAATGAACATGACGAATGCGAACCCGCAAACACTCAAGTCCGCGCTGGATGTCCCCATGATCCAGATCCGCGGGCTCACCAAATCGTATGGCGATCACACCGTGCTCAAGGGCATCGACTTTGACGTCGACGCCTCACAGGTGGTGGTCGTCATCGGCCCCAGCGGCTCGGGTAAGAGCACGTTCCTGCGTTGCTGTAACGGGCTGGAAACCGCAGAAGGCGGCACCATCGACATCTGCGGCAAGCGCCTGATCGACAACGGCAAGTTGCTGCCCGATGGCGAGTTGAATCAGCTGCGGCAGCAGGTCGGCATGGTGTTCCAGTCGTTCAACCTGTTTCCGCATCTTTCGGTACTGCACAACGTCACCGTTGGCCCGCGCATGCTGAGTGGCAAGTCCAAGCACGAAGCTGAGACCGAAGCGCGCGAGCTGCTGCAGAAAGTGGGCCTGGCGCACAAGGCTGACGCGATGCCTGCCAGCCTCTCAGGCGGACAGAAGCAGCGCGTGGCCATTGCCCGTGCGCTGGCGATGCGGCCCAAGGTGATGCTGTTCGACGAGCCGACATCTGCGCTCGACCCGGAACTCGTTGGCGAAGTGCTGCAGGTGATGAAGGTGCTTGCCAAGGAAGGCATGACGATGCTCGTGGTCACGCACGAGATGGGCTTCGCACGCGAAGTGGCCGACGTGGTGGTGGTGATGGACGGCGGCGGCATCGTCGAAGCTGGCCCGCCGTCGGTCATCTTTGGCGAGCCCAAGGAAGCGCGCACGCGTTCGTTCCTGCAAGCGGTGCTGACACGCGCATGACGATGACCGAAGCTGCTACGTTCGATGCTTCCATCTGGCAGGGGCGTGACGACACCGGCGAACGCGGTGACGTGACGCGCCTGTTCCAGATCGTGCAAGCGGCTGATGCGACAACGTTGTCTGGCGTGCCCGCGCTGGTCGGGTTTGCGTGCGACGCGGGCGTGGTGCGCAACCACGGCCGCGCCGGTGCTGCGCAGGGCCCGCGCGAAATCCGCCGTGCATTGGCCAATGTTCCCGCGCATGGGCTGTCGGTGCTCGCCGACGCGGGAGATGTCACGTGTGAAGACGGCGATCTGGAACGCGCGCAGGCCGCGCTTGGCGGCACCGTGTGCAAGCTGCTCGATGCCGGTGCGCAGCCGGTCGTGCTCGGTGGGGGACACGAGGTGGCGTTCGGCACCTACCAGGGCCTGCGTCAGCATTGGCAGAAACAAGGCTGGAGGGGGCGTCTTGCGGTCGTCAATTTCGATGCGCATTTCGACCTGCGCACAAGCCGCCCGGGCAACTCCGGCACGCCGTTCGACCAGATCGCAGAAGACTGCGCCGCACACAGCGTCGACCTCACGTATTGCTGCCTCGGTGTGAGCCGCTTGTCGAACACGCCCGCGCTGTTCGAGCGCGCCGATGCACTGCACGCGCACTACGTAGAAGACACCGACGTGCAGGAGCGGCACCTCGATGCCCGCATGGCCGACCTCGATGCATGGCTGGCCGATGCCGATCACGTCTACCTGACCATCGACATGGATGTGCTGGCCGCCGCCGTGGCGCCGGGGGTGTCTGCACCTGCGGCCTACGGAATCACGCTGCCAGTGCTCGAAGCCCTCGTGCAGCATGTCTGCGCCACCGGCAAGGTGCGCGTCGCGGACATCGCCGAGACCAATCCCGAATACGACCAGGACCGTCGCACCCTGCGCGTGGCGGCGCGTCTGGCCTATCACCTGTTGCGCCGCTCATGAAGCTGATTCCTGCAGATGCAATGCGCCGCATGCCGTGGAAGAACGGCGGCGGCGTCACGACCGAAATCGCCATCGCGCCGGCTGGCGCCACGCTCGACAATTTCGACTGGCGCGTGAGCACCGCGCAGGTGGATGCGGCCGGGCCGTTCTCGCGCTTTGCCGGTATTGACCGATCGCTTGCGGTGATTGCGGGCGGCCGGCTGACGATGCATCGTGCCGACTTCGAAGCCGTGATGCTGGCCCCTGGTGAAGCGCCGGTGCGCTTTCCCGGGGAAGCGGACGTGCATGCCACGCTCGATGCGCCGCTGTCGGATTTCAACGTGATGACGCGGCGCGACGCCTGGGCGCATCACGCCGAGGCGATTACCCTGGCTGCCGGCGAGCGCCGCGCGCTGCCGCGCTTGCATCCGCGCATGCAATGGCTGGTGTATTGCGTGCACGGCGGGCTGTCGATCGGCGCGGGCGAAGTACCACAGGGCGCGGCTGCATGGCTGGATGCCGAGGGCGATCCGGACACCGTTGTCGCGCGTGTCGGTTCGGTCGGTTATCTGGTGGGTGTGTGGCCGGTCGCATGACGTTGCGCCAGATCAAACGCACCAAAAGAAAAGGGACCCGGTAGGGTCCCTTGCAAGTCTCCCGGCCCGGCACGCATGCCGGGCTCGGCAGAAGACTCTTACTTCTTCTTGTTCACGGCGTCCTTGAAGCCCTTGCCAGCCGTGAACTTCACGGTCTTGGTTGCCGGGATCTTGATGGCTTCGCCGGTGCGCGGGTTGCGGCCCGTGCGTGCTGCACGCTTGCCCGACGAGAACGAACCGAAGCCAACCAGCGTGATGGTGCCGCCCTTGGCGACGGTCTTCTTGATGTTTTCCAGCGCGGAGTTCAGCGCGCGCTCGGCGGCGGCGTTGCTCAGTTCAGCGTCTTTCGCAATGGCGGCTACGAGTTCGGATTTGGTCGTCATGTCAGTTCCCCACTTCAGGTTTGTTGGACAGCGTTGTACTGCGACCCGTTTTATATCACCGTTGCGAAGGGTTGCACATCCCCTAACTGCAAGGGTTTGCGGGCCGTTGCTTGCAGCCGACACTTGTCCCGCCTGGGTTTGCGGGCGGGTATCCGGGAAACACCTGATATCGACGGGGTTTGTTTGCATTTCCGCAAGCGTCCTTCTTGCCGAAAACGCACCGAAAGCGCGCAGGCGGCGCTGCCGAAAACCGGTTCGGCAGACGCCGTACACTGTGTTTCTGGGCCCGTGCAAACTTCATGGAGAACATCATGTCGAGTTCGCAAATGCCTGTCGGACAAGGCTTCGCGGCCGGCGGCGAATCGCCGGAGCAACCCCGCGGACCGGCCGTTCTGGTGGCCGGCGCCAACGGGCTGGTGGGCCGCGCGGTGGTGCGTCGTCTGGTTGCGCAGCCCTGGGCGGGCAGCGTCACGGCGTTTGTACGGCGGCGCGCGGCCTTGACAGCGGGGCAGGCAGCACCCGGTCGATTGCGCGAATGCGTGGTCGATTTTGAACGCCTGGATGCGCCCGAAACGCAGTCTGCGTTTGCCGCCGATATCGTGATCTGCGCGCTTGGCACGACGATCCGGAAGGCTGGCTCGCAGGGAGCATTCCGGCGCGTTGATGTCGAGTATCCGGTCGAATTGGCGCGGCGCGCGTTTGCTGCGGGTGCGCATCATTTTTTGCTGGTGAGCGCGTTGGGCGCCGATGCGCACTCGCGGGTTTTCTACAACCGCTGCAAGGGCGAGGTGGAAGCGGAAATCCTGTCGGTCGGCTTTCCGTCCGTGACGGTGGTTCGGCCGTCATTGCTGCTCGGCGCGCGCGCAGAATTTCGGCTCGGTGAACGCGCTGCGCAAGGCGTGTCGCATGCAATCGGATGGATGATTCCGAAGACATGGCGACCGGTGTCGGCGGAATCGGTGGCGGCAGCGCTCGTCATGGCGGCGCGCGTGGATGCGCCGGGCGTGCGTGTACTGGAAAACGCAGCGTTGCTGGGCGCAAAAGACGAACGGCCGGTGGGGTGATCCACCGGCCGTTTTCGCTCGTGTTTCGCGCGGGGTCTACTTCAAGCGATTACTTTTCGATCGGCTTGCCCGTGCGGTCGTGCATCAGCGACAGCGCAAGCACGCTGATGATCGCCGCGGCCATCACGTAGTACGACGGTGCCAGCTTGCTGCCAGAACTGGCAATCAACCATGTCACGATCAGCGGAGCAAAACCACCGAAGATCGTGACCGCCAGGTTGTACGAAATCGACAGGCCGGTCGAGCGCACCGCCGTCGGGAATTGCTCGGCCAGCACGGCCGGAGCCGGGCCCGTGAATGCCGCCAGCAACACACCCAGGATCACCTGCACCTGCAGCAGGGTCTGCACCGTCGGGTTGACGTTGAGCCAGTGGAAGAGCGGATACGCCGCAGCTGCAATGACGAGTGCCACCGTGCCCAGCATGCGCTTGCGCCCGATGCGGTCGGACAGCGTGCCCATGAGCGGGCACAGCACGAAGATGATCGCGCCGCACAGCGCCGTCGACTGGAACGTCGCGCCCAGCGGCAGACCGAGCTGTTGCTTCGCATACGTCGGCATGTAGAACACCAGCGTGTAGGTGCAGACCGTCCAGAGAATCGTCACACCCAGGCCGCCGAGCACTTCGCGCGGATGATCGCGCAGCACTTGCGACAGCGGTGCCAGACGCGACTCCTTCGCGGCCTTTTCCTTCTGCGCTGCGAACGCGGGCGGCTCGTGCAGGTGCGAGCGGATGTACATGCCGACCGGCCCGATCAGCAGACCGAACAGGAACGGAATGCGCCAGCCCCATGCATCGATCTGTTCGGGCGACAGACTATTCGTGACGATCGCACCCATGGCGGCGCCCAGGATGAACGAGATGCCCTGGCTCGCCTGCTGCCAGCTCGCGAAGTAGCCGCGCCTGTTGTCCGGTGAATACTCGATCAGGAACGCCGTGGCTCCACCGACTTCACCGCCGGCCGAGAAGCCCTGGATGAGCCGCGCGATCACGATGAGGATAGGTGCGCCGATGCCGATTTGCGCGTATGTGGGGGCGAGGCCGATGATGGCCGTGCCGATCGCCATCAGCATGATGGTGAGCGTGAGTGCGGCCTTGCGGCCCACGCGGTCAGCGTAGATGCCGAGCACGACGGCGCCGACCGGGCGCATGAAGAAGCCCACGCCAAACGTGGCGACGGTCAGCATGAACGAGGTGAAGTCGTTGCCGGTGGGGAAGAACAGCTTGGCGATGATGACGGCGAAGAAACTGTAAACCGTAAAGTCGAACCATTCGAGGCCATTGCCGATCGTGGCGGCGATGATGGCCTTGCGTCGGGTGGCCGCAGAGATGGCCGGTGCCGCTGCCCGATCGCCGTGGGTGGGCGCTGCCGTGGCTTGCATGGATGTGTCCTCCAGTGTTTTATGGGCATCGCCTGCCTCGATCTCTCCCCAGCGCGGGCGGCGAAGCGGTCATGGTAAGTGATCCGGCAAGGATTCGCTGCGGCGGCATACGAAGTCCTTGGAATTGAAGCAGCCGAACACTGTCGAACGCATATGCACATGCATCCAACGGAGCACATCATGGACCGCGCATCGCAACTTGGCCGCCGTGCCGCCATCCTGCCGGGCGCGCTGGTCGCGTGCGCGGTCGTCTTGCTGGGCGGCTGCGTGGTCGCCCCGTATTACGACGCCTACCGCAACCCGATCGCCCCGATGGCCGTGGCGCCGGCGCCAGCGGCTGCGTATCCGTACGATCCCTATTACTACTATGGGCCGGCCTATTACCCAGCGCCGGTTTACGCGGCGCCGGTGTTCGGCAGCGTGTGGATTGGCGGGGGCGGCTGCTGGGGGTGCCATCGCGGTTGGGGTGGCCG
>NZ_JBRFVG010000011.1:0-174995 GCF_052950655.1 Ralstonia sp. VS2407
CTCGCTGCCAACTACCACCCGATCTACCGCCAATCGCCAACCACACAATCGACCGCAAACCCGCTCCACTCCTGCTTCTCCACCACTCAACACCACCACCGCCACTTGCGTTTCGGCGCTGTGTTTTTGCAGCGAGGGGCGAACTATAGGCGGGTTCCCGGAGCTTGGCAACACCTTTGTCGTGACGGGCTGATGACGCGCTCGTGAAGAATAGCCGCCAGCCTTGTCTACGCATGGGATTGCGGCCGTAAAGGAGCCGCAAAAGGAGGCGCGGGATACCCGAAGGCGTTACTCGGGTATTCCCGAAGTCACCCCGCTGGGCCGTCGTTATTGGTGCTTGAACGCGGCTGCACGCTTTTCGACGAACGCGCGCATGCCTTCTTTCTGGTCTTCCGTGGCAAATGTGGAGTGGAACAGGCGGCGCTCAAGATGTACGCCTTCGCTGAGCGAAGTCTCGTAGGCCGCATTGATCGACTCTTTGATCATCATGACTGTGGGGAGCGAGAACCCTGCAATAGTTTCCGCAGCCTGGATAGCCTCGTCGAGCAGCTTGTCGGCGGGGATAACGCGCGAGACCAACCCGGCGCGCTCGGCCTCTTCAGCGCCCATCATGCGAGCGGTCAGGCAGAGGTCCATCGCCTTGGCTTTGGAGACAGCACGCGGCAGGCGCTGCGTGCCGCCGGCGCCAGGCATGGTGCCAAGCTTGATTTCCGGCTGGCCGAACTTGGCCGTATCGGCGGCGAGAATGATGTCGCACATCATGGCCAGTTCACAGCCGCCGCCCAGCGCGTAGCCGGCCACCGCGGCAATCACCGGCTTGCGGATGCGGCGAATGGTTTCCCAGTTGCGCGTGATGTATTCGTTCTTATAGACAGTGGCGAAGTCGTAATCGGCCATGGCGCCGATATCTGCGCCCGCGGCGAACGCCTTTTCACTGCCGGTGATGACGATGGCACCGATGTTGGCGTCGGCATCAAAGGCAAGCAGCGCGGCGCCGAGTTCATCCATGAGCGCATCGTTGAGGGCATTGAGCGCCTTCGGACGATTGAGCGTAATAAGACCGACGCGACCGCGCGTTTGCACCAGAATGTTTTCGTAGGACATGGAAGCTCCAGTTGGAATGGATGTAATATTAGCCGACCAACCGGTCGGTTAATCAATGAACCGATGACCGAGGAGGAGACAAGATGACTAGCCCGACCATTCTGCTTGACTGGCATGAACGCGTGGCAACCATCACGCTGAACCGGCCCGATCAGCTCAACAGCTTCACGGCCGGCATGCACCGGGAACTGCGCGAAGCGCTGGACAAGGTGGAGCGCCAGCGCGCCCGCGCTTTGATCCTGACCGGTGCGGGACGCGGCTTCTGCGCAGGGCAGGATCTCTCCGAACTCAATGTCACGCCCGGGCAGATGACCGACCTGGGCCAGCTCATCGACGAGCAATTCAACCCGTTGGTGCGCCGTCTGCGCGCCATGCCCCTGCCCGTGATTGCCGCTGTGAATGGCGTGGCCGCAGGCGCGGGCGCGAATCTCGCGCTGGCGTGCGACATCGTAATGGCCGCCGAAAATGCGTGTTTCCTCCAGGCCTTTGTAAAGATCGGGCTATTGCCGGATTCGGGCGGAACGTGGTTCCTGCCGCAGCGCATCGGTGTGGCGCGGGCGATGGGGCTGGCAATGCTGGGTGAGAAGCTCGACGCCAAGACTGCGCTCGCCTGGGGTCTGATCTGGGGCGTCTATCACGACGCAAAGATCCTGATGACGGAAGTGAATTGCATGGCCGACCACCTGGCCAAGCAGCCGACCCGGGCGCTAGCCGCCATCAAGCGCGCGATGCACGCAGCGCCCACTCAGTCGCTCGACGCCCAGTTGGATCTGGAGCGCGACCTACAGCGCGAACTCGGCAACTCTCATGATTACGCGGAGGGCGTCGACGCGTTCCTCAACAAGCGCGTGGCGCATTTCACTGGCGAATAAGGACATCAGCGTGACGGAAACGACCCTCCACGATGCACAGGCGCTGGCTGAAGCGGCCTGCGAAAGTATGTATGACGCCGACGCCTGCAGCCGCTGGCTCGGGATGCGCGTGGAGGCGGTCGCACCGGGCTATGCCCGGCTTTCCATGGCGGTGCGGCCTGAATTCCTCAACGGACATCGCACCTGCCATGGCGGACTGATCTTCACGCTGGCCGATTCGGCTTTTGCGTTTGCCTGCAACAGCCATAACCACAACACAGTGGCGGCTGGGTGCAGCGTCGAATTCCTGCGCCCGGCGCATGGCGGCGATGTGCTCGTCGCCGAGGCAACCGAGCAGGTTTTGTCCGGCCGCCACGGCATCTACGACGTACGCGTGACGAACCAGGCCGGCGAGGTGGTCGCCATGTTTCGCGGCAAGTCTGCGCAGATTCGCGGCCACGTCATTCCGGTCCCTGGCAGCCCAGAATCCTAGTTCGACCTCGATATAAAGCCCCCACAAAACCGCATCACCATTAGAGGACGCCTCAGAACCTGTTCACGATCCGTAGCGAGCGGCCAGAGGTTGGCCCGCGAAGCGCCACCGTACCTGGGTACAGTGAGCAGCGCAGGGCCAAGATCGGGACGCGCAGCAGGATCGTGAGCAGGTTCGCACGACGGCGCCCCGAGGAGACCCGCATGCGCCCCCGCTCGACCGACCTGCCGCTCGATCCGATCGAGACTGCCAGCCGCGACGCCATCGAGGCACTGCAGCTTGAACGCTTGAAACACAGCCTGGCGCACGCGTACGAGAACGTGCCCGCTTATCGGGCCAAGTTCGACGCGGCCGGCGTGCATCCGTCGGATTTGCGGTCGCTTGGCGATCTGGCGAGGTTTCCGTTCACGACCAAGGCGGATCTGCGCGACAACTATCCGTTCGGCATGTTTGCGGTGCCGCAGGAACGGATCGCGCGCATCCACGCGTCGTCGGGCACGACGGGCAAACCCACGGTCGTCGGCTACACGCTGGCGGATATCGAGACGTGGGCCGGGTTGGTGGCGCGTTCGATCCGGGCAGCGGGTGCACGGCGCGGCGACAAGGTCCACGTGAGCTACGGCTACGGCCTGTTCACCGGCGGTCTGGGCGCGCATTACGGCGTGGAGCGCGCGGGGCTGACGGCCATCCCGTTCGGCGGGGGGCAGACCGAACGACAAGTGCAGCTCATCCACGATTTTCAGCCGCAGATCATCATGGTCACGCCCAGCTACATGCTGGCAATTGCCGACGAATTCGAACGCCAGGGCATGGACCCCGCCGCGTCAAGCCTGCAGATCGGCATCTTCGGCGCCGAACCATGGACGCCCGAAATGCGCAGCGCCATCGAAGCGCGCATGGGGCTTTCAGCGGTCGATATCTACGGCCTGTCGGAGGTGATGGGGCCAGGCGTGGCAAGCGAATGCGCCGAAACCAAGGACGGCCCGACCATCTGGGAAGACCACTTCTATCCAGAGATCATTGATCCAGACTCTGGCGAGGTGCTGCCTGACGGCGAATTCGGCGAACTGGTCTTCACGTCGCTGAGCAAGGAGGCGATGCCGGTGGTGCGCTATCGCACGCGCGACCTGACGCGGCTATTGCCTGGCACGGCACGTCCGGGCTTCCGGCGCATGGAAAAAATCACCGGCCGCTGCGACGACATGATGATCGTGCGCGGGGTGAACGTGTTCCCATCGCAGATCGAAGAATTGATCCTGAAGCACGCGGCGCTGTCACCGCACTACCAGTGCGTGCTCGGCAAGGAAGGGCCGCTGGATACGCTGACGGTGCGGATCGAGGCGGCACTGGGTGCGCCGGCGGATGCGGCCCAATCGGCGAGTCGTCAGCTGGCGCACGACATCAAGTCGTTGATTGGTGTGACGGCCGCGATCGAGACGCTGGCCAGCGGCGGGATCGAGCGCTCGGTCGGTAAAGCGCGCCGCGTGGTGGACTTGCGGCGCGGTTAGTTCCTCTTCTTAGCGGGCGGCGACGCCGACGCTGCCGCCCTTCGGCACGAGCACCCAAAGGCGGCCCGCCTGCTTCATGCGCCCGGCCAGATCGCCCGCGGCATCGCCATGGCCGAAGTAATAATCGGCACGCACGGCGCCGCGAATGGCTGAACCCACATCCTGCGCAAAAACGAGTTTCTGGATGGGATCGGTCGACAGCGGCTTGGTTGTCGACAGAAACACCGGGGAGCCCAGCGGAATGTAGGTCGGGTCCACGGCAATCGAACGCTCGTCCGTGAGTGGCACGCCCAACTTGCCGATCGGCCCGCCCGTGTTGCCGGGCGTCTCGGCAAAGAACACGTAGCGCGGGTTGATATTGAGCATCTCTTCGACGCGGCCCGGATTGGCGCGTGCCCAGGCCTTGATGCCCTGCATGGTGGCCTGCACCGGTGTGATTTCGCCCGTGTCGAGCAGCCAGCGCGCAAATGACCGGAACGGCTGGTTGTTGGTGCCGCCCACGCCCAGGCGCATGATGCCGCCCTCTTCCAACTGGACCTGGCCCGAGCCCTGGATCTGCAGGAACGCCGCTTCGACCGGGTCGTCCACCCAGACAATCTCTTGCCCCTGGAGCGCCGGACTGCGGATCAATTGCGCACGGGCCGGCAGCGTCTTGCCGCGCCACGCAGCCGGCATGCGGTACAGCGGCGTCTGATAGGCCCCGTGGCGGGTGCGGGAGCCGCGCAGCAGCGGTTCGTAATAACCGGTGATAAGGCCACTGTCCGTGCCGTCGTCCTTCACGACCCGATACGGCGTGAAGTTATCTTCAAAGAACACGCGCATGGCAATCGGGTCACCAGCATCGACCATCAGGCCGGCGGAGCACACGCGCGACCATTCGGCGCGGCGCTTCATCGCCTGGCAGTTCGATTGCAGTGCGGGCCAGGCGGAAGCGAGGTCATCGGCGGTCCAGCCGGACACGTCAGCCCAGGTGGCGGGGCTCAGATGCCCGCCGAGCGTGGCGCTGGGCGGTTGCGGCGTTTCGACGCGCGGCGGGGGGCCGCTCGTGCAGGCGGCAAGCAAGGCCGCGACCAGAGCGGCGGCCAGTCCGCCCCAGCGGCGACGGGTGGCGTTGCGTGCTGGTGTCAATGCGTCGAAGGTTGCTGCTGTCATGCGTGTTCCATCCTGTCCGATGCGGCCGCGGGCTTGGCTACAATGCCTCCCACCCGAGCTTCCCGCCGTCGACCATGAGCGAATTCTTTGAAAACCATCCGATGATGCTGTTCGGCCTGGAGGCCGGCGTGGCGCTGTTCCTGCTCATCTTCGTCGTGATCTGGACGATGTCGGGCGCCAAGAAGCACCCGCGCCCGCTGCGTGCCCCACCCGAGCATCCATCGCGCCACAGCGACGCTGCCAAGCCTTCGGAATCGACCAGCGCCGCCCCGAAAAATTCGCACCCGGCCAAATCCGACGCGCCCTGATTCCCGATCAGTGCAGCATGCGCGGCATCACCAGCGCAAATTCGGGGATGGGCGCCTCGAAGCGGTGACCGTCCTCGGCCACGCAGAAGTATTCGCCGCGCATCGTACCCACGGGCGTCTTGATGGTCGCCCAGCTCGTGTATTCGAAAGACTCGCCCGGCGGCAGCAGCGGCTGGTGGCCGACCACGCCCAGACCGTTCACTTCCTGCACCTGCTCGTCGGCGTCGGTAATCACCCAATGACGGGAAATGAGCTGGCTCGGCACGTCACCGGTGTTGCGGATGGTGATGGTATAGGCGAAGGCGTAGTTGCCCTGCTCCGGCTCGGATTGCTCCGGCAGATAGCGCGTCCGGACCTGGACGGTGAGTTCGTAGCTCGGCATGTCGATCCACAATCAGAATTGGCGCCCATTGTGCGGCATGGCTGTGGCAGCGGCAAGGCGCGGGCAGACGGCCGAACCGGCTAAAATAGCGGCCTCCTTTGCGCTTCTGCGCGCCTTATCCGTCTCCCATCATGTCCGCAGCCATCGATCCGTCCGGTTTCCGCATCGCCCCGTCCATCCTCTCCGCCGACTTTGCCCGCCTGGGCGAAGAAGTGCGCCGCGTGCTCGAATCGGGCGCCGACTGGATCCATTTCGACGTGATGGACAACCACTACGTGCCGAACCTGACCGTCGGGCCGCTCGTCTGCGAGGCGATCCGCCCGCACGCACAGAAGGACGGCAAGCCGGTGCCGATCGACGTGCACCTGATGGTCAGCCCCGTCGATCGCATCATTCCGGACTTTGCCAAGGCCGGCGCCGACCTGATCACGTTCCATCCGGAGGCGTCGGAGCACATCGACCGCTCGCTCGCGCTGATTCGCGACCACGGCTGCAAGGCTGGCCTCGTCTTCAACCCGGCCACGCCGCTGCACTACCTGGACCATGTGATGGACCGCCTGGACATGGTGCTGATCATGTCGGTCAACCCGGGCTTTGGCGGCCAATCGTTCATTCCGGAAGCGCTGAACAAGCTGCGCGCCGTGCGCCAGAAGCTCGACGCATACCAGGACAAGACCGGCCGCAAGATCCTGCTTGAGATCGATGGCGGCGTGAAGGCAGACAACATCGCCGAGATTGCCAAAGCCGGCGCCGACACCTTCGTCGCGGGTTCGGCCGTGTTCGGCAAGCCGGATGCAGATGGCGGCTACCGCGGCACCGTGGGCGCGCTGCGCCAAGCCCTGGCACCCCTGGCATGACGACGGGCGCGCTACCCGCCGGCCCCGTCCGCGCCGTCATCATCGACCTGGACGGGACGATGGTGGACACGGCAGGCGACTTCCACGCCGCCATCAACGCAATGCTGGAGGCGCTTGGCGGCACGCCTGACATGCCTGCCGAGGAAGTCGTCAGCTACGTCGGCAAAGGTTCGGAAAACCTCGTGCGACGCGTGCTGGATGCGCGCTTGCCACCGGCCCAGGCAAATAGCCGCTTTGCGGAAGGCCTGGAGGCTTACCAGCGCGCCTACATCGCCATCAACGGCCAACACGTGACCGTCTACGGCGGCGTCCTCGAAGGGTTGACCGCACTGCGCGACATGGGCGTCGCCCTCGCGTGTGTGACAAACAAGCCACACGATTTCACGCAGCCGCTGCTCGCGCAGCTCGGCCTGAACACGTATTTCGACCTCGTCTACCCAGGCGACGCTTTCCCGTATCGCAAGCCCGATCCGTACCCCATGCTGCGGGTGGCGGAGGCGTTTGGCGTGGCCCCGGCTGAAGTCGTGGCCATTGGCGATTCGGAAAACGACGCCCGGGCCGCGCGTGCGGCCGGCATGCGCGTGCTCGCGGTGCCGTATGGCTACAACCACGGCCAGCCTATACAGGCCGCGGGAGCCGATGCTATAGTCGACACACTTTTTGCGGCAGCCGAGTTGATCCGGCCCCATGCAGAGCCACACAACGCTATCTCTGCCGCTTCCAACTGACGATCCATGTTCCTGAATCGCAAACGCGTCGACGCTGGTGGTGACCGGGGGGCCTGGCCCTGGCGGCCCTGGCACGCCCTCGTCCGGGCGTAAGCGTTTGCACGGCTGCTGATCGTTCTTCCCCGGTTTCGGCACTCTGGCGCGTCACAATCGCGCCGCCCAAACCACCCTCGCATCTCCCGCCCCAAACGCTGACCGCCCGCCGGTCTTCCACTGGCCCGCTATCGGCTGCGGACGACCCTTGCGGGATCGCTCGGTCGCTTTTACGACGTTCGCGCGTTCCCATCCCTGATGTTCTGCTAACGTTCCGACGGCATCATTGACGCTCTTGCGTTTGCCGTGGACCGAACGCATGCCGGTGGGCGCGCAACCGCCCCGCCTGGCGAATCGACCTGACCGCTCATGACCGAACTCGAATTCAAATCGCTGGCCGACCAGGGCTACAACCGCATTCCGCTGATTGCCGAGGCATTGGCCGACCTGGAGACGCCGCTGTCGCTGTACCTGAAGCTGGCGCAATCGCACGACCGCGGCACGCACACGTTCCTGCTGGAATCGGTGGTGGGCGGCGAGCGCTTCGGGCGTTACTCCTTCATCGGCCTGCACGCGCACACGCTGCTGCGCTCCAAGGGCAATCGCACGGAAGTCGTGACGGACGGCAAGGTGGTGGAGACGAACGAAGGCAACCCGCTGGACTTCATCGCTGCGTTCGAGCGCCGCCAGAAAGTGGCGCTCCGCCCGGGCCTGCCGCGCTTCTGCGGCGGCCTGGCCGGCTACTTCGGCTACGACGCCGTGCGCTTCATCGAGCCGCGCCTGGCCGACACCGCCCCGCCCGACGATCTGCAACTGCCCGACATCCAGCTCATGCTCTGCGAAGAGCTGGCCGTGATCGACAACCTGTCCGGCAAGCTCTACCTGATCGTCTACGCCGACCCGTCCAAGCCCGAAGCGTATTCACGCGCCAAGCAGCGCCTGCGCGCGTTGCGCACCAAGCTGCACCAGCCGGTGGACGTCCCGGTGACGTCGGCGTCCGTGCGTACCGACACCATCCGCGAGTTCGACAAGGCGGACTACATCACCGCCGTACTCAAGGCCAAGGAATACATCGCCGCCGGCGACATGATGCAGGTGCAGATCGGTCAGCGCCTGGTCAAGCCGTTCCGCGACGCGCCGCTGTCGCTGTATCGCGCGCTGCGCTCGCTGAACCCGTCGCCGTACATGTACTTCTACAACTTCGGCGACATGCAGATCGTCGGGGCATCGCCGGAAATCCTGGTGCGCCAGGAAGAGCGCCGTGTGCCGGCTGCTGAAAATAACGGCAACGGCGCAGACGAATCCGCCCGCATCGTCACGATCCGCCCGCTGGCCGGCACGCGCCCGCGCGGCAACACGCCCGAGCGCGACGCAGAACTCGCCACCGAGCTGCTCAACGATCCGAAGGAAATCGCCGAGCACGTCATGCTGATCGACTTGGCGCGCAACGACATCGGCCGCATTGCCGAAATCGGCTCCGTCAAGGTGACGGACCAGATGGTCATCGAGAAGTATTCGCACGTGCAGCACATCGTCAGCTCGGTCGAAGGCCGCCTCAAGCCCGGCATGACCAACATGGACGTGCTGCGCGCGACCTTCCCGGCGGGCACGCTGTCGGGCGCGCCCAAGGTGCGCGCGATGGAGATCATCGACGAGCTGGAACCCGTCAAGCGCGGCATCTACGGCGGCGCGGTGGGCTATCTCTCATTCTCGGGCGAGATGGATCTGGCGATCGCCATCCGCACCGGCATCATCAAGGACGGCAATCTCTATGTGCAGGCCGCCGCCGGCGTGGTGGCCGATTCGGACCCGGATGCCGAATGGAGAGAAACCGAACACAAGGCGCGCGCCGTGCTGCGTGCCGCCGAGCAAGTGCAAGACGGCCTCGACGCCGATTTCTGAGGTTAAGGAGACCACCATGCTGTTGATGCTCGATAACTACGACTCCTTTACCTACAACATCGTCCAGTACTTTGGTGAACTCGGCCAGGACGTGCGCACGTATCGCAACGACGAGATCACGATCGAAGAGATCGAAAAGCTGAACCCGGAGCGCATCTGCCTGTCGCCCGGCCCATGCACGCCGACGGAAGCCGGCATCCTGGTTCCGGCGCTCAAGCACTTTGCGGGGCGCGTGCCCATCCTGGGCGTATGCCTGGGCCATCAGGCCATTGCCGACGCGTTTGGCGGACGCGTGATCCGCGCGCAGAAGGTGATGCACGGCAAGGTCAGCACCATTGAAAACACCGGCGTAGGCGTGTTCGCCAACCTGCCGCGGCATTTCAAGGTGACGCGCTATCACTCGCTGGCGATCGAGCGCGAAACGCTGCCGGACTGCCTGGAAATCACCGCCTGGACCGAAGACGGCGAGATCATGGGCGTACGCCACAAGACGCTGCCGGTGGAGGGCGTGCAGTTCCACCCGGAGTCGATCCTGTCGGAACACGGCCACGCGCTGCTCGGCAACTTCCTGAAGGAACGCGTCTGATGCGCGGCGCGTGGGCAGTAGCGCTGGCGATGATGGCAAGCCTGCCGGCGATGGCCGGTACGCTGGAAGCCTGCCGCGCCGCCCAGCCCGAAGCCGGGAACGTCGCCCGCTGCGTGCAGGCCGCACGCAAGTCGGCACTGGCCGAACTGACCGCTGTTGAATCGGCACGTCGCAACATGCTGCGCGCCCGCATTGCCGACAACCCCGGCACGGACCGTGGCGCCGCCATGGCATTCGACCGCACCGTACGCGCACACCAACTCTACCGGCAGGCCGAATGCGACCTGCAACGCCGCCTGGCCCGCAATGCGCCCGATGCCGATCTGGCTGAAGCCGCATGCGAGGCCGATCTGTCGCGCGAGCGCATCGGCGCCTTGCGCGACGCCGCACAGCCGGTCACCCCGGCTGCGGCTCCGGCGGCGCCCAACTGAATACGGAACGACCATGTCCATCACTCCGCAAGAAGCGCTGACGCGCTGCATCGAGCACCGCGAGATCTTCCACGACGAAATGCTGCACCTGATGCGGCTCATCATGCGCGGCGAGATGTCGCCCGTCATGGCAGCCGCCCTCACCATGGGGCTGCGCGTCAAAAAAGAGACCATCGGCGAAATCGCAGCCGCTGCCACCGTGATGCGCGAATTCGCCACCAAGGTCGACGTGCCCGCTGAGGTGTCCGATCACTTTGTCGACATCGTCGGCACGGGCGGCGACGGCGCCAACACCTTCAACATCTCGACCGCCTCAATGTTCGTGGCGGCGGCGGCCGGCGCGCGCATCGCCAAGCACGGCGGACGTGGCGTCAGCTCCAAGTCGGGCAGCGCCGATGTGCTCGAAGCGCTGGGCGTGAACATCATGCTCACGCCCGAACAGGTGGCCGAGTCGATCGAGACGGCGGGCATCGGCTTCATGTTTGCGCCCAACCACCACCCCGCCATGAAGAACGTCGCCCCGATCCGCAAGGAGCTGGGCGTGCGCACGATCTTCAACATCCTGGGGCCGCTGACCAACCCGGCCGGCGCGCCCAATATCCTCATGGGCGTGTTCCATCCGGACCTGGTCGGCATTCAGGTGCGCGTGATGCAGCGCCTGGGCGCCAAGCACGCCGTGGTCGTCTACGGCAAGGACGGCATGGACGAGGTGTCGCTGGGTGCTGCCACGCTGGTCGGGGAACTGAAGGACGGCGTGGTGACCGAATACGAAATTCACCCCGAAGACTTCGGGCTGCAGATGGTCTCCAACCGCAGCCTGAAGGTGGCCGACGCTGACGAGTCCAAAGCCATGCTGATCGAAGCGCTCGAGAACAAGCCCGGCACGCCGCGCGAGATCGTCTCGCTCAACGCCGGTGCGGCACTGTACGCGGCCAACATCGCCGGCTCGATCGGCGACGGCATGAAGCTGGCTCGCGAGGCGATCGCCTCCGGCGCGGCACGTGCCAAGCTCGACGAACTCGTGCGCGTCACCAACCAGTTCAAAGCCTGATATGTCCGACATCCTGCAGAAAATCCTGGCCGTGAAGGCCGAAGAAGTGACCACCGCGCGCAAGCACCGCGATCTCGCCAGCGTGCGCGCCGAAGCCGAAGCCAACCGCAACGACAGCACGCTCGGGGCCCGCGGCTTTGCCAAGGCGATGCGCGAGAAGATTGCCGCCGGGAACGCGGCGGTCATCGCTGAAGTGAAAAAGGCCTCGCCGTCCAAGGGCGTGCTGCGCCCCGACTTCAAGCCCGCCGACATCGCCCGCAGCTATGCGGAGCACGGCGCCGCCTGCCTGTCGGTGCTGACCGACGAGCAGTTCTTCCAGGGCCACGCCGATTACCTGCGCGAGGCGCGCGCCGCCTGCCCGCTGCCGGTGCTGCGCAAGGATTTCATGGTCGACCTGTACCAGGTGTACGAAGCGCGCTCGTGGGGCGCCGACTGCATCCTGTTGATCGTCGCCGCGCTGGACCAGGGCCTGATGGAAGAACTCGAAGCGTGCGCGCTCGAACTCGGCATGGACGTGCTGGTGGAAGTGCACGACGGCCATGAGCTGGACCGCGCACTGCGTCTGCAAACGCCGCTGGTGGGCGTGAACAACCGCAACCTGCGCACGTTCGAAACGTCGCTCGACAACACGCTCGGCCTGCTCAAGCACATGCCGGACGATCGCATCGTCGTCACGGAATCCGGCATCCTCACGCCGGACGACGTGCGCAAGATGCGCGCCGCCGCCGTCAACGCGTTCCTCGTCGGCGAAGCCTTCATGCGTGCAGACGACCCGGGCGCCGAACTGGCCCGCCTGTTCGCCTGAGCGCCACACAATGGCCCGCGAGATTGAACTGAAGCTGGCCGTATCGGCCGGCACGCACGACGCGCTGGTCGGCTGGCTGGACGCCCATGCGCAGGCCGCCGGCTCGGTGGAATTGGCCAACGTCTACTACGACACACCCGACCAGGCGCTGGCACGCAACCGCGCCGCGCTGCGCGTGCGCCGTCAGGGCAGCCAATGGCTGCAAACGCTGAAAACCGCAGCAGTGAGTACGTCCGGTTTGAGCGCCCGCCATGAATGGGAGGTGCCGCTGCAGAGCGATGCACTGTCCGTCGATGCCTTCATCGCAAACAACGCCGCCGAAGCTGCCGACTATGTTCGGCCACACGCGGCTGCACTCGCCCCGCTGTTCCGCACCGACTTCACGCGCCGCCTGTGGCGTGTCGCAGCGGATGGCGGCGACATCGAGATCGCGCTGGACGCTGGCGCCATCCTCATCCCCGGCACGCAGGCACGCGAGCCGATCGATGAACTGGAACTGGAGTGGAAGCCCGCCGCCGGCAGCACGCTCGCCGAAGAGGCGATTGCCGAACGCCTGCACGCCTGGACGCAGAAGTTGCGCGCCGCTGTGACCGGCCTCGCGCCACTCGACATCAGCAAGGCGCAACGCGGCTACCAACTGCGCGCGAAAGCCACTGGGGGCCAGCCGTGACGCGACGCGCCAATCCGGCGCAAGCCGCTCTCTTCGATGAGCCCGCAGCCGACACGATCGCCGCGGGTTTCACCCCGCTGGCCCAACAGTTCGACGCCCTGCCCGCCGACTGGAAGGCGATCCTCACGCCTTGCATCGCGCAGGCCAACTGGCCCGAGTTGTGCGCCTTTGTCGATGGCGAGCGCGCAGCGGGCAAGCCGATCTTTCCGACGGATGTCTTTCGCGCGCTGCACCTGACCTCGGTGGACGATGTGCGCGTCGTCATCCTCGGCCAGGATCCGTATCACGGCACGGGCACTGTTGATGGCCGCGAGATTCCGCAGGCGCATGGCTTGGCGTTTTCGGTGCCGGCCGGTGTGCGCGTGCCACCCAGCCTGCGCAATATCTACAAGGAAATCGAAGCGGAATTCGGCTGCAAGCTGCCCGGCGCCTCCGGCAACCTGGAAGGCTGGGCACAACAAGGCGTGCTGCTGCTGAACACGGTGCTCACCGTCGAGCAAGGCCAGGCCGCAAGTCACGCCAAGCGCGGGTGGGAACGCATTACCGATTGCCTGCTGGAGCAGCTCGCGCGCGTCGGTCACAAGCGCGTGTTCATGCTCTGGGGCAGCCACGCGCAGGCCAAGCGCGCGCTGCTGTCGGACGGGCATCTGGTGCTGGAGGCGCCGCACCCGTCGCCGCTGTCAGCGCATCGCGGGTTCTTGGGGTGCGGGCATTTCAAGACGGCCAATGATTGGCTGGCAGCGCAGCATCAACCGACCATCGATTGGCTGAAACCGCAAGCCGAATGAACCGCGCGGGCCATGCAGCCCCATCGACGAGCCGCCAAGCGCCGGCCATGACTCTCTGGCGGCCGAGTCCGACTCTCCGAGACTCGAACTCCACTCTCCGAGACTCGAGTTCGACTCTCCGGAGCTCGAGTTTGACTCTCTAAGACCCGGCTTCGACTCTCCGAGGCTCAATTTCGGCCCTCGGAGGCTGACCTTTGACGCCGGGATACCGGATGTCGACTGTCTATAGCTCGTCTTCCGCGCTTTGACCGCCGTCGTCGAGGGTCCGAGGCTCAGAGCAGTCGTGGTGGAAGATCGCCGCCCGTGCGAAGGCTTTTCAGCAGCCCGGCCGCACCTAGTCCTTCGAAATACGCAGCGCCCGCCCCAACGCCCCGCAGCGCAGCGCAATCTTGGCCGTATCGGCCCGCAGGGCCTGCAGGCGCCGCTCCAGCAAGTGCATCGCCGATAGCGAGTCCGATTCTGCTGCCGCATCCACCATGCGGGAACGGGCGGATTTGTCGGCGAAGTCGGCAGCGCCCAGTTCTTGCGTATCGCGCGGACGCACGCCCCAGCCACCTTCGTGCACGGCCTGGTCGAAACGTTCCTTGGCGCGCGCGAGGCTTTCGAGCGCGGCTTCGGCGGTCTGCTCGACCAGTGCGCGGGTGTCGGCTTCGTCCAGCTCCTGCGCGCGCTGACGCATCAGGATGCGCACCGCCGCCACATGCGCGGCCACCAGGTAGTTCTGGACGATGAAGCGGTTGAGGTTGTCGACGGCGCGGTGGCGGCTCTTGGGCTCGTCCAGCATCCGTGCGAAGGCCGAGATCAGCCCGGTGAGCGATTCCATGTACTGCTTGCGCTGCACGCGATAGGCGAAATCGTCCTTGAGCGTGCCGAGCAGCAGCTCGCGCGCGGCCTCGATAAAGCGGCGGTTGGTGCGGAGCACGTCGTCCACCAGCTTGGGAAGGTTGCGGTATTCCCAGGCGGGCAGGACGTAGCTGAAGGCGGTGGCGATGGCTGCCCCGATCAGCGTATCGACCAGCCGTTCACCAATGGCGCCCTTGCTGCCCGGCAGCAGCAGGTTGATCTGGATGAGCACCTGCACGCAGGCGGCAATGGCCGTGTAGCGGTAGCGCACGGTGACGAACGCCGCGCTGGCGGCGGTGGACAGGTACAGCACGCCCATCAGGATCCACGTCGAATGGGTGAATCGCAGAATCACCGCCGCGATCACGCAGCCGATCAGCGTGCCAAGCACCCGATCAAAGTTGCGCTGGCGCGTCATGCTGAAGGTCGGCTTGAGGATCACGACAATCGTCAGCAACACCCAGTAGCCGTGCGACGCATAGGGCAGGTGGTCGGCAATCCATAAACCGGCAGCCACCGCCATCGAGATGCGCAGCGCAAAGCGCAGCACCGGAGACCGCCAGGTCAGTTCTTCCAGCACCAGGCGCAGTTCGTACTTCTGGCGTGTGAGGAACGGCGTCATGTCCGGGCGCAACAGCACCTGCGACGGCTCGACCTGCGTGTCGGTGGCGGCATGCAACTGCGTCATCAGGCGGATCGCGCCGCGCACCGTGGCCACCGATTCCTCCAGCGCTGCGATGGCTTCGATGGGCACGCCATGGTGGTTGTGTTGCAGTTCGTGCAGCGCGCCTTCAATGGCGGCCATCTCCTGGTCATACGACATCGGCGTGGGCGATGGCCGATCACGCCCGACGGCATAGGCGACGCCTTCGATGTCCAGGCGCATGCGTTCGATCACGTCGCGCAGCAGGCGCATCACCTCGGCGTCGGCCAGCCACTGGCGCAGCACGGGGTAATCGGTGTTGGACGACAGCAGGTACTCGTAGATGTCGAGCATCCGCATGTGGATCTGCACGAGGCGCCCGTCGCTGGCGGTGCGGTTGTCGCGGAAAACAAAATCGCGCGCCACCTGCTGCTTGTCGGCCACCGAAATCTGCTGGCGCACGAGCGCATTGAACTGTTCGTCGAAATCCTTGGACGCGTCGTAGAAGCCGGCTTTGCGCTCCACGTACACAGCCAGTTCGTAGAGGCATTCGGCCAGCACCTGCTCTTTGATACGGCGCCGCTGCCCCCACGCCACCGCCATCGCAAAGGCCATATAACCGATGGCGCCGAGGAAGAACTGCAGGGTGTGCTCCACCGCTTCGCGAAAAGCGAATTCCTCGGTAAAGGTGAGCGTCATGACGAAGAGCGCCGCGAACTGCAGCGGCATCGTCTTGTTGCCGTACGCCACCATGAGCCCCGCGAGGAAGCTCACCACCACGATCACCGCCGGCAAGATGGCATACGGCGTCACCACCGCGACGAGAAACGTGACGGCGGTGGTCAGCAGCACGCACGCCATCATCTCGTTGAACTTGTGCCGCAGCGGGCTGGGCAAGTCCATGAGGCTCGTGCACAGCGCGCCGATCGACACCACCATCGCGCCCTGCAGGTCCATCACCAGCAGCGCGAGCAGCGTCAGGCCGATCACGCCGGTGGCAGTACGGATGCCGCGCGAGACGTAATGGCTGTAGAGGAACGTGCGCGGATCGTGGACGTAATCCATCGGATCAGGCGACGCGTCAGGCCGACTTGCCGCGCGCCACCTTGCGCGCGGCCGCTCGCTTGCCCAGCCACGCCGAGCGCAGCGGCGACGGCTCCGTTGCCAGCGCCAGCGTGAATTGCGGCGTCGCATCGGCGGCGAGCTTCACGTTCAGCGTCATCAGTTCGTCGCGGCGGAACACGTGCACCGGCACGGTATCGCCGGCGCGATGGCGCGTGAGCGTCTTGTCGAGCTGGCCCGCCGGCACGCGCAGGCCGTCCACCGCAACGATCAGATCGCCGGCGGACAAACCACCGCGCTGCGCCGGGCTATCGTCGAAGACCTGCTGCAGCTTGACGAAGCCGTTTTCGGCAGCGGTCTTGACGCCCAGCGCGAGCGCCGTATCGGCGGCCTTGCGCGTGGCGCTCACGCCCATCGCCTTGAAGAGCGCGGGCAGCGGCGGGTCGTCGCGGCCTTCGCTCAACTGGCGCACCAGCGTGCGCAGGCGCACACCCGTGGTTTCTTCCATCAGGCTGATCAGCCCCGCTTCGGTCACGCCGCGCTGCGTGTGGCCGGCGGCATAGAAATCACGGCCGTATGTCACCCACAGGGCGCGCATCACGTCGTCGAGCGAACGTTCGCCGTGGGTCTGCGTGCGGATCGTCAGGTCCAGCGCCAGCGCCACCAGCGAGCCCTTGGTGTAATAGCTGACGATGGCATTGGGCGCGTTTTCGTCCTGGCGGTAATACTTCGTCCAGGCGTCGAACGAGCTTTCTGCCACGCTCTGCTTGAGACGGCCGCTGCCACGCAGCACGCCGTTCCACGTCTTGCTGAGCATCTCCAGATACTGGGCTTCGGAGATCAGGCCCGAGCGCACCAGCATCAGGTCGTCGTAGTAGCTCGTGAAACCTTCAAACAGCCACAGCAGCGGCGTGTGGACCTCGCGGTCGAGTGCGTACGGCACGAAGGTGGCCGGCTTGATGCGCTTGACGTTCCAGGTGTGGAAATACTCGTGGCTGACGAGGCCCAGGAAAGTGCGATAGCCCTCGGTGGTTTCATCGCGCCCGGCCACGGGCAGATCATTGCGCGCGCACATCAGCGCGGTGCTGGCACGGTGTTCCAGGCCGCCGTAGCCGTCGGTGGTGACCATCGTCATGAAGACGTAGCGGCAGTTGCTGTCGAGGAACGGCGCCGTGGCGGTGTGGGGCTCGAACAGGCGGATCTGCGCTTCGCAGATGCGCTTGAAGTCGCGGGCGATGCGTTCCAGATCGAGGTTGGGCACGCGGCCGGTAAAGACGGCGTCGTGCTGCGCGCCGCAGGCCTCGAACGACACCAGCTCGAACGTGCCCATCTCGACTGGGTGGTCGATCAGCTCGTCGTAATCCGCCGCTTCGTACCAGCCAAAGCCGTAACGCTTGGCGCCGGCCTTGCCCTGGACGCGGCCGGTGGCCTCGCGCAGCGCGGTGGCCACGCGCCAGCCCCGGTAGGCATCTCCGGCGGGCGGCTGGATGTCGACGACGCAACGCTGGTCGTCCGCGCCTTCCACGCGCAGGAACACCGACGTGCCGTTGAAGAAGCCGTGCGTGGCGTCCAGATGGGCCGCGCGCACCGACAAGTCCCACGCATAGACGTCGTATGAAACCGTCAGCGGCCCGCTGCAGGGGGCGGCCCACCACGTGTGCTTGTCGACCTTGGTCAGGCGCACCGGCCTGTCAGCCGACGATGCCTCGATCCGCACGATGTTGCGTGCGAACTCTCGGATCATGTAGCTGCCCGGAATCCACGCCGGCAGCGAGAAACGCTGGCCCTGAGCGTCGGGCGCGTCAACCGTGACGGTGACGGTGAAAACGTGCGCCTCGGGCGCGGCGGGGGCGATGGTGTAGCGGATCGGCTTCATGGCGGACATTGTAGCGTTGCCGTCCCACGCTGCCGAAGGCAAATCGTCCGCAAACCCGCCTGCCAGCCTATCGGTTGACGTTGACCACGACGCGCCCGCGCATCTTGCCGGCCACGATGTCGTGGGCGGCGTCGATGGCCTCGGAAAGCGTCACTTCGCGCGTGATGGCGGCCAGGCGATCGGGCAGCAGATCGGCGGCCAAGCGCTGCCACGCGGTCTGGCGCAACGCACGCGGTGCCATCACGCTGTCGATTCCGTATAGCGTCACGCCGCGCAGGATGAACGGCGCGACGGTTGCCGGAAAATCCATCCCCTGCGCCAGCCCGCACGCCGTGACGACGCCGCCATAGCGCACCTGTGCGCACGCGTTGACCAGCGTGTGCGAGCCCACCGAGTCGACCACTGCCGCCCAGCGCTCCTTCTGCAACGGCTTGCCCGGGGCAGACAGCTCTGCGCGGTCGATGACGTCCGTCGCGCCCAGCGCCTGCAGGAAATCGGCCTCGCTCGTCTTGCCGGTGGATGCCACCACGCGGTAGCCCAGTTTGCCGAGCAGCGCGATGGCGATCGAACCCACGCCGCCCGAGGCGCCGGTCACCAGGACTTCGCCGTCGCCGGGTTTCACGCCGGCGCGCTCGAGCGCCAGCACGGACAACATCGCCGTGTAGCCCGCCGTGCCAATCGCCATGGCCTGCCGCGCATCGAGCCCCGCCGGCAATGCCACCAGCCAATCGCCGGAAAGCCGTGCCTGCTGGGCAAGGCAACCCCAGTGCGTCTCGCCGACGCCCCAGCCGTTGAGCACGACCGCATCGCCAGTCCGCCAATCCGGGTGCGACGAATCGAGCACGACGCCCGCGCCATCGATACCGGCCACCATCGGCCACTTGCGCACCACGGGGCCTTTGCCGGTGATGGCCAGGCCGTCCTTGTAATTGATGGTCGACCAGTCCACGCGGATCAGCACGTCGCCAGCGGTCACATCGTTGGCAAGCGCTTCGGGCGTGGACAACGCCGCGTCATCGAGGTCGACGATGTGAGCCAGCGGCCCGCCATCCTGCTTTTCCAGCATCAGCGCGCGAAACGACATGCCAAGTCTCCGAAGGTGAATTGAATGCAAGCGCCCAAAGAAAAAGCGCCGGATCGACCGGCGCTTCCTTCGTGCGAATTACGACTTCTTGAGCGCGGCGAACTTGCGCTCCAGCGTGGCCGCGTCGATCAGGCCCGGGGCCCGGGTGCCGTCCGGGAAGATGATGGCCGGCGTGCCGGTCACGTTCAGTTGCTGGCCCAACTTCAGGTTGGCCTCCAGCGGCGTGTCGCAGGTGCCGGAGCCGCCCGGGGCGGTCTTGGCGGTCATCCAGTCGCGCCAGGCCTTGGCCCGGTCGGCCGAGCACCAGATCTGCTTAGCCTTGGTGTTTGAGTCTTCCGACAGAATCGGGAACAGGAAGGTGTAGACCGTGATGTTGTCGACCTGCGTGAGCATCTGCTCCAGCTTGTGGCAGTACGGGCAGTTCGGATCGGAAAACACGGCGATCTTGCGTGCGCCGTTGCCCTTGACCCACTTCACGGCGCGGTCCAGCGGCAGGTCCGACCACTTCACGCGGTTCAGCTCGGCCAGGCGCTCTTGCGTGAGGTTGGTGGCGGTCTGCGTATCGAGCAGGTCGCCGTTGAGCACGTAGCGGCCGGTGGCATCGCTGTAGACAACCTGGCTGCCGAGGTTGATTTCGTACAGGCCGGCCAGCGGCGACTTGGTGACGCTCTTGATCTCCACGTTCGGGCCCAGGGCCTTCTGTACCGTGGCCTTGACCTTGTCCAAGGCGGGCTCGGCGGCACCGGCGCTCAACACATAGCCTGCGCCAATAGCTGCCACTGCCACCGCAGAGGCGATGGCCGCCACCCGAATACGAAACGACATAACGACTCCTGGAACCCCGAAAAACCACAAACCCGCTGAGACTGCCTCAGCCGAGTGCGTGCTTGATCAACAAGCGTTTGATAAATGGCGTCATGCCCACCATGCGCATCCCCGCGTTGCGTACCGTGCGGGGCAGCGCGCCCGGCAGGGCGAACAGTTTGTGCAGTCCATCAGTGGCGGCCGTGAGCGAAAGCAGATCTTCGCGGCGGGCACGCTCGTAACGGCGCAGCAACCTGAGATCGCCATGATCGCGCATGGTTTCACGTTCCGCCATCACGCGGCCAATTTCCGACACATCCCGCAGCCCGAGGTTCATGCCCTGCCCAGCCAGCGGATGGATCACATGGGCCGCATCGCCCACCAACGCCACGCGCGGCGCGACGGCCCGGCTGGCGTGTTGCAGCACGAGCGGGAAGCCCTGCGCAGGCGTGATGTTCGACAGACGACCAAAGCGTGCGGCAATGGCGCCACCGGCCGCGGCTTCCACCGCGCGGCACAGCGCCTCCGGCGACAGCGCGAGCAATTCGCGGGCGTGGTCTTCGCTGGCAGACCACACCATCGACACGCGCCGATCGGGCAGCGGCAGCATCGCGAGAATCTCGCCGCGTACCGGGGCGGCGTCATCCGTGGCGGCGGCCTGCTCGGCGGAGGCACCGAGGAACCATTGCCACGCGGTGTCCTGATGCCAGTGTTCGGCCTGGAAGTTGGCGACCACGCCAAGCTGACGATACGGCTTCGCTTCGGCCTGGATACCGGCCTGCTCGCGCACCCACGAATGCTTGCCGTCGGCGCCGATCACGCATTCGGCGCGGAGCGTCTGCCCGTCCGCCAGCGTCAGGCGCACGGCGTCCGCTTCCATTTCGAAACCGGTGGCGGCGTGCGGGAACGTCTGCACGGTGTGGGCAAAGCGCAGTGCGGTTTCCAGCGCGCGTTCGACCAGCGACGATTCAGCAATCCACGCCAGTTGGGGCGTGCCGGCTGCGTAGGCGGAAAAATGGAGGTCGGGGTGGGCATGCTCGCCGCGTGCGGCAGCGTCGTCGCCGAAGATCCGCATGTCGTGCACAGGCTGCACGCGCGTCATGTCGAGCGCTGGCCAGATGCGCAACTGCTCCAGCAACGCTTGGGAGCTGGACGAGAACGCGTAGACACGCGCATCCCAGGCATCCGGCCCGACCGGTGCGGAGGCTGGAGCGGGCGGGGCGATATGCGCGATGCGCAAGCCGATCTGCGCCAGCCGCAGCGCGCAGGCGCGCCCGACGATGCCGCCGCCCACCACGGCCAAGTGGTAAGGCGCTGCCTCCTTGGGCACAGCCTTGGAAGAGGAAAACGCGGGTGTATTCATGGTGCGCCGATTATAGCGGCGAGGGGTGGCCCAGCCTTGTGGCCGCGCAAATGTGTCACGGCCGACACTTGGCGGCGCCGCACCGCTGCTCGGTGTTTACGCCTACCCGCCCTGCGGCGAGACGCTGGCGCCACCCAAACCCATTGCAGCGCGCAGCGCACATATGCGGCGCCAATATGCCGATTGCGCCGCATATGTGCGAGGCAATTCGCCCGGCCGCAAACCCGCGATGTGATGCCGTTTCCACCCAAATTCAGCGACTCAAGCCATTCGTCGGGATGGACGATAAAAGCCGGGTAATTCGACGTTTTGACCCGCGCGACCCGCCGATACAGTGCGGGTCCGATCCACACATTCCTCATCGCCATGTGGACTTTCTCCGAACGCTCCACCCTCTCGCTGACGCTGGCCGCCCTGCTGGCACTGGCCGGCTGTGCGCAAATGCCCGCCCAGACGCCCGCGCCGGTGGCCCGCACCGCGCCCGCCGGCGAAGTCATGACCTTCGCCATCCCGCCTGATGCACTCGGCGCGCACGACCCGCAATTGACCGCCGTGCTGACCAAGGCAGGGGCACTGGCCGCTGCGCAAAAACGCCCCGCGACGATCCAGGTGGCCGCGCTAGCGCAGGATTTCCGCTACCTGAACCAGGCGCTATGGAACGGCGTGCCCGCGCAGCGCGCCGGCTACGTCCGCCTGGAAAACCTGACCGTCAGCGCCAGCCAGCCCTACAGCGTGACGATCCGCACGCAGGATTAAGAGGACCGTCATGCGTATGACCCATCTATTCTTCCCGCTCACCGTTGGCCTGCTGGCGATCCCGACCGTATCGGCCTTTGCCGCGCCACCCGACGCACTGATGCCGACGACAGCCGCGGCGCCCGACCGCGTCTATCCGCCCTTGCCCTCGCTGGCGATGCTGCCACCGGGCGGCGGGGCCGATATCGAAGCCGCGCCCGCCGTCCATACGCGCGGCGGCAAACGCAAGGTCGTGACCAACCAGTGGCGCAAGGCTACCGAGCCGGTGCCGCGCATGGTGGTCTCCGAAGCATCGCATACGTATCTGGCCGGTATCGAGCGGCAGCTTGAAGTGGCCCTGCAGAAGTAATCAGAAAACGCCGGAGCCGCCATGCCTCTCGCCCGCCCTCTTCGTTTGAGTTGCAGCCGCGTTGTTGCGGCGCTTGTGCTGGCCGCCTCCAGCGTTGCTGCGCACGCCGCTTCGGGCGATTGCTTCGAGCAGGCCGGCACCTATCAGGGCGTCAATCCAACGGTGCTGCGCGCGATCGTGTGGTTTGAATCGAAGGGCGATGCGGGCGCCATCCACCGCAATGCCGACGGCTCGGTCGACATCGGCCAGGCGCAGATCAACTCGATCCACTTCAGTACGCTGGCCCGCTACGGCGTGCCGCGCCGCGCGCTGACCGACGCCTGCGTCAACGTGTTCGTGGCGGCGTGGCTGCTCAAGCAAAAAATGGTTCGCCATGGAAACACGTGGCGGGCCATCGGCGCGTACCACTCGGAAACGCCTGTCCACCGCGACGCCTATGCGCGCAGCATCCAGCGGGTGCTGATGTCGTGGGGAGAATTGCGGGCCGACCGCTGATTCGGGTCCGGCCCCGGAACCGCTCTGCGGCTCAGTAGTACGAGACGGCGGCGTACGCCTGACGGGCGCCAATGGCACGGCGCTCGCCGCTGACCAAGCGCATCAGTTCATCCTGGCGCGGGCAGACCAGCGCACGCACGCGGGCGTCGTTAGCCAGAATACGCATCATCAGGTCACGCTTGCGTTGCACTTCTTCGTGCGACAAGGCCGGGCGCAGGCCGTGGCCGAGGCGCTCCATGTGGGCCGCGCATTCGCGCTCGAGCAAGCTCACTTCGTCCCAGTCGCCGCGTTCGGCAGCATCCACCATGTCTTCGGACAGGCTCGCGATGGCCTCGTAGCAGGCGAACAGGCCGGCGCTGTCGGAAACCGTATGGATCGGGCGGGCGGCGGTGGCGACGGTCCAGGACATGCTGTGCTCCAGAATCAAACGTGTTGTTTGCGGGAAGCCAGTGCAATAGGCATGCCCGGCCGGCGCGCAGCCGTTTCCAACTCGCGCAGAAATGGCACTCAAGCCTTTGCCGGCTTGGCCCCGCAGGATACGGAGGGCATCTGGTGGCAGTCGTCACAGGCCCGAAAAACGGCCGCTTCAAGCGAAGTTGTTACGTTTCTGGAACGTAACGCGTAACGGGGCCCGTAACGCCTCCCCCCCCCTCGTCCATGCGGCAGGGAAGCGCCTTGTTTGCCCAAAGCCGCACTCTAGAATGAGGACATCGCGCCACTGGCGGGCCATCGCGCGGAGGCCGATTGCCCACCACATGAGAACTCACATGGACCAGACGAATGTCGGGCACCCCGGCCTGCGCACAGTGCTGCTCACCAGCATCACCATGGTGGCGTTCGCGTCGAACTCGCTGCTGTGCCGGCTGGCGCTTCAACACGCGGCCATCGATGCGGCGAGCTTTTCCAGCATCCGGCTCGTGTCGGGCGCCGTCGTGCTGGCCGTCCTTGCGCGGGCAGGCGCGGGGCGGGCACCGCTAGCCCGTGTTGATTGGGCCGCCGCGACGATGCTCTTCGTCTATGTCGTCTTCTTCTCGTTTGCGTATCTGACGCTGAGCGCAGGCACCGGCGCGCTGATTCTGTTTGGCGCGGTGCAGCTCACCATGCTGGCGGCCGGCCTGCGTGCCGGCGAACGGTTTGAGGCCCTGGGTTGGGCGGGTTTTGCGCTGGCGGCGGGTGGGCTCGTCTATCTCGTCTCGCCCGGCGTGACAGCCCCGACGCCACTGGGTGCCGCGTTGATGACGGTGGCGGGCATTGCCTGGGGCGTGTATTCGCTGCGCGGTCGCGGGCTCGACAATCCGCTGGCTGCCACTGCCGGCAACTTCCTGCGCGCCGCGCCCATGGCTCTCGCGCTGAGCATGTTGCTGTATGACCGCGCACACGCCAGCCCGGCCGGTATCCTGCTCGCGCTTGCCTCCGGCGCGCTCACTTCGGGCATCGGCTATGTGATCTGGTACGCCGCGCTCAAAGGGCTGTCGGCGATCCGTGCGGCGGCGGTGCAACTGTCGGTGCCGCCCATTGCGGCGTTCGGCGCCGTGCTGTTCCTGGCGGAGCCGCTGACCCCGCGCCTGGCTGCCGCATCCGCCGCCATCCTCGGCGGTATTGCGCTGGTGCTGGCCAGCCGCACGCAACGCAAGCCCGCCGAAGCCGCATCCCGGGGCTAGACCCGAGCCGGAGCGGTTACAATCACGCCTTTCCGTGAACGACGCGCACAGCCCGGATTCCACTGTGCTGCCGCCTCCCCCGCGTCACGCAACCCCTTGATTTAGAGCCTTTTTCACCATGAGCCTCCAATGCGGCATCGTCGGTCTGCCGAACGTCGGCAAGTCGACCCTGTTCAATGCCCTGACCAAAGCCGGCATCGCTGCCGAGAACTACCCGTTCTGCACGATCGAGCCCAACGTAGGCGTGGTGGAAGTGCCGGACGCCCGCCTGCAAGCGCTGGCCGACATCGTCAAGCCCGAGCGCGTGCTGCCGGCGGTGGTCGAGTTCGTCGACATTGCGGGCCTGGTGGCGGGCGCCTCCAAGGGTGAAGGCCTGGGCAACCAGTTCCTGGCGAATATCCGCGAGACGGATGCCATCACGCACGTGGTGCGCTGTTTCGAAGATGAAAACGTGATCCACGTCGCCGGCAAGGTCGACCCGATCGCCGACATCGAAGTCATCAATACCGAACTCGCCCTCGCTGACCTGGGTACGGTCGAAAAGGCGCTACAGCGCTACACCAAGGCCGCCAAGTCGGGCAACGACAAGGAAGCCGCCAAGCTGGTCGCCGTGCTGGAGAAAGCCCAGAAGGTGCTGGATGAAGCGAAGCCGGTGCGTGGCCTGAACCTGACCGACGACGAGTGGGCAACCATCAAGCCGCTATGCCTGATTACCGCCAAGCCGACCATGTACGTGGCCAACGTGCGCGAAGACGGCTTCGAGAACAATCCGCACCTGGACGCCGTGCGCAACTACGCCGCGCAGACGAATTCGCCAGTAGTGGCCGTGTGCGCCGCCATCGAAGCCGAAATCGCCGATCTGGATGACGCAGACAAGGCCGAATTCCTCGCCGACATCGGCATGGAGGAGCCGGGCCTGAACCGCGTGATCCGCGCGGCCTTCAAGCTGCTCGGCCTGCAAACGTACTTCACCGCCGGTGTGAAGGAAGTGCGCGCCTGGACGATCCACATCGGCGACACGGCCCCGCGCGCAGCCGCGGCCATCCACACCGACTTTGAACGCGGCTTCATCCGCGCTCAGACGATTTCGTACGACGATTTCATCCAGTTCAAGGGCGAACAGGGTGCCAAGGAAGCCGGCAAGATGCGCGCCGAAGGCAAGGAATACATCGTCAAGGACGGCGATGTGCTGCACTTCCTGTTCAACGTCTGACCAGCACAAGCGCAACGAAAAAGCCCCGCAATCGCTGCGGGGCTTTTTCATGGGCGACGCGAAAATGCAAGCCTGGGCAACAGGGTATCCCGCGTACCGGCCAGCCTTGTAACGTTGTGGCGATCCTGGATCACTTTTTTACATGCATGAAGGGCCGATAACGCAGCTTCGGTGCTCGACGGGGCGCATCGCCATGCCGTTTTCGCGTGTTGGGCACGTCGCTTGCGTAGGAACCTGGCAAATACGCTGAACCCCCGGCAGGCCGCTTCCGCCCGGGGCAGCCCGCCGCCCTGCCAGGCATTCAGCCAAGGCCATCGCCATCGGGGCGGCGCACTCGCCCGACGCCATGAGTTCGCAATCGCCTCCGCCCTTGTCCGTAGTGGACGACATCGACGACGCCATCGGTATTGGCAGCAACGCCGCCATCCAGTCGCGCGGAGTGTTGTTGTGCCTGTCCGAACCGGATTTACGCATCCATCAGGTGAGCGAAAACCTGGAGGCGGCCCTGGGTACGCCACTGGCCACTGCCCTGCACGCACCCGTCGACCGTGTGATCGGCACCGCCGGCCGGGAAATGCTGGAGCGCGCCCTGGGCACACACAGCATCGACGGCCATCCGCTGTATATCGGCACGCTGCAGACGCCACACGGCCACGCGCTCGACGCGGTGACGCACCGGCACAAGCGCACGCTGATCCTGGAGCTGGAACCTGCCGCGCGTGCGGCCGACGGCGCGTTTGCATCGATGTATCCCCTGGTGCGCACGTTCGTCGCCAGCCTGCAAGCGGCCAGCACAGTCGATGCGCTGACGGACTTGGCCGCGGGCGAAGTCCGCCGCCTGACCGGCTTTGGCCGCGTCACGATCTACCGCATTGACCGCGATGGTTCCTTGCTGGCACTCGCAGAGGCGCGCGACAAGGCCTATGAGACGCTGGTCGGCACGCACCTGTCCGGCGCAGGCATGACGCCCGAACTGCACAGCCTGTATAGCCACAACCCCTTGCGCCTGGTGGCAGATGTGGACGATACCCCGGTGGGTCTGGTGCCGCCTCTGCATCCATCCACGGGGCGCACGACTGATCTGACGTACGCGGCCCTGCGCGCCGCGTCCGAAGCGCAGCGCGAAACCATGCGCCGCATGGGCGCCAAGGCCTCGCTCACGCTGGCGCTTACGGTGCGAGGCAATCTCTGGGGCCTGATCGCCTGCCACCATGCAACGCCCTGTTCGCTGTCATTTGAGGTGCGCACGGCATGCGAACACCTGGCGCAGATTCTGTCGCTGCAGGTCGAAGCGAAGGAAGACCGCGCCGAGATCGCCCACCGGCTGGAACTGCGGCGCATCCTGGTGCGTCTGCTGGCGGCAATGGCCGATCGTGACCATTTCCAGGATGGCCTGATCGAACATCCCGCCGACCTGCTGCGCTTTGCCTCGGCCAGCGGCGCCGCCATCGTGCGCCAGGGAGAGTGCGTGCGCATCGGTGCCGCGCCTGACGAAGATGGCATCCTGCGCCTGACCGAATGGCTGGCCAACGAGCACCCCGGCGAGGTCTTCCACACCGACCGCCTGGTCGCCACCTATCCGGACGGCGCCGCGCTGCTACCCCATGCCTGCGGCGTGCTGGCCGTGCAGGTGTCCCAACTGCATCGTCACTATGTGCTGTGGTTTCGCCCTGAAACCCCGCACACCGTACGCTGGGCAGGCGACGCGCCAGACATGGCCACCGACAGCGATACCGCGCACATGCTTGGCCACACGCGCCATTGGCAAGAACACATCGCCCACACCTCGCGCCCCTGGCGTACGAGCGAAGTGGAAACCGCCGCGGAGTTCCGCTACGCCGTCCTGAACATCGTGCTGCGCCGCGCTGAAGAGGCCGCGGAACTCACGAGCGAACTGCGCCGCGCCAATCACGAGCTGGAAGCGTTCTCGTATTCCGTTTCACATGACTTGCGCGCGCCGCTGCGCCATATCGCCGGTTATGCCGAACTGCTCGACGAGATGGAAGGCCAGCATGTCTCGGCGCGTGGACGGCATTTTCTGCAGACGATCTCGGAGTCGTCGCGCTTTGCGGGCAAGCTGGTCGACGACCTGCTCACCTTCTCGCAAATGGGACGCGGCGCACTTCACCTGACCGATGTCGACCTCGCACAACTCGTGCGCGGCGTGGTGCGCGACCTGACGATCGATCAGGGGCGCCGCCATATCGAATGGAACATCGCCGCATTGCCCGTGGTGCGCGCCGACCCGGCATTCCTGCAACTGGCGATGCGCAACCTGCTCTCCAACGCCATCAAATACACGCGTGACCGTGATCCGGCACGGATCCATATCGACGCCGAACAGACCGACGCCGAAACCATCGTGCGCATTGCCGACAACGGCGTGGGCTTCTCGATGGAATACGTGGCCAAGCTGTTCGGTGTGTTCCAGCGGCTGCATCGCATGGACGAGTTCGAGGGCACCGGCATTGGTCTGGCCAATGTGCGGCGCATCATCGACCGCCATGGCGGCCGCACCTGGGCCGAGGGCGAACTCGACCGCGGCGCGACGTTCTACTTCGCGCTGCCGCGCGCGCCCGACCCGCAGGCGGCATCGGAGGCGGGCCTCCGCACACCCATGACTCGCGATGCCTGATCGTTCTTTCCACGTTCATTGTCACCATGCTCAAACCCATCCTGCTCGTCGAAGACAACCCAAACGACCTCGAGCTGACCCTGCTGGCGCTGGAGCGCAGCCAGCTTGCCAACGATGTGGTCGTCACCCGCGACGGCGCCGAAGCGCTGGATTACCTGCACGCGCGCAACCTGTACGCGCAACGCGTGCCCGGCAACCCGGCCGTGGTGCTGCTCGACTTGAAGCTGCCAAAGGTCGACGGGCTGGAAGTGCTGGCCGAGATTCGCGCCACGCCGGCGCTCAAGAGCCTGCCGGTGGTCATGCTCACCTCGTCGCGCGAAGAAACCGACCTCCTGCGCAGCTACGAGCTGGGCGTCAATGCCTATGTGGTGAAACCGGTGGAGTTCCGCGCGTTTGTCGATGCGATTGCCGACCTGGGCGTATTCTGGGCGGTGCTCAACGAACCGCCTCCCGGCTCCACCCGGGCACGCCGCACGTTGCTGCCGGCGAGCTAGCCGCCAATCCGGAGCATTCGCCGCCATGCCCAATCTGCAACTGCTGCTGGTCGAAGACAATCCGCTCGACGCAGAACTGACGCGCGCGCGGCTGGAAACCGCCAACCTGCAGGCCGACACCACGCTGGTCGACAACGAGACCGACTTCATCGCCCAGCTCAGCGAACGGACCTTCGACGCCATCCTGGCCGACTACATGCTGCCGCAGTTCACGGGGGCGGAGGCGCTCGATATTGCGCGCCGCATGGCGCCGCAAACGCCGTTCATCTTTGTATCGGGTGCGCTGGGCGAGGAGCACGCGGTGGACATGCTCAAGCGCGGCGCCACCGATTACGTCATCAAACAGCGCCTGCAGCGCCTGCCCGTGGTGCTGTTGCGCGCGCTGGCCGAAGCGGCCGAGCGCCGCCAGCGCATCGCCGCAGAAGCCGCCCTGCGCGAAGCGGAAACGCATTTCCGCCTGCTGATCAACGCGCTCAAGGAGCACGCCGTGCTCTCGCTCGACCCCCAGGGCATCGTGCGCACCTGGAACGCGGCATCGCGCGGCATTCTCGGGTATGCGCGCGAAGACATCCTGGGCAAGTCAGCAGAGATTCTGTATCCGCAGGCCGCGCGCGAGGCGGGGGAATTCCAGCGCAAGCTCGAACGCGTGCGCCGCGAAGGCAGCCTCACCGACGACCGCTGGATGCTGCGCAAGGACGGCACGCCGTTCTACGCATCAAGCGTGGTCACCGCCATCCACAACGAGACGGGGCAACTGGTCGGCTTCTCCAAGATCATCCGCGACTCCACCGAAGAGCGCATCGCTGCCGACGCCCTGCGCCGTGCAAAGGAAGAAGCCGAGACGGCCAACCACGCCAAGGACCACTTCCTGGCCGTGCTGTCGCACGAGTTGCGCACGCCCCTCACGCCCATCCTGACCGCCGTGCATCTGCTGGAACTGCGCCAGGATTTGCCGGCGTATGTGGTCGCGCAGCTCGAAGTCGTGCGCCGCAATGCCGAGCTGGAAGCGCGCCTGATCGACGACCTGCTCGACATCACCGGCATTGCACGCGGCAAGCTGGCGGTGAGCTTTGCGCTGGTCGATCTGTATCCGCTGCTGGAGAGCACGCTGGAGATGTCGCGCAACGACATGCAGGCCAAGCGGCTGTCGCTCAAGACGCGCTTCGAGGCGGGCCGCAGCCGGCTGTATGCCGACGGTGCGCGCATCCAGCAGGTGATCTGGAACCTGGTGCGCAACGCCGTCAAGTTCACACCCGAAGGCGGCGCCATTGAGGTGCGCGTCTGGAACCCATCGCCCTCCACCGTGGCCGTGGCCGTGAAGGACAATGGCATCGGCATCGAGCTCGACGCACTGCCGCGTATCTTCTCGGCGTTCGAACAGGCCGATGCATCGATCACCCAACGCTTTGGCGGGCTGGGCCTGGGCCTGGCGATTGCCTACGCGCTGGTGCAGAAGCACGAGGGCTCATTGATTGCCGAGAGCGCCGGCCGCCACGAGGGCGCTACGTTCACGCTTACGCTGCCCCTCGCGACCGAGAGGGTGCAGCCCGAGACACCGCCCTCGCCGCCCATGCCACGCGCCCAGCCGACGCGCGGCTTGCATGTGCTGCTGGTGGAAGACAACGCCGATACGGCCGAAGCCATGTCGCAGATGCTGGAGATCCTCGGCCACAGCGTCGCCGTGGCCAACGGCGCGCGCACGGCCATGCAGGCTGCTGAATCTGGCACGTTTGATCTGCTGATCAGCGATATTGGCCTGCCGGACGGCAGCGGCCTGGATGTGGTGCGCGTTTTTGCCGAGCGGCAAGCCGCACCATCGATTGCAATTACGGGCTACGGCATGGAAGAAGACATCGCCCGGTGCCGCGATGCGGGCTTTACGGATCACCTGACCAAACCGGTGGACTTCAAGCGCCTGGAAACGTTGATGGCCGGCTACCTGGCCGCGCGCGATGCGCGCACTGCCGGCGTGGGGGCGGGCTGAACCGCGCCAGAACGCCGCAGTCCACTTGCCACCTAGCGGCGCAATAGGCCCCACGCCGCGGGCAGCAGCATGGCGCCCACTACGGCGGCCGTCCAGGCCATGATCTGCCCGTCGGCATAGAGGTGGGCAAACTGGCCGCTGTAGTAACCAAACAACGCGCCAAGCGCACCCGTCACCAGCGCAGCCGCCCACCCCAGGCGTTTGCCTGCGGGATGCAGCCAACGTGCCGCCACGCCCACCGCCAGCCCGATCCATAGCGGCCCGATCCACCCCATGCCTGTTCTCCGTCTTGCCCTTGAGCGATTCAACTGGACGCGTACCTTAGCGCAGGACGCTGCAGAAGGCCACGGTGGCCCCACCACGCGGCGCGTGACGAATAATCGACATTCGTCCACACATGCCACGAGATTTGACCTGGGTCCTGCTCATCCGGGGGCCGGGCGTTATAATCCAAAGTGCTCAAAATTCGTGCCGTCCCCATTTAACCGGCCGCCCCACATGCAGTTGCTGACGCTTGGAATCAACCACCACACTGCGCCGCTTTCCCTGCGCGAGAAGGTGGCGTTTCCGCTCGAGCAGCTCAAGCCCGCGCTGGGCACGCTGCGCCAGCACCTGCCGCACCTCAGAAGCACGGCCGAAGCCGCCATCCTCTCCACCTGCAATCGCACCGAAATCTACTGCGCGACCGACGGCAACCTGCCCGAGCAGACCGCGCACGAGCATGCGATTCGCTGGCTGGCACAGCACCACAACATCGACCCCGGCGAACTTGCGCCCCATGTGTATTCGCTCGGGCAATCGCTTGCGGTACGCCATGCGTTCCGCGTGGCCAGCGGGCTCGATTCGATGGTGCTGGGTGAGACGCAGATCCTCGGCCAGATGAAAGACGCCGTGCGCACCGCCACCGAAGCGGGCGCCCTGGGCACGTACCTGAATCAGCTATTCCAGCGCACCTTTGCGGTGGCCAAGGAAGTGCGCGGCACGACAGAGATCGGCGCGCATTCCGTGTCGATGGCCGCCGCCGCCGTGCGCCTGGCGCAGCGCATCTTCGAGTCGATCGCGGATCAGCGCGTCCTGTTTATTGGCGCCGGCGAGATGATCGAGCTGTGCGCTACGCACTTCGCCGCGCAGACGCCGCGTGAGGTGGTGATCGCCAACCGCACGCTGGAACGCGGCGAGAAGCTCGCCGAATCGCTGTCGAACCAGGGCCTGAACGCTCGCGCGGTGCGCCTGGCCGAACTGCCGACCAAGCTGGCCGAGTTCGACATCGTTGTTTCATGCACGGCCAGCACGCTGCCCATCATCGGCCTGGGCGCCGTGGAGCGCGCCATCAAGCAGCGCCGCCACCGCCCGATGTTCATGGTCGACCTGGCCGTGCCGCGCGACATCGAACCCGAGGTCGCACGTCTGTCCGACGTGTTCCTCTACACCGTGGATGATCTGGGCGCCATCGTGCGGGAAGGCAACGCGCTGCGGCAGGCCGCCGTGGCGCAGGCCGAGGCCATCATCGAAACGCGCGTGCTGAACTTCATGCACTGGCTCGATGCGCGCAGCGTGGTGCCCGTCATCCGCGATCTGCACGCGCAGGCCGAAACGCTGCGCCAGGGTGAGCTGGAACGCGCCCAGCGCATGCTCGCGCGCGGCGATGACCCGGCCCTTGTGCTTGAAGCGCTGTCGCAGGCGCTCACCAAGAAATTCCTCCACGGCCCGACGCATGCGCTCAACCACGCGCAGGGCGAAGGCCGCGAACAGCTCATCGACCTGCTGCCGGCGCTGTTCCGCCAATCCAGCCACTCCGAGCGCTAGCGGCCAGCGCATCGCCCGCGCGCCGCATGGTTTCACTCTCGGCGCGCAACTTCTGGCGCGGTATCATGCGCCGCCTTCGCTTCCAGCGTTTCCCTCCGCGACTGCCCGAATGAAGCCCAGCATGCTGTCCAAGCTCGACCAACTGGCCGAGCGCATCGTCGAAATCAACGCGCTGCTTGCGCGTGAAGACGCCACCGCCAACCTCGACCAATACCGCAAGCTCACGCGCGAACATGCCGAGCTGGAGCCCGTGGTCGCGCAATTTGCCGCGTGGAAGCAGGCCGAGGAAGACATCGCCACCGCGCAGGAATTGGCAGCCGATCCGGACATGAAGGCGTTTGCGGAAGATGAACTTCGCGCGGCGCGCGAGCGCATGGAATCCCTCGAAGGCGAGCTGCAACGCCTGCTGCTGCCCAAAGACCCGAACGACCATCGCAACATTTTCGTGGAAATCCGCGCCGGCACCGGCGGCGATGAATCCGCGCTCTTTGCCGGCGACCTGCTGCGCATGTACACGCGCTACGCCGAACGGCAGCGCTGGCAGGTGGAGATCGTGAGCGAATCGCCGTCAGACCTGGGTGGCTACAAGGAAGTGATTGCGCGGCTGGTAGGCGAAGGTGCGTACTCGCGCCTGAAGTTCGAATCGGGCGGCCACCGCGTGCAGCGCGTGCCCGCCACCGAGGCGCAGGGACGCATCCACACGTCGGCCTGCACCGTGGCGATCATGCCCGAGGCCGACGCACTGGCCGACATCCAGATCAATCCGGCCGATCTGCGCATTGATACGTTCCGCGCATCCGGTGCGGGCGGGCAGCACATCAACAAGACGGATTCGGCCGTGCGCATCACCCACCTGCCGACCGGCTTGGTGGTGGAGTGCCAGGACGACCGCAGCCAGCATCGTAACAAGGACCGTGCCATGCAGGTGCTAGCTGCACGCCTGAAGGATCGCCAGGAGCGCGAAGCGCAAGCCAAGGAAGCCAGCGCCCGCAAGAGCCTGATCGGCTCGGGCGACCGCTCCGACCGCATCCGCACGTACAACTTCCCGCAGGGCCGCGTGACCGATCATCGCATCAACCTGACGCTGTACAAGATCGACGCGATCATGGACGGCGACCTCGATGAACTGGTCGGTGCGTTGGCGGCTGAGCACCAAGCGGAGCAGCTTGCGGCGCTCGGGGAAGAGGCCTGAGCGCTCAATCGTTAAAAAGCGCGCCCTCCGTAACATCCGCTTGCGTTTGATACAGGTTTGCGCGATGGCGCGCCGGTCTTGCGTTCCTATAATCGATCTCGATCACGCCGAGTGCATCGCCGGTCGCATCCGGCGCGCACTCACCAACAAGCGCGGCAACATCACGATTAGGAGAATCGCAATGCGTACCCAACTGCTGGCCATCACTGTCGCTACCTCCCTCGCACTGGGCCTGGCCGCCTGCGGCAAGAAAGACGACGCCACCGACCAGGCCGCCAAGAGCGCGATGGAGCAATCGAAAGACGCCGCCAAACAGGCGCTCGACAACGCCGGCACCGCCGTGACCAAGGCTGCAGACGCCGCCAAGGTGGAACTCTCGCAAGCCGCTTCGGATGCCCAAGTCTCCGCGTCGGGCGCACTGGCGCAGGCCAAGGATGCCGCCAAGATTGCGGCCGACAAGACGGCCGACGCGGCCAAGGCTGCAGCAGACAAGACCGCAGACGCCACGAAGGAAGCGGCCGACAAGGTCAAGGACGCGACCAAGCAATAAGCGCTGCTTAACCGCACCGACCCGCTCGCGGGCCCGCGCCACGTTGGCCGGGCCCGTGTTATTTTGTGCGCCCCGATCTTCGCTGCTGGTCTGTTGCCGTGTCGTCTGTTCCCGTCATTTCGCCCGAAACCCTGGCTTGCGTGTCCGATGCGCTGACGGCGCTGGCACGCGCCGGCTTGCCTGCGTTGGAAGCGCGCATGCTGGTCTCGCACGTGACGGGCCTCTCGCGCGTGCAACTCATCACGCAAGACACCAGCGCTATCGACGTAGCCGCGCGCGCGCGAATCAGCCAACTCGCCACACGCCGCCTGGCCGGCGAGCCGATGGCCTATCTGCTGGGCGAACGTGAATTCTTCGGCCGCACGTTCAAGGTCACGCCGGCCGTGCTCATTCCCCGTCCCGATACGGAATTGCTGGTCGAGCAGGCGCTTGACCGCCTGGAAGAACGCGATGCACCGGCCGTGCTCGACATGGGCACGGGCAGCGGCATCATTGCCATCACAATTGCACTGGCGCGACGCGACGCGCGCGTGTGGGCCACCGATGCCTCCGCCGATGCGCTGGCCGTGGCGATCGACAACGCCAAGGCGCTGGGCGCAACCAATTTCCGGGCTGCACTGGGTGACTGGTATGGCGCGCTGGCCGATGCCGATGCGCCCCCCGCCTTCGACCTGATCGCCAGCAACCCACCTTACATTGCGGCCACCGACGCGCATCTCGATCAGGGCGATCTGCGCTTCGAACCCGCCAACGCCCTCACCGACCACGATGACGGCCTGCGACACCTGCGCAGCATCGTCGCAGGGGCGCCTGCGCGGCTTGCCTCGGGCGGCTGGCTACTGCTCGAACACGGCTACGATCAGGGCGAACCCGTGCGCGCGCTGCTGCAGGGCGCCGGCTTCGCCAATGTCTTCACTGCGCAAGACCTGGCCGGCCATGACCGCTGCAGCGGCGGGCAGTGGCTGGATCAAAACGCCGGTGCGCGTTCCTCGCTAAAATAGAAGGGTTTTCCAATGTGGATGTCAGCCTAAAAACCCGGCTGCCGCCCCTCACCCAATCGAGTCTCCCCATGAGCACCACGCACGAAAAGATCGACCAGATCGTCAAAGGCCACCCCGTCGTCCTCTTCATGAAGGGCACGGCGCAATTTCCGATGTGCGGCTTTTCGGGCCGCGCCATCCAGATCCTGAAGGCCTGCGGCGTGGATCGGCCGCACACCGTCAACGTGCTGGAAGACGACGAAATCCGCCAGGGCATCAAGGACTACGCCAATTGGCCGACCATTCCGCAGCTCTACGTCAAGGGCGAATTCATCGGCGGCTCGGACATCATGATGGAGATGTACCAGAGCGGCGAGCTGCAGCCGCTGCTGGCTGCTTGAGCTGCGTTCTCGTTTCAGCGTGACCTTGCCCGTGAACGCCACAGTCCAGACGCCACCTGTGCGCCGCATCATCGTGGCCATCACGGGGGCGTCCGGGGCAATCTACGGCGTGCGGCTGCTGCAGATTCTGCAGGGCCTGCGCGAATCGGCGGGGGTGGAATCTCACCTGCTGATGTCGCCCGCAGGGCTGATGAACGTGCAGCACGAGCTGCACATGGCACGCGAAGAAGTGGAAGCGCTGGCGCACGTCGTGCATAACGTGCGCGATATCGGCGCAACCATTGCCAGCGGCTCGTTTGCGGCGGAAGCGATGGTGGTGGCGCCCTGCTCGATGAAGACGTTGGCGGCCGTGGCGCACGGCCTGTCGGACAATCTCATTGCGCGCGCGGCCGACGTCACGCTCAAGGAGCGTCGTCGCCTCATCCTGATGGTGCGCGAAACGCCGTTGAATCTGGCGCACCTGCGCAACATGACGGCCGTCACAGAGATGGGCGGAATCGTGTTTCCGCCCGTGCCGGGCTTCTACCAGCGCCCCAAGACGATCGACGACCTCGTCGACCACACGGTCGGGCGCGTGCTGGATCTGCTTGGCTTGCCGCAGACGTTGGCGCCCGGCTGGCCGGGCCTGCGTTCAACGGATTAGACGCTGATCAGCCAACGGCAGATCAGCGGTGATGGTAATTGAAGTACACCGAAGGTCCACCCCAATAGCCGCCGTAATAGGCCGGATAAGCCGGTGCAGCATAGACAGGCACAGGTGCCACAGCCACCGGTGCCGGATACACCGCGCAACCCCCAAGCGTCGCGGCCAACAAGGCCAGAGCCACGATTTTCATGATTAGCGTCCTTCGGCCCCCCTAGTGGAGCCACACGGACGTTATAAGCCGACGCGAGCGACGCCGGCGTCATGCGGGTGTAAGCGGTGTAACCGAAAACTACGAACGTGTGTTCGTAAGTTCACTGCTTAGGCGCCGGTTTGCCTGCAGAGGGCTTGACCATCGCAGCAGGTGCCGAGGCCGCCACACCGGACGCAGGAGCCGGCTTGGGTGCATTCGGATCGACTTCCGCACGCATCTGATCCATGACCGCCCCGGCGCGCGGTGCCCAAAGGAATTCCACCGTGCCGTTCTGCGGCTCTTCGGGAATCGCGTACATCGTGATGATGGTCTGATGGCCTGCCCAGCGCGCACGAAGCGAATCGACCGTCTTGCCAGACTTGAGCTTGAGCGGCGCCTTGCCTTCCTGCGCAGGCTTGCCGTAACGATCGGACAGCGCCTGGAAGACGCGCTGCTCGGTATCGACGCCGCGCGTCGGCACGAACATGCCGGCGATGTTGCCATCCTGGTCGATCAGGAGCACGGCCTGCGGCCCGTCCATCAACTCGGGGCGCGATGCCTGAGGCACGCCCAGCGAGCGCGTGCGGCCATGCGATTCAAGCGCATCGGAGCAATATTCGGCGACATCCTTGCCGCCATTCGCGCGTACGTCCTCGCACGAGGGCAGCTTGCGCAGAGGCTTGCCGAGCGGGAAGGTATCCAGCAGCACCGCCACGTCGCCGGGATCGCGCACTGCCTTGGCAGGCGCCGCAGCCTTTGGAGCCGCCTTGGCTGCGGGTGCAGCAAACGCCACAGGCGCGAGCAACGAGGTCGAAAAGGCAAGCGCGGCGATTGCAGTGGCGCGTCGCGTCCAGCAGGTCATGCGAACTCCATGGAGGAAAAAGCCGAGAGTGTGCCACGCGGAAATCCCGGCACACAGGAAAGCAGCTCTGACTGCCGGCCGACGCTGCGCGTTCCCCTCAACCGAACGGCTGACCCGCCAAAGACCGCCTGGTTACACGCCATTTGACGCGGATGTCGGCCCGATACGGCCAGAAACATTATCAAAATGTTGCCGGTTTTGATCTCGCAAAGGTACGGCGGGTAAAATCTCGGCGGCACAGACGAATGACCGGCAGGACCGAAGCGTCACGTTCCTCGGCCCGCCGCATAGACGCGATCTCATTTTGAACATTCCCTCCGCTGTTTCCTCCCGCACGCCGGGGGCCGCTCGCGCGGCACGCACCCGTTCGGTAACCGGCTATGCGCGGTTGGCCGTGGGCCTGCTGGCGCTGGCTTCGGCGCATGCTGCGCTGGCCTTCGGTTTCAACGATGTGGCCGTACGCGCCAAGCAACTGGCCTCGAAGCCCTACCAGGCGCCCGCCGACACCCTGCCCCGCGAACTCCGCGAGCTGCGCTACGACCAGTACCGCGAAATCCGCTTCAAGTCCGATCAGGCTTACTGGCGCCGCGACAAGCTGCCGTTCGAACTCGGCTTCTTCCACGAGGGGTCCTACTACGACCAGCCCGTGAAGATCAATGAGGTGTCGCCTGCCGGCGTGCGCGAAATCCGCTTCGATCCGCGCCTGTTCGATTACGGTCCGGTCAAGCTCGACCCGAAGCAGTTGCAGAAGCTCGGCTTTGCCGGCTTCCGCGTGCACTATCCGATGAACACGCCCAAATACAAGGACGAGGTCATCGTGTTCCTGGGCGCGTCGTACTTCCGCGGTATCGGCAAGGGGCAGGTCTACGGCCTCTCTGCGCGCGGGCTGGCCATCGACACCGCGCTCAATTCGGGCGAGGAATTCCCGCGCTTCACCGATTTCTGGATCGAACGGCCTGCCGCCAACGCGAAAGAGCTGACGATCTACGCGCTGCTCAACTCGCGCCGCGCCACGGGTGCCTACCGCTTTGTCATCAAGCCGGGCAGCGACACGGCGGTCGACGTCAAGGCGCAGTTGTACATGCGCGAGAACGTGAGCAAGCTGGCCATCGCGCCGCTCACCAGCATGTTCTTCTTTGGCGAGAACCAGCCGGCACCGGCGCTGGATTTCCGCCCCGAAGTGCATGACTCCGACGGCCTGTCGGTGCTTTCCGGCACAGGTGAATGGATCTGGCGTCCGCTGACGAACCCCAAGCGCCTGCTGGTCAGCTCGTTCGGGACGACCAACCCCGGCGGCTTCGGCCTCATGCAGCGTGACCGCGCGTTCTCCAGCTACCAGGAAATCGGCGACCGCTACGAACTGCGCCCGAGCGCGTGGGTCGAGCCCGTCGGCAAATGGGGCGCGGGCCGCGTGGAGCTGGTGCAGATTCCGACGCCAGACGAGACGAACGACAACGTGGTCGCTTACTGGGTGCCTGAGAACCCGCCCAAGCCGCATCAGCCGTTCAATCTCGAATACCGCCTGCTGTGGCAGAAGGACGCTGACAAGAAGCCTGCGCTGGCGTGGGTGACGCAGACGCGCCGTTCGCACGGCTGGACAACCAAGCGCCCCGACGAGCGCAAGCCCGACGATACGATCGCTTTCGTGGTCGACTTTGAAGGCCCCGCGCTGGCGAAGCTTCCGCCCAATGCGCCGGTCGAGCCCGTATTCTCGGCAGATGCCAACGGCAAGATCGAATCGATCTTCGGCCAACCCAACACCGCGACCGGCGGATGGCGCGTGACTGTGCGCCTGAAGCGGGTCGACGACGATAAACCCGTCGAAATGCGCGGCTACCTGCGCAGCGGCGGCACCGGACTTTCTGAGACGTGGAGCTACCTGTTACCTCCGGGCTGAATGTGACGACAGCCCAGACTGACGGTGCCGCTGGCACCGCCCCCTCCACCACCCCTGCCACAGCGCAGTCTGTGGCCGACCATTACCTTGGGGCGCTGCCGCTGGCGGCCGATGCGCGTGCTGCGCTCCTGCGCAACGCGGGCATCACAGCCGCCGACGACGATGCAGCGGCGCTCGCCAAGCTGCATCGTGCGCTGGCCAGGCTCGACCCGGCCCAGACGACCTCGCTCGACGCCGATGCACCGGCCTACGCCTCCGTAGGCTCGCGTCTGGATGCGGCCTATGGCGCCACGCGCGCCGATGCCGCATCGACGGAGCCCTCTGCCGAGCCGGCGCCGCCGCTTGAGCACGACAGCCAAGGCCGCATCCACCTGGATACCGGGCCCACGCCCGCGCGTCGCTCGATGGTGCCGTGGCCATGGGTGCTCGGGCCGATCTGGCGCACGCGCAAGGCCATCGACCGCTGGATGCATGGCGGCAAGAAGCCGGTGCCGTACGAGGCACCCGACTCGCCGGACCCGAAGGGCATCTGGCGCTTCGTCGGCTCGCGCCGCCGCCTGACGCTGCTGGCGCTGATGATCGCGCAGACCATCGCTGCCACCTGGGCGATGAGCACGGTGCTGCCGTACCACGGTGCCGACTGGCTCGAAGCCATCATCATCGTGTTGTTTGCGGTGCTGTTCTGTTGGGTCTCGGCGGGCTTCTGGACGGCCATTACGGGCTTCCTGCTGCTGGCCTTCCACGGCGACCGCTTCGTCATCTCGCGCCGGGCCACGCCGGACGCCACGATTCCGGACGATGCGCGCACGGCCATCGTCATGCCGATCTGCAATGAAGATGTGCAGCGCGTGTTTGCAGGGCTGCGCGCGACGTACGAATCATTGCAGCGCACGGGACATCTGGAGCATTTCGACTTCTTCGTGCTGTCGGACTCAGGCGACCCGGATATCCGCACCGCAGAAGCCGATGCGTGGCTGCATATCTGCCGCGCGCTCGATGGTTTCGGTCGCATCTTCTATCGCTGGCGTCGCCACCGCGTGAAGCGCAAGAGCGGCAACATCGACGATTTCTGCCGGCGCTGGGGCGGCAAATACCGCTACATGATCGTGCTCGACGCCGACAGCGTGATGAGCGGCGACTGCCTGACGCGCCTCGTGCAGTTGATGGAAGGTGCGCCCAGCGCGGGCATCATCCAGACCGCGCCGCGCGCCGCCGGCCGCGACACGCTGTATGCGCGTATCCAGCAGTTCGCCACGCGTGTGTACGGGCCGCTGTTCACCGCTGGCCTGCACTACTGGCAGCTCGGCGAATCGCACTACTGGGGCCACAACGCCATCATCCGGCTGGACCCGTTCATCAAGCACTGCGCGCTGGCGCCGATTCCGGGCAAGGGCTCGCTTTCCGGCGAGATCATGTCGCACGACTTTGTCGAAGCCGCGCTGATGCGCCGTGCCGGCTGGGCCGTGTGGATCGCCTACGACCTGGACGGCAGCTACGAAGAAATGCCGCCCAACCTGCTCGACGAGCTGGGCCGCGACCGCCGCTGGTGCCACGGCAATCTGATGAACTTCCGCCTGTTCGGCGCACCAGGCTTCCACCGTGTGCACCGCGCGGTGTTCATTACCGGGGTGATGGCGTATCTGTCTGCGCCGCTGTGGTTCCTGTTCCTGATCCTGTCGACCGCCCTGCTGGCCAAGCACACGCTGATCGCGCCGGAATACTTTACGCAGCCGCGCCAGCTCTTCCCGATCTGGCCGGAGTGGCATCCGGAAAAAGCCGCCGCGCTGTTTTCCGCCACCGCCACCGTGCTGTTCCTGCCGAAGATCCTCAGCGTGTTCGTCCTGTGGGCGCAGGGGCCGAAGCGCTTTGGCGGGGCGATCCACCTGGCATTGTCGATGGCGATCGAGGCGGCGTTCTCGGTGCTGGCCGCGCCGGTGCGCATGTTGTTCCACACACGCTTCGTGACGGCCGCCTTCCTCGGCTGGAAGGTGCACTGGAAGTCACCGCCGCGCGAAGACGCGCAGACGCATTGGGGCGACGCTGTACGCCGCCACGGCCTGCACACCGTGATCGGCATCGTCTGGGCCGCCATCGTCTATTGGCTGAACCCGAGCTTCCTGTGGTGGCTTTCGCCAGTCGTGGGCGCGCTGATCGTGTCGATTCCGCTCTCGGTATTCTCCAGCCGTGTGAGCCTGGGCCGCCGCATGCGACGGCTGCGCCTGTTCATGATCCCCGAGGAAGTGCGCCCGCCGCGCGAGCTCCGCGCCACACGCAAGCACCTGCGCAATGCGCCGCCGATGCCAGACTTCCGCCAAGCCGTGGTCGACCCCGTCACCAATGCGCTGATGTGCGCGATCGGCACGGCCCGCTTTCCGCACGACCGGCGGCTGATTGCCGTGCGGGAGGCACACGTGCGCCACGCACTGGAGGTTGGTCCCGACAAGCTCACAGGCAAGCAAAAGCTGGTATTGCTGTCAGATCCGTTCGCGCTGTCGGCGCTGCACCTGGCGGTGTGGTCGTCACCGGAACAGCGAGGAGCCTGGGAGGCTGCACAGGGCTGAACGAGGCGTGCCCGCGTGGAAACCCCGCGCCCCACCAGCGTCTTGCCGGTGGGGCGTTTTACTTCCCGTTACATCCGTAGGATTTGCGTATCACCTGAAGCGCCCGGTGGTTCATAGAATGGCATCACGAACTTGATACACGAAGTCGACGGCACAGCGGCCCCGGCCTCGCAACCGTAAGGAGAAGCATCATGAAACGCACACTGCTCGCATTCGTTCTGGGTGGCGCCGCGCTGTGCGCCTCGACGGCGGCGCTGGCGCATGTGGACGTTGGCGTGTCGATCGGCGTCCCCGCGCCGGTGTATGTGGCCCCGGCCCCTGTCTATGCGCCGCCTCCCGTGGTGTATCGCCCGGCGCCGGTCTATGCCCCTGCCCCGGTGGTCTATGGTGGCTACTATCGCGACCGCGACGACTGGCGTGAACGCGAATGGCGCCGTCACGAGTGGCGCGAGCGCGAATGGCGCCACGACCACGGCTGGCACCGCGGCTGGGACCGCTAACCCCTGACGCTTGGCGCGAACAGAAAGCTACATCGCCACACGGGCCGCTCACATGAGTGGCCCGTTGCTTTTGTACGCTCGAATGCCTGCGCAATCCGCAAACCGACCTATGCTGACGTAGCGGCCACAGCAATCCCGCCGCCGGCCGCATAGCACACGGGAGGACGCCATGTCGATCTCCAGCACCCTCGACGGCTGCCTGCGCAGCAAGGGCTGCCTGTACGAGGTGATTCGCCATCCGCATACCCACACGAGCACCGAAACCGCGCAAGCTGCACATGTCCCCGGCGACCGTCTGGCCAAGACGCTCCTGCTAGAAGACAAGCTTGGCTATGTCGCGGCCGTGTTGCCGTCGACGTATCACCTGCATCTGTCCGAGTTGCAAAAGGAATCGGGCCGCATGGACCTCACGCTGGCCGATGAATCGGAGTTGCGCGAAGTCTTCCGGGACTGTGATGCAGGAGCCGTTCCGCCCGTGGGCATGGCCTACGGCATGCCAACCTACATCGACAGCAGCCTGATGACCCACGGCGACGTCTACTTCGAAGCTGGCGACCACGAAAACGTCGTGCATATGGACATGGATCAATTCATGGCTTTGATGCGCGACGCCAAGCCCGGTCACTTCGCGTATCGCATGCAGGGCATCCTCTTCTGAGGAGGCCAACATGGCCGACGATGTCGTCATCACGGTCCGCAACGACGGGCCGTATCACATCAAGGGAAGCTTCCGGATCGTCACCCAGGGCGGACGCGAATTACCGGTGGAGGAAGGCCAGGCATGGCTGTGCCGCTGCGGGCACTCGTTGAACAAGCCGTTCTGTGACGGCTCGCACAAGCGCGTCGAGTTTGACAGCAACCTCGACGCGCCTGCGGCTGAAGAAGCGCCATAGGATGGTTCGAAGGCCGTAGCGAGCGGCCCGAAATCGGTCTGAGAAGCGCAGCCGTACATCAGTACGGCGAGCATCGGAGCACCGAGATCGGGTAGCGCAATAGGCCGGCGAGCCGTCCTAGCGCGTAACGGGCTTGTAGCGGATACGCTTGGGCTTGGCGCCTTCTTCGCCCAGACGCTTCTTCTTGTCGGCTTCGTATTCCTGGTAGTTGCCCGGGAAGAATTCGACGTGCGAATCGCCTTCGAACGCGATGATGTGCGTGGCGATGCGGTCGAGGAACCAGCGGTCGTGCGAGATCACCATCACGCAGCCCGCGAATTCGAGCAGTGCATCTTCGAGCGCACGCAGCGTTTCCACGTCGAGGTCGTTCGACGGTTCATCCAGCAGCAGCACGTTGCCGCCCGAGATGAGCGTCTTGGCCAGATGCAGGCGCCCACGCTCGCCACCCGACAGCGTGCCGACGTGCTTCTGCTGATCGCCACCCTTGAAGTTGAAGCGGCCGATGTAGGCGCGCGATGGCGTCTCATACCGGCCCACCGTGAGGATGTCCGAGCCGTTCGAGATTTCTTCGAAGACAGTCTTGTCTGCGGAAAGCGCATCGCGGCTCTGGTCAACGTAAGCCAGCTTGACGGTCGGGCCGATCTTGATAGTGCCCGAATCCGGCTGCTCCTTGCCCGTGATCATGCGGAACAGCGTCGACTTACCGGCGCCGTTCGGGCCAATGATGCCGACGATCGCGCCCGGCGGAATCGTAAAGCTCAGGTTGTCGATCAGCAGGCGATCGCCATAGCTCTTGCTGACGTTGGTGAACTCGATCACTTCATTGCCCAGACGCTCGCCGGCCGGGATGAAGATTTCCTGCGTTTCGTTGCGCTTCTGGTATTCCTGGCTGTTCAACTCGTCAAAGCGAGCCAGACGCGCCTTCGATTTGGCTTGGCGGCCCTTCGGGTTCTGGCGCACCCATTCCAGTTCTTTCTTCAGCGCCTTTTGGCGCGCAGATTCGCTGGACTCTTCCTGCTTCAGGCGCGTCTCTTTCTGATCAAGCCACGAGCTGTAATTGCCCTTCCAGGGGATGCCGTGTCCACGGTCGAGCTCGAGAATCCACTCGGCGGCGTTATCGAGGAAGTAGCGATCGTGCGTCACGGCCACCACGGTGCCCGGGAAGCGCGTGAGGAACTGCTCAAGCCAGTCCACCGATTCCGCATCCAGGTGGTTGGTCGGCTCGTCCAGCAGCAGCATGTCGGGGCGGGACAGCAGCAGCTTGCACAGTGCGACACGACGCTTTTCACCGCCCGAGAGGTGCTCGATCTTGGCGTCCCACGGCGGCAGGCGCAGTGCGTCGGCGGCAATTTCCAGCTGCAGTTCGACGTTGTCACCGGAGCCGGCGGCGATGATGGCTTCCAGACGCGCCTGTTCTTCGGCCAGCTTGTCGAAGTCAGCGCCTTCCTCGGCGTACGCGGCGTAGATGGCTTCGAGCTGCTTTTGCGCATCCATCACTTCGCCCAGGCCGCTCTCGACCTCTTCACGCACAGTCTTGGCGGGATCGAGCTGCGGCTCCTGCGGCAGGTAACCGATGTTCAGGTTGGGCATCGGCGTGGCTTCGCCCTCGATGTCCTTGTCCAGGCCGGCCATGATCTTCAGCACGGTCGACTTGCCCGAGCCGTTCAGGCCCAGCACGCCAATCTTGGCGCCCGGGAAAAACGACAGTGAGATGTCCTTGAGGATCTGGCGCTTGGGCGGAACGATCTTGCCCACGCGGTTCATGGTGAAAACGTACTGTGACATGGCGGAATTGCGGGGGGAAACGCAGAAATGGGGAACCCGGCGAGTTTAACAAAGCCGGGGCGTGGCAAACCCAGGGCTCAAGGCCGCACGAGCAAAAGAAAAGGCGCCCACCAGGGCGCCCTTCCAATGCAACAGAGGCCAGGCCTCGTTACATCGTCATCATGTTGGCGTTCATGTTATGCATGACCCACAGCGAGCCGACAACGACGATCGCCAGGATCAGCAGCGTGAACAGGAAGGCCATCACATTCCAGCGCTGGGCGGACGAGCCGTCCAGGTGCAGGAAATAGATCAGATGCACGACGATCTGCACGACCGCCAGGGCCATCACCGTCACCAGCACCGTCTGGTGCGAGTAGCCGCCGTCCATCACCATCTTGAACGGGATGGCGGTCAGGATCACCGCCAGCACGAAGCCGATCAGGTAGCCCTTGACGGTGGCATGACCGGCGCCGCCCGCTGCATGACCGTGGGCATCATCGTGGGCAATGCCCGTCGAAACGTTGGTCTGTTCCATTTACATCGCTCCCAGCAGATACACGACGGTAAACACGCCGATCCACACCACGTCCAAGAAGTGCCAGAACAGGCTCAGGCACGACAGGCGGGTCGATTGCGTCGGGGTCAGCCCTTTGCGGCTGATCTGCCACATCAGGACGATGATCCACAGCATGCCGCTCGCCACGTGCAGGCCGTGCGTACCGACCAGCAAGAAGAACGATGACAGGAACGCGCTGCGGCTCGGGCCCGCGCCTTCTGCAATCAGGTGGTGGAACTCGTTGATTTCCATGCCGACGAACGCGGCGCCCAGCAGAAGCGTGATGCCCAGCCACAGCATCACTTGGTCCTTGCGGCCGTTCTGCAGGCTAATCATCACCATGCCGTAGGTGATGGACGACACCAGCAGGATGCCGGTTTCGATTGCCACATACGACAGATCGAAGAGTTCCTTGCCCGTCGGGCCGCCTGCCGTCGCACCGCGCAGGACGCAGAACGTGGCAAACAGCGACGCGAAGATGATCAAGTCGCTCATCAGGTACACCCAGAAGCCGAAGACCTTGGTGTCTGCAGCATCGTGGTGGTGCGCATGGTCATGCGCGTGGTCGTGGCCGTGCGCGTGACCGTGCGCGGCGTGACCGTCTAGAACATTGGAAGCCATGGTTTAAGCCTGCGAACCGATACGTTGGAAGTAGGCCGACTCGGTCTCGTGAACCTCGTGAGCGGGCACGTAGTAATCGATGTCGTCGTTGTTGCTGCGGAGGATGAAGCTGCCGATCATGCCGACCAGACCCAGCACGGCCATCCACCAGATGTGCCAGATCAGCGCGAAGCCCATCACGATCGAGAACATGCCGATGAAGAAGCCGGCGCCGGTGTTCTTCGGCATGTGGATCTTTTCGTAGCTCGGTGCGACCTGCGTCAGCACTTCACCGCGCGCCTTCATGTCTGCAAAGGCGTCGATGTCACGGATGACCGGCACGCGTGCGAAGTTGTAGTGCGCCGGCGGCGACGACGTCGCCCACTCCAGCGTACGGCCACCCCAGGGGTCGCCCGTCAGATCAGCCAGCGCATGACGGTTGCGGATGCTCACGAAGATCTGGATGAGCTGCGAAGCGATACCGCAGGCGATGATCGCGGCGCCGATCACGGCGACGATCAGCCACGGCTGCCATGCCGGATTGTCGGTATGGTTCAGACGGCGCGTCATGCCCATGAAGCCCAGCACGTACAGCGGCATGAATGCGGTGTAGAAACCCACGAACCAGCACCAGAAAGCGCGCTTGCCCCACTTTTCGTCCAGCTTGAAGCCGAAGGCCTTCGGGAACCAGTACGTGATACCGGCCAGGTAACCGAACACCACACCACCGATGATGGTGTTGTGGAAGTGGGCGATCAGGAACAGGCTGTTGTGCAGCAGGAAGTCGGCGCCCGGCACGGCCAGCAGCACGCCGGTCATACCGCCGATCACGAAGGTGATCATGAAGCCGATCGTCCACAGCATCATCGAGTTCAGCTCGACGCGGCCGCGGTACATCGTGAACAGCCAGTTGAAGATCTTCACGCCCGTCGGGATCGAGATGATCATCGTCGCGATACCGAAGAACGCGTTGACGTTCGCACCCGAGCCCATGGTGAAGAAGTGGTGCAGCCACACCAGGAACGACAGCACGGTAATGCCGGCGGTCGCCCACACCATCGACGTGTAGCCGAAGAGCTTCTTGCGCGAGAACGTCGAGACGATTTCCGAGAACATGCCGAAGGCCGGCAGGATCAGGATGTACACCTCGGGGTGGCCCCAGATCCAGATCAGGTTCACATACAGCATGGCGTTGCCGCCGCCGCCGTTCGTGAAGAAGTGCATGTCGAGATAGCGGTCGGCGCCCAGCAGCGCCAGCGCCACGGTCAGCACCGGGAACGCCGCCACGATCAGGATGTTGGCGCACAGGGCGGTCCAAGTGAAGATCGGCATGCGCATCAGCGTCATGCCCGGCGCGCGCATCTTGAAGATGGTCGCGACGAAGTTCACGCCGGTCAGCAATGTCCCGAGGCCTGATATCTGCAACGCCCAGATGTAGTAATCGACCCCCACGCCCGGGCTGTACGCCAGCTCCGACAGCGGCGGGTACGCCAGCCAGCCGGTGCGAGCAAATTCACCCACGCCGAGCGACACGTTGATCAGCACCACACCTGCGGCAGCCAGCCAGAACGACAGCGTGTTCAGGAACGGGAATGCCACGTCGCGCGCGCCGATCTGCAGCGGCACGATCAGGTTGATCAGGCCCGTCATCAGCGGCATGGCCATGAAGAAAATCATGATCACGCCGTGCGCGGTAAAGATCTGGTCATAGTGCTCAGGCGGCAGATAGCCGGCACCGCCGCCCGAGGCAACCGCCAGTTGCGAGCGCATCATGATGGCGTCGGCAAAGCCGCGCAGCAGCATCACGATGGCCAGAATGCAGTACATCACGCCGATCTTCTTGTGATCGACCGAGGTGATCCACTCATTCCAGAGGTAGGTCCACTTCTTGAGATAGGTGATCAGGCCGAACAGGCCAGCGCCACCCAACAGAATGGCCGACACCGTCACGACCACGATGGGCTCGTGCAGCGGAATGGCCTCCAGACTCAACTTGCCAAACATCGTCAACTCCTAGGAATTCTTGGCCGCGCTCTTGGGCGCTGGCAGGGCTGACTGCACCGGCAGCGGACGCGTTGCCGCTTCAGCCGTGGCCGTCGTGCAGTTGGCGCCTTCGAGCGCCTCGTCGAGCGTCAGGACCTTGTCGCCCTCGCCCATCTTGTCCATGTATTTGTGCAGGATGCTGTGATACAGGGTCGGGTCGACCGATGCGTACACCGCCGGCGGCACCTTCTCGCTCGGCTTGGACAGCTCGGCGTAGCCTTCCTTGGTCAGGTTCTGCGACGACTCACGGACCTGCTTGACCCAGGCATCGAACTCTTCGTTCGTCATGGCCGTGGCCTTGAACTTCATGCCCGTGAAACCCGAGCCGCTGTAGTTCGATGACATGCCGTCGAACACGCCGGTCTCATTGGCGATCAGGTGCAGCTTGGTCTGCATGCCCGCCATGGCATACACCTGGCTGCCCAGCTGCGGGATGAAGAACGCGTTCATCACCGTGTCGGACGTGATCTTGAAGTTGATCGGGGTGTTGGCCGGGAATGCGAGCTGATTGACCGTTGCGATCTTGAGTTCCGGATAGATGAACAGCCACTTCCAATCCAGCGAAACAGCCTCGACCGTGATGGGCTTCACATCCGATTCGATCGGCTTGTACGGGTCGAGGGCGTGCGTGGACTTGTAGGTGATCACGCCCAGCACGATGATGATCAGGCAGGGGATCAGCCACACCACAGCCTCGATGGCGTTGGAGTGCGACCAGTCCGGCTCATAGCGGGCGCGGGTGTTGGACGCGCGGTACTTCCACGCAAACACCAGCGTCAGCACGATCACGGGGATGACCACCAGCAGCATCAGGCCGGTCGCCACCAGGATCAGCGTCTTTTCTTCAGCCGCAACCATCCCCTTCGGGTCCAGGACCGTCAGGTTGCAGCCCGCCAGCAGGAGCGGGAGGCTTGCGGCGAGGAGCCGCTTCATATGTGGAACGAGTGTGTTCTTCATGTCTTGCACAATTGCGCCGGCGATGCTTCCGGACATCACGGGAGCCCAGCAGCCCAGACAGCGGCCACAGGCGGAAAAACGCGGGAAATGAGAGAAGACCGAACTACCGGCGCCCCGAGTACAGCTGAGGTGCGGCAGCGGATCTTCGATCACATCAGGCGCCGGTCAGGGAGAAGCTGAACCCAACGCCCTCAGTTGGCGAGGCGGGCTTCGCTCATGCCGGGCATGGGCGAAGTCGAGCGCCGCCGCGTCGCACAAAGCGGCGGACGACAGATCGGGGGCGTAAAAGGTCGGAGCAGGCACTACGTCATGCGCCCGTTGGGGGAGCGCGGTTGGAAGTGGAATGCGGGCGCGATCTTACCGCCAGATGGCGCTCCGGATCGCGCTATGTGCTCAGGCAACTAGAAAACGGCGTCGATTGACAAGTGATGCCCTCGCCGTACGGCTAGGGTTTACGTGGCTTTGCGGGTAAGCAAATCGAAAGTGCCTGTTGTTGCACTGCGACAATCAGCCACAGTGGCGCGCACCCGACGTTATCCCCAGATGTGCGCCCAAATAGGCAGCGAATAATAAGAACAATTCTCATCTTGGGGAGCCACCCAGGTGGCTCCCCTCGCCCTCACAGGACTGCGTCACTGGATGAGGAGCCCAACAATCCTCACCAGAACCAGCCCTGCCGCCACCACGAGGTAACCGCGCAGCACAAACATCCAGGTGCGTTTGAGTGGCGTCCAGCGCGCAGGCGGAAGCTGCTCAAGCGATGGCATGGTCCAGTGGTCGCGGTCCAGCACACTCACGCGCCGCGGATGGTGCGGCCGATGGGTACGTCGCTCGATACGCCACAGCACGAGCGACATCACCCCCGCGATCAGCGTGCCGCCGATCAGGATGGCGCCTATCTCGAATTCGCCAATGCCCGGGAACAGCACAGCGGCAGTGAGGATGACCGACAACGTCACCAGCACAGCCACCACACCGCCGGTGAAGATGTTCATCGCGCGGCCGTTCGTCCAAGGCCCCAGCACGGCCTTGTCGTTGCACAACAGCAGCAGGAACACCGTGGCGCTTGGCAACAGCACCCCTGCCAGCGATTGCACGGCATTGGTCAGCAGACCGAGCGGCACGCCCGGCGTCAGCACCAGCCCTGCGGCTAGCAACGTCAGGCCGAAGTACACGGCATAAAAGCCCTTGGCCTCCGTCGGCTTGCGATGCAACGAATGCCGCACAGCGAACACATCGCCAATCGCATATGCAGTCGACAACGACACCGCACAGGCGCCGATGATGCTGGCGTCCAGCAACGCAATCGCAAACAGCACGCCGGCCCAGCGGCCCGAGTGGCGCTCCAGGCCGTGCGCGGTGCCAAGCGCATCGGTGTAATTGCCGAACTCCGGCGTGCCGTGGAAGGCCTGGGCGCTGAAAGCGATCATCGCGACCGCGCCGGCGATCACGAGGACGATGCCGAGCCAAAGGTCCGCACGCTCGTAGCGGATGAAGCGCGCCGTGATGCGCTTGTCGATCACGTAGCTTTGCTGGAAGAACAACTGCCACGGCGCCACCGTCGTCCCCACGATGGCGATGATCAGGAGCATCACCTCGGCAAGCGGCGCACCGGCGGGCAGCGCCGGCACGAAGAAGTCGCGCGCCACCTGCCCCATCGGCGGATGCACCATCACGAACACCGGGATCAGCGTGAGGCTGCCCGCCACCAGCACCAGCGCAAAGCGCTCGAAGCGGCGGAAGTCGCCGGTGGATGCCGCCAGCATGACCAGCGCTGCGGCAGCGCACACGCCCCAATGCCGCGGGATTCCGAGGTATTCCAGCGCGAGGCTGATGCCGATGAACTCCGTCACGAGCGTCAGCGCGTTCACCAGGAACAGATCGATGACGGAGAAGCTGCCCCAGAACCTGCCGAAGCGCGCAAAGATCAACCGCGCGTGGCCAACGCGCGTGACGGCGCCCAGGCGCAGCACCATCTCCTGGTTCACGTACAGCACGGGGATGAGCAGCAATAGCGTCCACAGCAGCGTGGTGCCGTAGTTCTGCCCGGCCTGTGTGTACGTGCCGAAGGCGCCGGCGTCGTTGTCGCCGACCATCACGATCAGGCCAGGCCCGAGGATGGCGAGCAGCGTTCGCAAGCGCGCGCGCCAGCTGTTACGGGCGCCCGTATCGTGATGCGCGATGGTGCCGAGCGCGCCGCGAATATCGCCCACGTGAGCATCGTCGAGCGCGGCGTGACGTGGTGGTGCGTCGATGCCCGAAGCGAATTGGGTCATATCGAACTCCGTTTGTGTTGTGTTATCGGATTACCCGCCGTTGAACTACCAATAGGTGCGCGAGAGCCGGATGGCCGCCGCCGCATAGCCTTGGTTGGAAAGCGCTTGGCCGCCGTCACCGGCGCGCCGGTTGGACGTGGTCGACGCAGCGTCGGCACGCCCGGGCGCACCGGCTCGGGCCTGCACAAACGGCGAGCTGAAAGGCCGTGCGATCGCCGAGAAACGACGCGCGGGAATATTGAATTTGCGCATGACACTCTCCTCACCGCGTGCGCACATGCACGGCACGCGGCCATCGCCGCACGCGTTACATACGCGCAGCGGCAAAGTCGAAACGATCAAGGAGCGATGCAGACACCGCTGCCTTGCCAGGGCGGCAAGTCAGCAGCAAGGAACAACCGTGCGGCGGACTCGCCTAGTGAAAAGAAGACGTTCGGTAAGGTCGACTCGGACTGTCCATATGGGTCCTCCTACGGTTAGAACTCGGCGTGGACGCGAACGCCCACGAACTTGGCCGGACCGCGATCGCGGTTGTAGCCCGGGTTCTGGATGAGCTGGAAGTCGGGGCTGATCGCCAGGACTTTGGTTACCTGCAGGCTGTAGAACAGTTCCAGCACGCGCTCGTGGCCATAGTTCAAGCCGCCATCGCCAAGGAACGCGCCGCTGCCGCCTGCGGCCAGATAGGCGCGGTGATCCGGCCCCAGCATGTTCACCGCGACGGCCACGCCCAGCACATCCTTCGAACGGCGCCAAGCGGCACCCTTGAGCAATCCACCAAACGACACGCTCCGGCCAGCTTCGGTAAAGGCGTACGTCTCGGTCTTGTCGTCCGAGCAATTCAGGCGCGCGAACAGGCCGAGGTTGTCACCGGCTTTCTGTTCGAACGAGATGCCAACGCCCAGCTTTGCATGCGCCTTGCGCACCAGTCCGACGTCGGGCGCCGCACCTGTGGCAGCGCCAGGCGCCATCGCATCGTCGAATCGGCCCATGCGCGCCTGGTTTCGCCAACCGAGCAACCGCGCCGTGCCTTCCTGACCGAACAGCGTGTAGCGTTTCTCCAGCTCGAGGATGTCGCCGTAGTGCTTGAGGAACCGCGTGTCGAGCGGCAAACCGTTCGATTGTTCCGGCTGCAGGAAGCGGCCAGCGCGCACGGCCCAACCGTTCTCGCTGTCGACGTACTCAAGCGCCACGCCCCAGTTGTAGCCACGCGCATCGGCGGGATAGTCGAACGACGGATGCGCCATGAACGCCCAGTTCAAGAACTGGGTGCGCGGGTCTTGCGCATACGACACCGCATCGAAGACATCAGGCACCGCGAAGTTGCCGGCTGTCAGCACCACACGGCGCTTGTCGACGACGTTGGCGAACTGGTTGAAATCGGCGTCGACCTTTTCCGTGTCGCCACCCAGGCCCCACGTCTGGCGCAGGAAAGCGCGGGCGCGGTACAGCGTTGGATTCGTCCCGGCCGTCTTGGCCAGTTCCCCGTTGGGCAAGCCGCCAAGGCCATGCAGCTCTGAGAACGCCACGCCCTGCGCGACCTCGGGGTTGAAGTGGAACTCGGCGCCCTTCCATAAGCGCATGCCCAGGTCGAGCGTGGCCGTGAAGGAATAGCTCTTGGCGCGCGAGGCGCCAAGGCTGTTGCCGCCACTGTATGCAGCGTTGAAGGCAGGCTTGCGTTGCCACACGTAGGTGGTTTGGCCATGGAAACCGAAACGGTCGTCCAGTTCGCCGCTGGCGATGCGTGGGACGTCAACCGCTGAAGCGGGTACGTCCGCCGCATGCGCCATCGACATCACCGACACAATGGCCGCCACGCCCATCAGCACGCGAACCCAGACCAGCGGACGCACCGCCACCCAAACGTACTCCAGCATCGAGAGAAACAGCATGAGACCTCCCCCGCCCGTTTCTCTGACGGGCGTAGGCGAACGCCGGCCACGCCGCGTCATGGCGCGCGCAAACGCACGCAGCCATGCGGCTGTGCCGGATACAACAATCGAATTCAGGAAGGGACTTGCGCAGAGAACCTACGCAAGCGCCACCGCCTGCCGTGCGATACGGCTAGGCAGTGGTGAGGCGCGAGGCGATGCGCCGAGACTGTCTAGCCGTTCAATGTGCGATCGAGGATCGACTAGAACAACTGTCCATGGAGATAGTCTCCGTAGCTGTGACGGGGCGCAGAGTAACAAAGTCTCGTTGACGGCGGCAAGCGTTTTCTTGGAGGTGTCACGAAGCCCATTGCGCGGCGGCAACAACGCGATGAGAGGCGCCTCGCAAGTCGGCATCGGTACACTGCAATCACGATCGAGCGCATCACGAGGGGGCGCTCGACACAGCGATATCAGACGGAGGTTGTATGACGCGCTTAGCAACGCTGCTCACTATGATCGCGGCAATAGCAGGCATGGTCGGCTGCTCGACGGCAGGCTCGGAACAGACCAGGAGCGGGGCCGAATCCAAGGTGACCGAACACACACCGGCCACGGCCACTTGCCAGGCGGCCGCAGGTCCTGACAACGCCCTGATCGGCAAATCCGAACAGGACGCCGCTGTCCTGCTCAACGGCTGCCTCTGGCGCATTAGCGAGCGCGATGGCAGAGCCCTGCCCGGCACCATGGATTACCGCGAAGAACGACGCAATCTGGGCATTCAGGGCGGCAAAGTGATCTGGGTGCGGCGCGGTTAAGGCTCGCGGAGCTGGATCGCAGGCGAACAGGGAGTGGTCCGAAACTGGCGCGCCAGCAAGGTTTGCAGACATTAGCATCGACGTACATCCTGCTCTTCCATGCCGCACATGACGTCTCGAACCAGCAAAGACATCGTCATAGATGCGTGGCGTGCATTCGCGTCACGCGATGCCGCCCGCATCGCCGACTGCTTCACGCCAGACGCGCAATGGCTCGCTCCCGAGGGTAACGCCACCGCCATTGCGCTCGACTGCACGCATCACATGATCGGGCGCGACGCCATCGTGCATTTCCTCACGGTCACGTTCCCGAAGCTTTTCGTCGCCGATGTGTTGGTAGAACTCGGCGCGATCCACGCCAATGACGAAACGGTGATCGTGGAGGAACGCATGCAGGCCACGCTGGCGAACGGCCGACGCTACGACAACACCTATTGCTTCGTCTTCGTGCTGGAGGGCGAGCGGATCGCCCGGGTGCGCGAGTACATGGACACGATGCGGGGCTGGACGTGCATCTTTGGGAAAGAAGTGCGCGTTTAGCAGACTAAACCGGCCGGACAAAAGAAAACGGCCTCCGCAAGGGAGACCGTTTTCGTGATGCTGGTGCCGGCTGCAGGACTCGAACCCGCCACCTGATGATTACAAATCAACTGCTCTACCAGATGAGCTAAGCCGGCAAAGAAACGCGATTCTAACCTAACACGCGTTACTTGACGACCTTTAGCGCAGGCTTGCCCCCAATGCGAGGCACATTCGGCGGCGTCGGGTCGTCTTCCGGGCCGGTTTCGGCTTCGACAGGGACCGGCGCAGGCACCGATTCGGAGTCCACCGCGGCCAGCTTGGGCGGCGGATTGTTCTCACGTTCGGTTGCGGCCTGTGTCGTCGGCGTGCTGCGCTCTACCGGGAATGCCATACCCTGCCCGTTCTCGCGCGCATACACGGCGAGCACGTTTTCGATCGGCACTTCGATCTTGCGCGACACACCCGAGAACCGCGCGTGGAACGTGATCCACTCGTTGCCCATGTCGAGCTGGCTGGTCGCGTCAAAGCTCACGTTCAGCACGATTTCGTCGTTCTTGACGAACTCGCGCGGCACGTTGGTGCTCTTGTCGACGAAGACAGCGATGTACGGCGTGAAGCCGTTATCCGTGCACCATTCATAGATGGCACGGATCAGATAGGGCTTGGTGGAGGTTTCCGACATGATGAAATCAGTGACCGTTGGGCGCGGCCATGCACAGGAGCAACCCGAGCGAGACCGGCGACCCGGCGGCAATCAGCGGCGCATGACCTTTTCCGACGGCGTCAGCGCTTCAATATACGCCGGACGGCTGAAGATACGCTCAGCGTATTTCATCAGCGGGGCCGCGTTCTTGGAGACCTCAATGCCGTAGTGGTCCAGACGCCACAGCAGCGGCGCAATCGCCACGTCAAGCATCGAGAACTCTTCGCCCAGCATGTACTTGTTCTTCAGGAAGATCGGAGCCAGCTGCGTAAGGCGGTCGCGGATGGCCGCACGTGCCTTCTCGTGATTCTTCTCGGCGGCCTTGCCCTTTTCGTTCTCGAGCACGGAGACGTGCGTGAACAGTTCCTTCTCGAAGTTGAACAGGAACAGGCGGGCGCGGGCGCGCTGTACCGGATCGGCCGGCATCAGCTGCGGGTGCGGGAAGCGCTCGTCGATGTACTCGTTGATGATGTTCGACTCGTACAGAATCAGGTCGCGCTCAACCAGGATGGGCACCTGGCCGTACGGGTTCATCACCGCGATATCTTCCGGCTTGTTGAAGAGATCGACGTCGCGAATCTCGAAATCCATGCCCTTCTCGAACAGGACGAGGCGGCAACGCTGCGAGAACGGGCAAGTGGTGCCCGAGTACAAGACCATCATGGTTGTAGTTCCTTGGCGCATGGGCCGGGGGCGGCCCTATGACGGTACAACCGTGACGACAAATGACATCGCCACGGCACAAAAAGCGAAAAGGCAAAGGGCTAGAGCCAGTTCTCCACCGGCCTAGCCCTTGCCCGGAAAACACGGATTTTACTTGATGTCCTTCCAATAGGCCGCATTCAGGCGCCAGGCCAGCACGAAGAACACGCCAATGAACAACAATACCCAGACGCCGAGGCGCTTGCGCAGGTTGCCGGCAGGCTCAGCCATCCAGTCCAAATAACTGACCAGATCGGCGACTGCCTGGTCATATTCGACCTTGTTCATCTTGCCCGGAACCGTCACTTCAAGGCCGACGAGCTTCTTCTCGGCCTCGCCGTGCTCAGACTTCACTTCGGCGTACTTGGGCACTTGTTGGCCTTGCAGCTCCCACAGCACATGCGGCATGCCGACCTTGTCGAAGACCAGGTTGTTCCAGCCAGTCGGACGCGTGTCGTCACGGTAGAACGTGCGAAGGTAGGTGTAGAGCCAGTCGCTGCCGCGCGCGCGGGCAATGACAGACAGGTCCGGCGGTACGGCACCAAACCACTTCTTCGCGTCCTCGCGGTCCATGGCGATGTGCATGGTGTCGCCGACCTTGTCTGACGAGAACAGCAGGTTTTGCTTGATCTGCTCCTCGCTCAAACCGATGTCGCGCAGGCGGTTGTAGCGCATGGCGCTGGCGCCGTGGCAGTTCAGGCAGTAGTTGACGAACAGCTTGGCGCCGCGCTGCAACGCAGACGTGTCGCTGGACTGGTTGGGCGCCGGATCGAGCGGCACGCCGCCCTCATTGGCCATCACGGGCGCGGCAAACACGAGACCGGCCAAGGCGAAAATCGCAAGCAGCTTTTTCATTCTTGTGTCCTTCATGGGTCCTTGTGCGCGGGCTCTATCAGTGCGGCGTGAACGTGACGCGCTCAGGCACTGGCTTGAACGTCCCGATCTGGCTCCAGATCGGCATCGCGAGGAAGAACGCGAAGTACAGAATGGTGCCGATCTGCGAGATGATCGAACCGACCGGGCTCGGCGGCTGGATACCCAGATAGCCCAGCACCGCAAAGGCAATCACGAAGACAATCAGCAGCGTCTTGTGGAAGCCCGGGCGATAGCGGATCGACTTGACCGGCGACTGGTCCAGCCACGGCAGGAAGAAGAAGATCACCACCGAGCCGCCCATCACCACCACACCCCAGAACTTCGCGTCGATGAAGGCGAAGCCCAGCGCCAGGATCACGGCCACAGCCACCGCGACACCCTTGACCTTCATGCTCTTGGAGCGCACGAACAGCAGCCCCAGCATGATCGCGATGAAGCCCCACAGCCACGGCAGGAAGTCCGACGTGGTCGCGCGCAGCATCGAATAGAACGGCGTGAAGTACCAGACCGGTGCAATGTGCGGCGGTGTCTTCAGCGAGTCTGCCGGAATGAAGTTGTTGGCTTCCAGGAAGTAGCCGCCCATTTCCGGCGCGAAGAACACGATCGCGCTGAAGATGAACAGGAAGACCGCGACGCCGACAACGTCGTGCACCGAGTAATACGGGTGGAACGGAATGCCGTCGAGCGGAATGCCGCGCTCGTCCTTCTTGGCCTTGATCTCGACGCCGTCCGGGTTGTTCGAGCCCACTTCGTGCAGCGCGATGATATGCGCGACCACCAGGCCCAGCAGCACCAGCGGCACCGCGATAACGTGGAACGAAAAGAAGCGGTTCAGCGTCGCGTCAGACACCACGTAGTCGCCGCGAATCCAGAGAGACAGGTCCGGGCCGATCAGCGGGATGGCGGAGAACAGGTTCACGATGACCTGCGCGCCCCAGTACGACATCTGGCCCCATGGGAGCAGATAGCCCATGAAGGCTTCGGCCATCAGGCACAGGAAGATCAGGCAGCCGAAGATCCAGACCAGCTCGCGCGGCTTACGGTACGAGCCGTACAGCATGCCGCGGAACATGTGCATATACACGACGATGAAGAACGCCGAAGCGCCGGTCGAGTGCATATAGCGCACCAGCCAGCCCCACGGGACCTCGCGCATGATGAACTCCACGCTCGCATAGGCGACGGGGATGCCGGCGGCGTTGAGCGTACCGTCCGGCTTGTAGTTCATCACCAGGAAGATGCCCGTGACGATCTGGATCACCAGCACCAGCAGCGCCAGCGATCCGAAGAAATACCAGAAGTTGAAATTCTTCGGCGCGTAGTACTCCGACAGATGCGCCTTCCACAGCTCCGATGCCGGGAAGCGTGCATCGATCCAGCCCAGCAGCCCGGTTGTCTCCACCTTCTTCTCGGCCATGATCAAGCCTCTCCTTTCTCGTCTTTACCGATCACCAGTTTCGTGTCGGACAGGAACATGTACGGCGGAACGTCGAGGTTTTGCGGCGCGGGCTTGTTCTTGAACACGCGGCCAGCCAGGTCGAACGTGGAGCCGTGGCACGGGCAGACGAAGCCGGGGTCTCCGGCGAGCTGCACGTTGGCACCCGCGGGAAACGGACCAGACGGGGAGCAACCAAGATGGGAGCAGATGCCGACCACGACCAGCAGGTCTTTATGCTCGGCACGGGAGCGGGTTTCGTTCTTGCAGTAGTCCGGCGTCTTCATGGTGAAGGGCACGTCGGACTTGGGGTCGGCGACTTCGTTATCGGTCTTCTTGAGCGATTCCAGCATGTCGGGCGTGCGTTTGAGCAGCCAGACCGGCTTGCCGCGCCATTCCACCACCTTCATCTGGCCGGGGGCCAGGTCACTCACGTCGGCCTCTACGGGCGCGCCCGCTGCACGGGCTTTTTCAGATGGTGCGAATGTGCAAACGAAAGGGGCCGCAACTGCAACCCCTCCCACACCACCAGCCACGGACGTCGCAATCAATAGATTACGGCGACCTTTGTCCACGTTTTGCTGGTCACTCATTCAAGACCCCAGGATGAGAAATCAAGATAGATTCGCGTCAACCAAAAATTATACCCGAGCGTACCGAGCGAACGATAGCGGTCGCCGGGCGCAGCGGTTACGGATATAGTGAACACGCCGATCGCCCGCCAGCCCAATGCTGACAAGGCTTTGGCATGGCTCTTGCAGCCTCGCTTTCAACAATTCAGGTCAACCGTTCGTTAGCTTGACCGTTTGTCTCGAATCAAACAATCCGGAGAAAACCGATGGCACTGATGCAAGACTTCAAGAAATTCGCGATGCGCGGCAACGTGATCGACCTGGCAGTGGGTGTGATCATCGGTGCGGCGTTCGGCAAAATCGTGGATTCGCTCGTCAATGATCTGATCATGCCGTTGATCGGCCGTATCGTTGGCAAGCTCGATTTCTCGAACCTGTTCATCCAGTTGGCAGAGGCGCCGGCGGGAGTGCCCCACACCCTTGTCGATCTGAAGAAGGCAGGCGTGCCGGTCTTCGCCTACGGCAACTTCATCACGGTGGCGGTCAATTTCTTGATTCTGGCGTTCATCGTCTTTCTGATGGTGCGCGCCATCACGCGCGTAATCGACGCCAACCCGCCGGCTGCGCCCGCCGAAACGCCCGAAAACATCCTCCTGCTGCGCGAGATTCGCGACAGCCTGAAGAACAAGCCGTAATCGGAAGTCGAATCACACCGGATTCGGGATATCGATGAAGGTGTGACCCACGCCAAAGCGCTCGGCCAGATGATTGCCGAGCGCTTGAACGCCACCGCGCTCGGTAGCGTGGTGCCCCGCACCAATGTAGGCAACCCCCGATTCGCGCGCGAGATGCGTGGTCTGCTCCGACGCTTCACCGCTTAAATACACGTCCACACCGACAGCCACGGCAGCATCAAACCAGCCTTGGGCACCGCCCGTGCACCAACCCACTGTGCGCACCGGGCGATCCTCCTCGCCGATCACCAGCGGCGCCCGGTTCAGCTTCGCCGACACCGTCTGCGCGAAAGCGCCCAGCGTTGTCGTTGCGGCAAGCGTACCAACCCAGCCAAGTTCATCGTCGCCAAACCGGCCCTGGGGCGACATGCCCAGCAACGCACCCAACTGCGCGTTGTTGCCCAGCTCAGGATGCGCATCGAGCGGCAGGTGATATGCAAACAGGTTGAGATCGTGCGCCAGAAGTTGCTTCAGGCGCGCATGCTTCTGACCCACAACACGGCCGTCCTCCCCCTTCCAGAAGTAACCGTGATGCACGAGGATGGCATCGGCGCCCACATCGATGGCAGCCTCGATCAGCGCAAGGCTGGCGGTCACCCCCGTCACGATATGGGTAACGGTGTCGCGCCCTTGCACCTGCAGACCGTTGGGGCAATAGTCCCGAAAACGGGCCGCCTGCAACAGGTCGTTCAAGTACAATTCAAGTTCTTTTCGATCCATTTGGACTCAATTTCGCTCTATGTTGCGCCGCTTTTGGCTGTTTTTCGCGCAAGCCGTCACGGTCGTCCTGGCCGTCTGGTTTGTGATCGCCACGCTCAAGCCTGATTGGCTGCAGCGCGGCAAGGTCGCAGTGCAATCCGGCTCGCCCATCGTCGCGCTCAAGGAAGTCGCGCCGATCGGCCACGGCGGCACCTCCAGCAACTCCTACGCGGAAGCCGCCAAGGTGGCGATGCCGGCGGTGGTCAACATTTTCAGCAGCAAGAATGCGCCAAAGCGTGGCAACAACCCGCAAGCCAGCGCTGATCCGTGGTTCCGGTTCTTCTTCGGCGACCGCGCTCCTGAGCAGCGCCAAGAACCCACGGCCAGCCTCGGCTCAGGCGTGATCGTCAGTTCGGAAGGCTACATTCTAACGAACCACCACGTGGTGGACGGCGCCGACGAGATCGAAGTCGCCCTGACCGACGGCCGCAAGGCCAACGCCAAAGTGGTCGGCTCCGATCCGGAAACCGACCTGGCCGTCCTCAAGATCAATCTGCCCAATCTGCCCGCGATCACCCTGGGCCGACTGGAGAATGTGCGCGTTGGCGATGTGGTGCTCGCCATCGGCAATCCGTTCGGCGTGGGCCAGACGGTGACGATGGGGATCGTGTCCGCCCTGGGTCGCAGCCATCTGGGCATCAACACCTTCGAAAACTTCATCCAGACCGACGCCGCGATCAACCCCGGCAACTCCGGCGGCGCGCTGGTCGATGCCGACGGCAACCTCCTCGGGATCAACACGGCGATCTACTCGCGCTCGGGCGGCTCGCTTGGCATCGGCTTTGCGATTCCGGTGTCGCTGGCCAAGCAGGTGATGGAATCGATCATCTCGACCGGCAGCGTGGTGCGCGGCTGGATCGGTGTAGAACCGCAGGATGTGACGCCGGAAATCGCCGAGTCGTTTGGCTTGTCGCGCAAGGATGGAGCGCTGATTGCCGCCGTGGTTCAAGGCGGCCCCGCAGACAAGGCGGGCCTGCGCCCGGGAGACATTCTCACCAGCGTCAACGGTGAGCCGATCCTGGATACGACGGCACTGCTCAACAGCATCGCTCAGCTGCAACCCGGCGCGGACGCTAAGGTGACGGTTTCACGCAAAGGCAAGGCGGTGGAACTGACCATCGTTGTCGGTAAGCGTCCCCCGCCGACTCGTCGCAACGTACCGATGCCTTCGCAGGACGACGAAGAACCACAGTAAGCAGCAGATTTCGTAATACACGAACGGCGGCCATATGTGCCGCCGTTTTTTATGCGCGCACGCTTGACCATCGAGCCTGCACGTTGAGGGGGTAAGCCACCTTGACGCGGACGCGCCCGCTCAACAAGCGATCAGACCAATAGCTGCGCGAGATTGCTGCGAACTGCCTTCGTCACGCTCCGCTGGGGCAGCGTCGGCTCACCCGGGCGGGCGCCGCCATAAGACGGCAAGCGAGACGGCCTACCTCCCCTCGCCTCCGCTCGCGTCATCGACCAAAACTTGCACACCAGCCGAGCCATCCCTCGGCAGAGTTTCAAGCATGGAGGCGCGCTATGGATCGTTCGCACAAAGAAAAACGCCGACTCCTTTCGGAATCGGCGTTTAACCGCTTAATTCGATGCGCCCTTACGAGCGCGTCAAATTAGAACTTGTGACGCAGGCCGACGGTAGCGCCGAACTGGTTGTTGCTGTTACCCGAGTTCGAGAACACTTGTTCGCCGTTAGTCAACGTCGTACCAGTGTAACCGCTGGCATTCAGGCCCATCACGCCCAGACCCGAGCCGCCGCTGTTCTTAGCATAGGCCACGTTGAAGTAGGCGTCGGTGCGCTTCGACAGAGCGTAGTCGGTGCCGACCACGAACAGCCACGGGTTGCCCGTACCGCTGTTCTTGAACTGTTGGTAGTAAGCCGTACCCGTCAGCGACAGAGCCGGAGTAGCTTGGTAACCCAGGCCAGCCCAGTACAGGTTCGAACGCAGGTTGCCGTTGCCAGCAACAGTTGCGAAGTTAGCCTTGTACCAACGATAGCCAGCGTACAGCTTGGCCGGGCCGAAAGCGTACGTACCAGCGATCGTGGCGCGTTGTTCCTTGTTGTCAGCCAGAGCGCTCTGGGCTGCAAACGTCGTCGCCGAACCAGCAACGCCATTCGATTGGTCGTACACAGCACCGATACCGAGCGGGCCACCAGCGTAGTTCACGCCCAGGCTCCACTCGCGGCCCAGCTTGCTGAGACCAGCTTGCTCGTTACCGTCACGGTTGAATGCATACAGAGCCGAGACGCTCAGGCCACCGAACGCACCAACATACTTAACCGAGTTATCAGCGCGGCCAGCGAAGTATTGATCTTGCGAGGCCAGCGAGTAACGCGTAGCGATCGCCATCGGGTCATACATCAGCGAGAAGTCGTACAGCAGATTTTGCTGGCGACCCAGGGTCAGTTGACCCCACTGGCCTTGCAGACCGACGTAAGCGTTACGACCGAACAGGCGGTTGTTTTGAGCCGACGTACCGTTGTCCAGGTTGAAGCCGCTTTCCAGGTTGAAGATACCCTTCAGGCCACCGCCCAGGTCTTCAACGCCGCGCAGGCCCCAGCGCGAGCCCGACAGGCCGCCCGAATCCAGGCCAACACGCGAGCTACCGCCGCCGTTGCCGTTCGGCACCTTGTTTGCGTAGGTCAGACCAGCGTCGACCACGCCGTACAGGGTCACGGAGGATTGTGCATAGGCGCCACCGGCGGCCAGAGCTGCAACAGCAGCTGCAAACAGTTTCATCTTCATATCGACACTTTCCTTGTCAACTGATTGGGAAATCTTGACTGTCCTTATGGACGACGCAGATACCTCACGTCTGACCGCATTATGTGCCAGCGTTGACTGATTCCGGAAACCCTTTCTGGCTCTGGGCCGCGATTTGCGGCCAAGTTGTTGCTCATGGGCAACACGCGCCGGACCCCATTGAGAGGGGGGCGCGACCCGCTTTTTGCGCGATGGCACTGGGGTTGGCGGGCGATTGTCACCCTCTTCCCGCCGAACAAATTTGGGGAGTCTGTGACGGTTCTGAATTGTCGCCTTCGCACCACGTTACAGCAAAAAGTGGTCTTTTATTCTCTTTTTATCGACCGAGTGCGGCGTGCCATCGCTTTAGGAAATCGGCACGGCGGAGTTGATCTTGATGGGCGAGTAAACCCGGGCCGACGGGGATGGGCCGGTGCGTATTTCCAAGTTCGGCGAGCAGGCGCTTGGCCGTGAGGCCGGTCTCAACGTCCTGGCGCAGCGAAAACAGGAATGCGCGATCCGCCATCACGCTCTGGCCATCGCGCGAGAGCATGAAGTCGAGCCACAGGCGCGCGGCATTCGGGCGGGCAGCGCGCCGCGCGATGAAGGCGACACGCGTGGCCACCAGGGTGTAGTCGGTCGGCATCTTGATGGCGAGGGCCGGATTGCGATCGACGTAGCGCGCGGCGTATGAGCCGATCACGTTGTAGGCGAGCAGGCTTTCGCCGGAGGCGACGCGCTCCAGCATCGCGGCCGTCGTGATGTACAAGTTGACGTTGACGCCACCCAATGCCTTGGCAACATCCCAGAATACCGGCGTGGTGCGCGCGTCTTCGGCGGCAAAGAGGAAGGCCGAGCCGGAGTGCTCGATGTCGTACGAGGCGACGCGGCCGCGCAGCAAGTCACGATGGCCATTCAGAATGCGGGCGAAGTCGGCGTGGGTGGAAGGAATCAACTCCGCCGGCAGCTGTCGCGTGTTGTAGACGAAGACGACCGGCTCGTAGCTCGTGCCGTACGCCTCGTTCTTCCAGATGGCCCACGACGGCAGGTACGGCCTTTCGGGCGATGCGTAAGAGAGTGCGTGGCCGTCGTTCACCAGCTTGAACTGCTCGGGCATGGCCGAACTCCAGACCACATCGGCGCCCGGCGATTTGGCAGCGAATTCAGCGAGAAATCGGCGGTAAATGTCGTCGCTGTTTTGCTCGCGGTAGTCGACGGTGATGCCCGGGTAGCGCGTTTCGAAGGCGCGGATCAGCGGGTACGCGGCGGAGAAATCTGTCGTGGAATACACCGTGACACGGCCTTCGCGGCGCGCGGCGTCGATCATCGCGCCGTAATCGCGCGGGTAATACGACGGCAGCTCCGGCGCCGGGCGGGCCAGCCACTGCGCCTGCGCCCCACGCGCGACGACGCCGCTTGCAGCCAGCAATGCGGCGGTCTGACAAAGCCAGCGGCGACGGGAATTGAGGATGGACGACATGCCTGTTGAAGCGCAACTGTGCTGCGCATCAGGTGGACGGTGTGATCGGCGATGTGGCCGAGATCAGGGCGCCACGCATTATCATGAAAAAGTAGCCAGAACGATATTGAGAGACACCCGATGCGGATTTTGCTGGTGGAGGATGAGGAAGAATTGGCCGCATGGCTGGCGCGCGCGCTGGCGCAAAGCGGCTTCGTGATCGAGCGCGCCGCGGATGGCGTCATCGCGGAGGCGTTCCTCGGCTCGGGAGAATTTGATGCGGTGGTGCTGGACCTGCGCTTGCCGCGCAAGGATGGCTTTGCCGTGTTGGCCGACATGCGCGCGCGCGACGACCGCACGCCGGTATTGATCCTCACCGCGCAGGGCGCGCTGGATGAGCGCGTGCGCGGCCTCAATGCCGGCGCTGATGATTTCCTCACCAAGCCGTTTGCGTTGTCCGAGCTGGAGGCGCGGTTGATGGCGCTCATCCGCCGCAGCCGCGGCCGGGCGTTCCCACGTCTGCGTTGCGGGCCGCTGGAGTTCGACACCGGACGCAAGGCGTTTCTGCTGTCAGGCGAGCCGCTATCGCTCACGCCGCGCGAGCACGCCGCGCTGTCGGCGCTGCTGCACAAGACCGGCCAGCCGATCAGCAAAGTGCATTTGTTCGACAAGGTCTTCAATCTGGACAGCGATTCCAGCCCCGACGCGGTGGAAGTGGTCGTGCACCGCCTGCGCAAGAAGCTGGCGGGCACGGGCGTGCAGATCGTCACCGTCCGCGGGCTGGGCTACCTGCTCGAAACCGGCAATGGTGAAGCGCCCGCCGCCGGCGATAGCAGCGCATGATGCAGCGGCTCACTTGGCTTCGGCTGCCGCGCAGCCTGAAACTCACGCTGCTCTGGTTGCTGCTGCCGGGGCTGGTGGGTGTGCTGGCCATCGACATCGTCTCGGCGTACCAAGCGCTGCGTAGCGCGACCGATCGCGCATACGACCGCGCCCTGCTCGGCTCGGTACGCGCCATCGAGAACGGCGTGACGATCGAGCGCGGGCAGGTGCAGGTCAACGTGCCGTATGTGGCGCTGTCAATGTTCGAATCGACCGCACAGAGCAATGTCTATTACCGCGTCGCTTTCGAGCCCTTACCCGGTAAGGCACCTGAAGCCGCGCTGACCGGGTACGACGATCTGCCGCTGCCCGTCACGCGACTGGAAAATGACACCCCGCTCTTCTACGACGCGATGTACCACGACGAGCCCGTGCGCGTGGCCGCCGTGGCCAAGCCGCTCTACCAGCCGGGGCTGCCGGCGCGCATCGTCATTCAGGTGGCGGAAACCATCGAGACGCGGCGCGCGCTGCAACAGGCGGTGTGGCACGGTACGCTGCTGCGCGACGCGGCGCTGGTGGCGGTAAGCGCCGCGCTGTTGTGGCTCGGCGTGACCGTTGCGCTGCGCCCGCTCAATCGCCTGGCACGCAGCATCGGCGTGCGGGCGTCAGATGACCTGCGTCCGCTCGACGCCACGGATGTGCCCGCCGAAGTGCGGCCGCTGGTCGACGCGATCAATCACCACATTCATCGCTACGCCGAACTTGCAGAGGCGCAAAGCCAGTTCCTTGCCGATGCGTCCCACCAGTTGCGCACGCCGCTGGCCGTGCTGCTCACGCAAGCCGAATACGCGCTGCGCGAAACCGACCCGGCGCGCGTGCGCGAAAGCCTGTCCGCGATCATCGCGCGCCTGCAGTCGACGAACCGGCTGACCACGCAATTGCTCGCCCTCGCCCGCGCACGACATGCGGGACAGGATGCGCCGGCCGAAACCTTCGATCTTGGTGAATTGGCACGCGACGTGGTGGTCGATGCACTGCCGCTGGCGCGCGAAAAACAGCAGGACCTCGGGTGGGACGACGGCGGCCTCGTCATGGCGCTGCCCGTCATTGGCTATCCGGCCTTCCTGCGCGAAGCGCTCTCCAACCTCGTGCACAACGCCATCCGCTACACGCCGGCCGGCGGACGCATCACTGTACGAGCCATGGCCGAAGGCGATGCCGCACTGGTCTGCGTGGACGACACCGGGCCCGGCATGAACGCCGACGAGCGCGCGCACGCCTTCCAGCGCTTTCGCCGAGCGCACGAAGGTGGAAGTCGCTCGGGTAAACCCAAAGCGGCGCCCAAAGATGCTCGCTATGCCGCCGAAGGTTCCGGCCTCGGTCTGGCCATCGCGCGGGCCTATGCTGCGCGTAGCGGCGGACACATCGAGCTGGCCGACGGCGAGCCGAATGAGCACGGCGGCGTCGGTTTGTCGGCGCGGATTCGCGTGCCGCTGGCGACTGCGGCCTTCCCCTCTGAACATGCTGCGATGCAGCAGCCGCAATGAAAGCGTGGCGAAAGCGCGCGATTTCTATAATCCGCCGCACCTGGGGCCATCCGTCCGAGCTACGAGCAACAAGCCATAAGTAGCCGGCCCCACGCCATCACAAGCAAACAGGAGACAAACTCATGCTTCGTGGACGCTTTACGCCTGCGCACGCCGCTCTCGCTTCGATTGCAGCAGCCGCACTGACCCTCAGCGCCGCCGCCTTCGCGCAAGTTCCGGCCGGCTACCCCGCCAGCTACGCCGACACCATCGCCGCCGCCAAGAAGGAAGGCAAGGTGGTGGTCTATGCGACGACCGACACCAAGGCTGCAGATCCGCTGATCAAGGATTTCGAGTCGCTCTACCCGGGTGTGAAGGTCGAGTACAACGACATGAACAGCAGCGAGCTGTACAACCGCTTCATCAGCGAGCAGGCTGCCGGTGGCGCCTCGGCCGACATGATGTGGAACTCGTCGATGGACTCGCAGCTCAAGCTCGCGCAGACCTACGCGATGAAGTACGACTCGCCCGAAGTGCCGAACCTGCCGAAGTGGGCCGTCCACAAGGGCATCGCATACGGCACGACGTATGAGCCGGCCGTGTTCCTGTACAACAAGCGCCTGATCAAGGATTCGGAAGTGCCGCAAACGCACGCCGATTTCGCCAAGCTGGTCGCCAGCCAGCCAGAGCGCTTCAAGAACAAGGTCACGACCTACGACATCGAGAAGTCGGCCGTGGGCTTCATGATGGCAGCGCAAGACAATCTGGATTCGCCGCAGTACTTCGACTTCGTCAAGGCAGTGGGCCCGAACCTGGTGCTGCAGTCCTCCACCGGCACGATGATGGAACGTGTGGCCTCGGGTGAAAACCTGGTGGCGTACAACATCCTCGGTTCGTACGCGATTGCACGCGCCAAGAAGGATCCATCGATCGGCATCGTCTATCCGAAGGACTACACGCTGGTGGTGTCGCGCGTGGCGATGATCGCCAAGAAGGCGAAGAACCCGAACGCGGCCAAGCTGTGGCTGGACTACATCCTGTCCAAGCGCGGCCAGGAAATCCTCGCCAACAAGTCGGATCTGCACTCGCTGCGTGAAGACGTGACGGGCGAAGCCACCGCCGCCGGCCTGAAGAAGATTCTCGGCAACAGCATCAAGCCGATTCCCGTTGACGAATCGATCCTGGCGTTCCTGGAACCCAAGAAGCGCCTGGACTTCATCAAGCAATGGCGCACCGCCGCCGGCCGTTGATCTGATCCGCTGATCATCGGCACCTCTCTCATCTGACCGACCCGCCGGCGCCATCCGTACCTGGCGCCGGTTCCTCCTGGAGGCACCATGCGTTCTCTAGCGCAAGACCGTGCCGCCGCTCGCCAAGTCACCCTCAAGCGCTCGCCCTGGACGCGTGTGGGACAGGCTTTGCCGCGCGGCGTGGTCATTCTGCTTACCGCGCTGGCGATTTTCACGCCGCTGGCGCTGATCTTCTACCAGAGCTTTCTGTCTGCGCCGTTCTTCATGCCCGACGCGCTGGCGGGGCTGGATGCGTATCGCTTCATCTTTACGGATTCCGATTTCTGGCAGGCCTTTGAGAAATCCACCGCGCTCGCTTTCGGCCTGGCGGTGATCTCGGTGCCGCTTGGCGGCATCCTGGCGTTCCTGATGGTGCGCTCGGACTTGCCCGGCCGCCGCGTTCTCGAACCGCTGCTGATGATTCCGGTGTTCGTCTCGCCGATGGTGCTGGCGTTCGGCTACGTGGTGTCCGCCGGCCCGGTGGGTTTCTACACCGTGTGGTTCAAGAGCCTGTTTGGCGGTGCGCCCTGGAACGTGTATTCGTTCACGAGCATCATCATCATTGCCGGCCTGACGCACGTGCCGCACGTGTATCTGTATGTCTCGTCGGCGCTGCGCAGCCTCGGTTCGGACGTGGAAGAAGCCGCGCGTATCGCGGGCGCATCGCCGCTGTCGGTGGCGCTCAACGTGAGCCTGCCGATGGTGCGCCCTGCCTTGCTGTACGCAGCCGTGCTGGTGACGTTCCTGGGCTTCGAGGTGTTCGGCCTCGTGCTCGTGCTAGGCGATCCGGAAGGTCACCTGGTGCTGGCAACGTATCTGTACAAGCTGACGAACAAGCTCGGCACGCCGGCATATCACCTGATGGCCGCCGTGGCGGTCTGCCTCGTGATGGTGACGTTCCCGCTGGTGCTGCTGCAACGCTACATGCTGAAGTCGGCCAACCGCTTTGTCACCGTCAAAGGCAAGGTCACGCGCAGCCGTCCGCTGCCGCTGGGCAGCTGGCGCTGGCCGGCATGGGCAGTGGTGGTGCTGTGGTTCTTCGTGACGGTGGTGGTGCCGCTCTCGGGTATCGCGCTGCGCGCCTTCGTGTCGAACTGGGGTGAAGGCGTGTCGCTGGCCGAGGCGTTCTCGACCACGGCATTCCAGCAGATCTTCGAGCAGCCGCAGTTCCTGCGGGCGATGGTGAACACGGTGCTGATCGGCGTGATCGGCGGCGCGCTGGCGGTGGGCTGCTACACATGTATCGGTCTGGCCATGCACCGGAAGCCGGATGGCTGGACGCGCTTCCTCGATTACAGCGTGCTGGTGCCTCGTGCCATTCCCGGTCTGCTGGCTGGCCTGGCCTTCCTGTGGGTGTTCCTGTTCGTACCGAACTGGATCGAGACCGGCCTGACCGACAGCGGCTTGCCGTTTGCCAACTGGATCATCGAAAACGTCGTGCCGAGCCTGCGCGACCTGCGCAGCACGATCTTCAGCGTGTGGATCGCCTACACGGTGGTGTGGCTGGCCTATGGCCTGCGCTTGATCTCTGCCGCGCTGCTGCAAGTCGGTCCGGAGCTGGAAGAAGCCGCACGCTCGGTAGGCGCCACCCGCGCCCGCACCACGCGCGATGTGACCGTGCCGCTCACGCGCTACGGCCTGCTCGGTGCTTGGCTGCTGATCTTCCTGATTTTCGAGCGCGAGTACTCGACCGGTGTGTATTTGCTGTCGCCGGGCACCGAGACGATCGGCTCGATGCTGGTTTCCCTGTGGGCGGGCGGCGCCATCGATATCGTTGCCGCACTGTCCTTCGTCAATATCGTGCTGGTGGCCGTCGGCCTCGGCATCGCACTGCGTTTCGGAGTGAAGCTCCATGATTGAACTCACTGTCAACGACCTGCACCTGCAATACGGTAACAACCCGGTTCTCAAGGGTGTCTCGATGCAGCTGCAGAAGGGCGAGGTCGTCTCGCTGCTGGGCCCATCTGGTTCGGGCAAGACCACGCTGCTGCGTGCTGTCGCCGGCCTCGAACAGGCCAGCCAGGGCACCGTCAAGATCGGCGATCGGGTCATGTTCGACGGCGCCAAGAAGCTCGACGTGCCGGCCGAAGGGCGCAACCTGGGCCTGGTGTTCCAGTCCTACGCCTTGTGGCCGCACAAGACCGTGGCCGAGAACGTCGCCTACCCGCTCAAGCTGCGCAAGACGCCTGCCGCGCAGATCAAGGAACGCGTGCAGGCGGTGCTGCAGCAACTGGGCCTCGGCCATCTGGGCGAGCGTTTCCCGAGCCAGCTCTCCGGTGGCCAGCAGCAGCGCGTGGCCATCGCCCGTGCGCTGGTCTACAACCCGCCCGTGATCCTGCTCGATGAGCCGCTCTCGAACCTCGACGCCAAACTGCGCGAAGAAGCCCGCGCCTTCCTACGCGAGCTGATCGTCCGCCTGGGTCTTTCGGCCCTCATGGTCACGCACGACCAGAGCGAAGCCATGGCCATGTCCGACCGCATCCTGCTGCTGAACAACGGCGTGATCGAACAGCAAGGCACGCCCGAGCAGATGTACGGCGCGCCCGAAACGCTCTTCACCGCCGAGTTCATGGGCAGCAACAACCGCATCAACGGCAAGATCGCCGAAGTGCGTGACGGCATGGCCCGCCTGGTGGACGAGACCGGCGGCTGGTCGCTGTGGGGTGTTGCGCGCGGGGATTTGAAGCCGGGTGCCTCAGCGCACGGAGTGATCCGCCTCGAGCAGGTGCGCGTGGGTGTCGACAACGCCGATAACACCATCCACCTGCCGCTCGCTACGCGCATGTATCTGGGCGACCGCTGGGAATGCCTGTTCCGCGCCACCGACGACAGCGGCGCAACGGGCACAGGCCTGCGCGCCTACTCCGCCAGCGCCCCGAGCGACGGCAAGTACGCACTGACCTTCCCGCGCGAACAGTTCTGGCTGTACGCTGCCTGAAGCAACAGCAGCAACTGCAGATTTATCGGCAACAAAAAAAGGCAGCTTCGGCTGCCTTTTTTCTTTGGCTGACGCTGGGGTCGGCCTGTCAGTCCTTCACCACCGGCAAGTGCTCGGGATTGTTCTCCGCAGCCGTGGCCTGACGCAGGAAAATTGCCGCCAAGATCAGCCCCAGCTCGTACAGCAACCACAGCGGCACAGCCAACAGTAGCTGCGACATCACGTCCGGGGGCGTCACCACCGCGGCAATCACGAACGCCCCCACCACCACGTATGGCCGCGCCTGCCGCAGCTTATCCAGGCTCACGATGCCAAAGCGCACAAGCACCATCACGACCACCGGCACCTCGAAGGTGATGCCGAAGGCAAGGAACGTGGTCATGGCGAAACTCAAGTACTTGTCGATGTCGGTGGACATCTCGGCACCCAGCGGCGCATTGTAGTGCGCCATCACCTTGAACACCGTCGGGAACACCAGGAAATACGCAAACGCCACACCGCACAGGAATAGCACGTAGGTGCTTATCACCAGCGGCATGATCATCCGCTTCTCGTGCGTATACAGCCCTGGCGCCACAAAGCGCCAGATTTGGTACAGCACCCAAGGCAGAGCAATCAGGAAGGCGGCCAGCAGCGTCACCTTCATCGGCACGAAGAACGAGCCGGTGACGTCAGTCACGATCATGTGACCGTTCTTGGGCAACGCCTGGATCAGCGGCCGCGAGAACAGGTTGAAGATATCCGGCGCCCAGTAGACCAGGCCCAGAAAGACCAGCAGCACGCCTGCACCTGCCTTGACGATGCGCTCGCGCAACTCGACCAAGTGCGAAATGAAGGTTTCCTGCGCGCCGTCCTCGGGCGACTCTTGCGGATCGAGCGGAGCGGCACTCATGTCGGATGGGAGAGAGGGAAGTCAGGACGCGGCACCGCAGACACGGCACGCGCCCGAAAGATCATTCGAAGAAGGAGCGCGCACGCGACTGTGCTGCAACGATGGGCGGACGATGACGCTTGACGCGTGCCGCACCCGATTGGGCCCACATGCGCACGCCCTGCTTCTGGCGGTACCACTTGGGCATCGAAAGTTGCTTGTTGCGCCAGCTGTTGCGGCCATTGCGCGACTTGCCCGGTGCCGGGCGCCAGTCTGGAGCGGAGGTTGCCGTGTGCGGAGGATCACCAAGCGCCTCGTTCAGGCGTTCGTTGATTTCGGTCGTGTGCTTGCTGACCTCCTGGTGGATGGTCTGCTCGACATTGCGCGCGGCCTGCTCGAAGTCGGTGCGCATCTTGCGCAACTCCTCAAGCTCGATTTCGCGACTGACCTCGGCCTTCACGTCGGCGATGTAGCGCTGCGCGCGGCCAAGCAAGGCGCCAGCGGTGCGCGCCACCTTGGGCAGACGCTCCGGCCCGATAACGACGAGCGCCACCATGCCAATCAGCGCCAGCTTGGAAATGCCGAGATCAATCATCGGTCAGCGCGCGTCGGTGCTCAACCTTGCTTGGACTTGTCGCGCGCTTCGACGTCGATCGTCGTCGAATCGTGCAGCTCGCGCGGCGGCTGGCCGGCGGTCTGTTGCGGCGAGCCTGCTGGCTTGTCTTCCTGACCTTCGCGCATGCCGTCCTTGAAGCCCTTCACGGCGCTGCCCAGATCCGAACCGATGTTGCGCAGCTTCTTCGTGCCGAACACCATCATGATGATGACCAGCACGATCAGCCAATGCCAAATGCTAAAGGAACCCATGTCCTACTCCCACGTAAATACGGCTGGTGGCGTCGCAACGGTGGCGACGCCATTGGTTGATTTTACGGATTTGCGTACATCGGCTTGCTGTCGTTCAGATACAGCCAACCTTTCACAATACGATACAGCATCCAGATGCCCAGAGCCCACAGGACGGCAAAGCCGATGAAGGCCACGGGAATGAGCAGCACGCCGATCACACCCCACAGTACGCACCACCAGAACGAACGGATCTGCCAACGAAAGTGCGACTCATACAGCGTGCCGCGCACATCGTCGCGCTTAACATACCCGACGATGATGGCAATCAATGCAGTGATACCGCCGGTCAGCCAAAAAATGGCGTAGAGCGCATACAGGATATGCGTCAGACGACGCAGCCCCGCCAGGCGCTCCGCGTCATCCGTCACCACCACTGCTGCTCCGTATTTGTCCACGCTGCCTCCCTGCGACGATTCGCCACCGTAGTCAGTCACCCGCCGCGTCGCGCGCCTGCGACTTGCGCAGCGCCTTTTCTTCCAGGCCGGAAAGCCCTTCGCGGCGCGCCAGTTCGTTCACCACGTCATCTGGCGTGAGGTCGAAATGCGACAGCAGCACCATCGTGTGAAACCAGAGGTCCGCCACTTCGTAGACCACCTTGCTGCGCGCCTCGTCGGTCATGCCTGCGGCGCGGGCATCCTTGGCGGCCATGACCGTCTCGGTGGCCTCTTCGCCGATCTTCTTGAGGATGGCATCGTCGCCCTTGTTGAACAGACGGGCGATGTAGCTCTTTTCCGGGTCGCCACCATTGGCAAGCTTGCGGGATTCGAGCACCTCGCCCAGGCGGCGCAGGGTGTCACTCATGATTGTGGCCGGGCTTGCCGGCGTAGATGTCGTCAGGGTCCTTCAGCACCGGCTCGACGGTGTGCCAATCGCCGTCTTCCACATTGCCTTCGAACTTCTGGAAAAAGCACGCGTGGCGCCCAGTATGGCAGGCGATGCCGCCGATTTGTGTGACGCGGAGCAAGACTACGTCTTCATCGCAGTCGAGGCGGATTTCGTGCACCTTCTGGATATGGCCGGACTCCTCGCCCTTGTGCCACAAGCGCTTGCGCGAGCGCGACCAGAACACGGCCTCGCCGGATTCCACGGTTTTCTGCAGTGCCTCCCGGTTCATGAAGGCAAACATCAGAACGTCATTGCTGCCCTGTTCCTGCACGATCACAGGCACCAGGCCGTTGTCGTCCCAGTGGACCTTGTTCAGCCACTTCTTGCTCATAGTCCGATCCGTACTGGAATGCCATGCTCGGCCATGAATTGCTTGGCCTGGCCGACGGTGTATTCCCCGTAATGGAAGATGCTCGCGGCCAGCACCGCATCGGCGTGACCTTGCTGGATGCCGTCTGCCAGATGCTGCAGGTTGCCCACGCCGCCCGAGGCGATGACCGGCACCGGCACGGCGTCCGACACGGCGCGCGTGAGTTCCAGATCGAAGCCAGCCTTGGTGCCGTCCCGATCCATGCTGGTAAGCAGGATTTCGCCGGCGCCACGCTGCGCCATTTCACGTGCCCATGCCACCGCGTCCAGGCCCGTGCCCTTGCGGCCACCGTGCGTGAAAACTTCCCAGCGCGGAGCCTCGCCTTCAGCCGACACCTTCTTGGCGTCGATGGCCACGACAATGCATTGCGCGCCGTGGCGGGCGCTGGCGTCAGAAACCAGTTGCGGATTCGCCACCGCCGACGAGTTCATGCTGATCTTGTCCGCCCCCGCATTGAGCAGCCGGCGCACATCTTCCAGCGCGCGCACACCGCCGCCCACCGTCAGCGGAATGAACACCTGCGAAGCCACCGCTTCGATGATGCCGAGCATCAGGTCACGCCCGTCCGACGTGGCCGTGATGTCGAGGAAGGTGATTTCGTCGGCGCCCTGTTCGTCATAGCGGCGTGCGATTTCGACGGGGTCGCCGGCGTCGCGCAATTCGACGAAATTGACGCCCTTGACCACCCGGCCGTTGGTCACGTCCAGGCAGGGGATGATTCGTTTGGCTAGCATGATGAGTCGGGCGCCGGAGCGCCCGTTGTGCACGGCTGGATCAACAATCAGGCCGCGCCGAGTTTGTCCGCAAGGGCTTGCGCTTCCTTGAAGTTCAGGTCGCCGGAATAGATCGCGCGACCACAGATCACGCCCTCCACGCCATGCTCTTCGACCGCGCACAGGTGGTCGATGTCCTTCAGGTTCGACAGGCCGCCACTGGCAATGACGGGAATCTTCACCGACTGTGCCAACTTGACGGTGGCATCGATGTTGATGCCTTGCAGCATGCCGTCGCGGCCGATATCCGTGTAGATGATGCCTTCGACGCCGTAGTCTTCGTACTTCTTGGCGAGGTCAACGACTTCGTGGCCGGAGAGCTTGCTCCAGCCGTCGGTCGCCACCTTACCGTCCTTGGCATCGAGCCCGACGATGATGTGACCGCCGAACGCCGTGCATGCGTCCCGCAGAAAACCCGGGTCCTTGACCGCCGCCGTGCCGATGATTACGTACGACAAGCCATCGTCGAGCCAGCGCTCGATGGTGCCCAGATCGCGGATGCCGCCGCCGAGTTGCACGGGAATCTCATCGCCCACCTCGGCGAGGATGGCCTTTACAGCCGCCTCGTTACGCGGCTTGCCCGCGAAAGCGCCATTCAGATCGACAAGGTGCAAGCGGCGCGCACCCTGCTCGACCCAATGCCGCGCCATGGCTGCAGGGTCTTCCGAGAATACGGTGGCTTGATCCATATCGCCTTGTTTGAGGCGCACACACTGACCGTCCTTCAGGTCGATGGCCGGGATGAGCAACATAAGCGTGACGACAGAGTTGAGGGGAAAAGATTAAAAAGGGCGAAAAATGGATTCGATTGCGACGCCACGGCGGGCGTCACGGATTCCAGTGCACAAAGTTCCGGTAGATCTGCAGGCCGGCTTGCGCACTTTTTTCCGGGTGAAACTGTGTTGCAAAAATATTATCCCGGGCGATGGCGGAGGTAAACCGCACGCCGTATTCGGTCTCTCCGACCGATTCGTCGGCGTTGGCAGGCCGGGCGTAGTAGCTGTGCACGAAATAGAAGTAGCTCTGATCCGCCACACCTTCCCAGAGGGCGTGGGCCCGACTCTGGTGCACGCGGTTCCAGCCCATCTGAGGCACTTTGTACCGTGAGCCGTCCGGCTGCAACTGGCCGTCCAGGTCAAAGCGGACCACATCGCCTTTGATGAGGCCCAACCCCTCGGTGAACTGCTGGCCCGGGCGCGCCTCGGTGCTGCGCTCGAGCAGCATCTGCTCACCCACGCACACGCCAAGCATCGGCTTGCTGCGCGATGCCTCCAGCACAGCGTCGCGCAGGCCCGACTGGTCGAACGCGGCCATGCAATCGGGCATGGCGCCCTGCCCCGGCAGCACCACGCGGTCGGCCGAACGAATTTCATCCGCTTGCGCACTGATGCGCACATCGGCCTCTGGAGCAACGGCCATCAGGGCTTGCGCTACCGAGCGCAGATTGCCCATGCCGTAATCGACGATTGCGATCTTAGTCATGACTTAACTTAGGCCCTCAGTACGGGCAACAGGGTTTTCAGCCCATCAACAATGAATTCCACGGCCAGCGCCGCCAGGATCAAGCCCATCAACCGCGTACCGACATTGATGCCGGTGCGACCGATCACGCGGGCGATCGGCTCGGCCGCGCGCAACACGATCCAGACCACAACTGCGATCGCAACACCGACCCCTGCCAGGAGAAACAGGTCCCACCAATGCTTGGTCTTGCCGGCATAGACGATGACCGTGCTGATTGAGCCCGGGCCCGTGAGCAGCGGAATCGCCAGCGGCACAACGGCAATGCTGGCCTTGGCGCCGGCCTCGTCCTCTTCTTCGGGCGTGGCCTTGGTGCGGCTGGTCTGCGCATTGAGCATGTTCAGCGCGATCATGATCATGATGATCCCGCCGCCAACCTGGAGCGAGCCAACCGAGAACCCGAAAAAGCTGATGATCTGCTCGCCGAGCAACGCCGACAGGCCGATCACGATCGCCACCGAAATCGACGCGACCTTGATGGTGCGGCGCTTCTCTTCGTCTGTCTGGCTCTCGGTCAGGCTGATGAAGAACGGGATCGCCCCGATCGGGTTGATCAGGGCGAGCAGCGAGAAAAAGCTTTTTGTCAGATCCATCGGATCGGCGGCCGGTTTGGGAGTCGGGTAGGCGCGGCCAGGCCGACGCAGTGATTTACAGTGCGCCCTTGGTCGACGGAATCGTGCCGGCAGCGCGCGGGTCGATCTCGACCGCCATGCGCAGCGCACGGCCGAAGGCCTTGAACACGGTTTCGATCTGGTGGTGCGCGTTGACGCCGCGCAGGTTGTCGATATGCAGCGTCACGCCGGCATGGTTGACGAACCCGCGGAAGAATTCGATGGACAGGTCCACGTCAAAGTTGCCGACGCGTGCGCGCGTGAACGGCACGTGGAACTCCAGGCCCGGACGGCCGGAGAAGTCGATGACCACCCGCGACAGCGCTTCGTCCAGCGGCACATAGCTGTGGCCGTAGCGCACGATGCCCTTCTTGTCGCCGATGGCTTTGGTGACGGCTTGGCCCAGCGTGATGCCGACGTCTTCCACGGTGTGGTGGTCGTCGATATGGGTGTCGCCGGTGGCCGAAACGTCCAGGTCGACCATGCCGTGACGGGCGATCTGGTCGAGCATGTGGTCGAGGAAGGGGACGCCGGTGTTCAGCGTCTGCTTGCCCGTGCCGTCCAAATCAAGGGCGACGCGGATCTGCGTTTCAGAGGTGTTGCGAGTGACCTCGGCACGGCGGCTCATGGGGCTTCCTGCATCGATGCGGCAAAGGCATCGATAAATTGCGCGTTTTCTTCGGGATTGCTGACCGTCACGCGCAGACAGTTGGTCAACAACGGGTGCATTTTACTGACGTTTTTAATCAGAATCCGCCGATTGAGCAGGCGCTCGAACAAAGCGGCGGCATTCGGCACGCGCAGCAGGATGAAATTTGCCGCGCTCGGGAAGACCGTCACGCCGGGCTGGGCCGACAGTGCATCGATCAGTTTGGTGCGCTCGGTGCGCAGGGTCGCTGCCTGGGCATCCAGCACGTCCACGTGTTCAAGCATGAACTGGGCGGTGGCCTCGGTCAGCACATTCACGTTGTACGGCGGGCGCACCTTGTCCAACTCGGCGATCCACTTCGGGTGGCCTGCCACGTAGCCGAGGCGGATACCGGCCAGGCCCAGCTTCGAGACGGTGCGCATCACCAGAAGGTGATCGAAATCGCGCAGGCGCGGCATCCAGCTGTGCTGCGCGAACGGCTGGTAGGCCTCGTCGACCACCACCAGGCTCTGGCACACCGGGCCGCGAGCCGCGCGGATGATCGCGTCCATGTCGGCCGCGTCGAACAGGTTACCGGTCGGGTTGTTCGGATACGCCAGGTAGATGACGGCAGGCTGGTGCTCGGTCATGGCGGCCAGCATGGCTTCACGGTCGAGCGTCAGGTCTGCCTTGAGCGGTACGCCAACAAAGTTCAGGCCCAGCAGCTGCGCCGACATCGCGTACATCACGAAGCCCGGCACCGGCGCCAGCACGGTCGCGCCCGGCTTGGCCGCCGCAATGGCGATCAGGCTGATGATCTCGTCCGAACCGTTGCCCAGCAGCACCTCGGCGCCGGCCGGCACGTGCATCACCTGCTTGAGCTGTGCCCTGAGCGCATCGGCAGTCGGCACCGGGTAGCGATTGAGTGCGACTTCGGCCAGGCGCTTGCCCAATGCGTCGCGCAGCATTGCCGGCAGCGGATACGGGTTCTCCATCGCGTCCAGCTTGACCATGCCAGTCGCGTCGGGCACGTGGTACGCACCCATGGCGCGAACGTCGTCGCGCACGATGCGGGCGAGCAGGTCATCCAGAGAAGCTTGGGCCGGAGCGGTGGCGGTCATCGTCGTGCGGCGGGTGTTATTCGGAGGTCGGGCGTTGCAGGCGATATTCGGCGCTGCGGGCATGCGCCTGCAGGCCTTCGCCGTAGGCCAGCTCGGCCGCAATCTCGCCCAGCATCTGCGCCCCGGCTTCGCTCACCTCGATCAGGCTGGAACGCTTGATGAAGTCGTACACGCCGAGCGGCGACGAGAAGCGTGCCGTGCGCGACGTCGGCAGCACGTGGTTCGGGCCCGCGCAGTAATCGCCCAGCGATTCGCTGGTGTACTTGCCGAGAAAGATCGCACCGGCGTGGCGGATGCGCTCAGCCCACTGGCGCGGGTTCTCTGCCGAAATCTCCAGATGCTCGGGCGCGATGTCGTTGGCGATGTCGCACGCCTCTTCCATGTCGCGCACCTTGACGAGCGCGCCACGGCCCGACAGCGACTCGGCAATCACGCTGCGGCGCGGCATGTCTTCAAGCTGGCGGTTGATGCTGGCTTCCACCTGCGCGATGAACTCGGCGTTCGGACACAGCAGGATCGACTGGGCCAGCTCGTCGTGCTCGGCTTGCGAAAACAAGTCCATCGCCACCCAGTCCGGATCGGTCGTGCCATCGCAGATGACGAGGATTTCCGACGGACCGGCAATCATGTCGATACCAACCGTGCCGAACACGCGACGCTTGGCAGCGGCCACATAGGCGTTGCCGGGGCCGACGATCTTGTCGACGGCCGGGACGGTGTCCGTGCCATAAGCCAGCGCACCTACGGCCTGCGCGCCGCCGATGGTGAACACGCGGTCCACGCCGGCGATGCAAGCCGCAGCCAGCACCAAGTCATTGCGCACGCCGCCGGGCGTGGGCACCACCATGATGATTTCCTTGACGCCGGCCACGCGCGCCGGAATCGCGTTCATCAACACCGATGACGGATACGCCGCCTTGCCGCCCGGCACGTAAATGCCCACGCGGTCGAGCGGCGTCACCTTCTGGCCAAGCACCGTGCCGTCAGCTTCGGCGTATTCCCAGCTGTGCGTGCCGCACTCGATCTTCTGCTTCTCGTGATACGCACGTACGCGGGCGGCAGCGGCTTCAAGTGCCGCGCGGCGCTTGGGCTCCAGGCCATCGAGCGCGGCTTGCAGGGTGGCCGGCGACAGTTCCAGCGCGGCCACGCTGTCGGCTTCGATGCGGTCGAAGCGGCGCGTGGCTTCCAGCACGGCGGCATCGCCGCGCGCCTTCACGTCGGCCAGGATCTGCGCGGCGGCGCGGTCAATGGCTTCGTCTTCGCTCGCTTCAAAAGCAAGCACCTGGCGCAGTTGCGCCGCGAATCCGGCTTCAGCCGAATCCAGCTTACGGATGGTCAGGCTCATGCGGCTTCCCCAACGCGCGCGTCCGTCGCAGAGGCGCGCTCGAAAGCGTCGAGGATGGGCGCCAGCCGGTCGCGCTTGAGTTTCAGCGCAGCCTGGTTGACGACGAGTCGGGACGAGATCTGCACGATCTCTTCCACCTCGACGAGGTTGTTCGCGCGCAGCGTGCCGCCCGTGCTGACCAGGTCGACGATGGCGTCAGCCAGGCCCACCAGCGGGCCCAGCTCCATCGAGCCATACAGCTTGATCAGGTCGACGTGCACGCCCTTCTTGGCGAAGTGCTCGCGCGCGGTATTCAGATACTTCGTCGCCACCGACAGGCGCGCACCCTGGCGCACCGCGTTGGCGTAATCGAAGCCCTTGGGCACCGCCACCGACATGCGGCAGCGGGCAATGTTCAAATCGATGGGCGCATACAGGCCCGCCATGCCGTGCTCCATCAGCACGTCGCGGCCGGCCACGCCGAAGTCCGCCGCGCCGTATTGCACGTAGGTCGGCACGTCGGAAGCGCGCACGATGATCACGCGCAACGCCGGGTCAGAGGTCGGCAGAATCAGCTTGCGCGAGGTTTCCGGATCTTCGGTCACCTCGATGCCGGCAGCCTTCAGCAACGGCAGCGTCTCTTCAAAGATGCGCCCTTTGGACAGCGCCAGCGTGAGCTGGTTGGAGGCGGACTGGAATGCGTTCATGGCCGGCGGGTTCCTTACCTTACGCTTGAATGCGGCGGATCTTGGCGCCGACAGCGGACAGCTTGTCTTCAATGCGGTCGTAGCCGCGATCAAGGTGATAGATGCGGTCGACCAGCGTCTCGCCCTGCGCGATCAAACCGGCAATGACGAGGCTGGCCGAGGCCCGCAGGTCGGTTGCCATGACGGTCGCGCCCGACAATTGCTCGACGCCCGTCACCACGGCCGTCTTGCCGTCGATGACGATATTGGCGCCCAGGCGGTTCAGTTCCTGCACGTGCATGAAGCGGTTTTCGAAGATGGTCTCCGTTACCGTGGCAGAGCCTTCGGCAATGGCGTTGAGCATCATGAACTGCGCCTGCATGTCGGTCGGGAACGCCGGGTATTCCGACGTGCGGAAGCTCACGGCCTTGGGGCGGCCCGTCATCTGCACACGGATCCAGTCGTCGCCCGTGGTGAGCGTCACGCCGGCTTCGCGCAGCTTGTCGAGCACGGCATCCAAAATGCCAGGCGGCACGCCGCGCAGCGTCACGTCGCCGCCGGCCGCAGCCACGGCGCACAGGAACGTGCCAGCTTCAATGCGATCGGCAATCACCGTGTGCGCGGCGCCGTGCAACGCTTCCACGCCCTGGATCACCAGACGGTCGGTGCCAATGCCTTCGATGCGCGCGCCCATCTTCACGAGCAGATTGGCGAGGTCGGTCACCTCGGGCTCGCGCGCGGCGTTTTCCAGCACGGTTTCGCCGTCGGCCAGTGCGGCGGCCATCAGCAGGTTTTCGGTGCCCGTCACCGTCACCATGTCGGTGACGATGCGCGCGCCGCGCAGACGCTTGGCCTCATCAGCAAGCTTGGCTTCGATGTAGCCATGTTCAATCACGATCTCGGCGCCCATCTGCTGCAGGCCCTTGATGTGCTGATCGACCGGACGCGCACCGATGCCGCAACCGCCCGGCAGCGACACACGCGCATGGCCGAAACGCGCCAGCAGCGGGCCCAGTACCAGGATCGACGCACGCATCGTCTTCACCAGGTCGTACGAAGCTTCCGGCGTGTGGATGGTCGCCGCGTCGAGCGTGAGGTTGTGACCGTCGAGCACGCCTTCCACGCCCATCTGGCGCAGCAGCTTGAGCATCGTGCGCACGTCCTGCAGGTTCGGCACGTTGCTCAGCGCCAGCGGCTCGGCCGTCAGCAGCGCGGCGCACATGATGGGCAGCGCGGCGTTCTTGGCGCCAGACACGCGGATTTCGCCCGACAACGGGCCATTGCCTTCGATCAGCAGTTTGTCCATGAGCGAGACGTCTCGTCGATCACTTTGGGAGGGGCGCTCGGCGAGCGCAAGGTCGGAATCGGTTGAAACGGTAACCGGGGTGGGATCAAGCTCGGCCATCAGGACTGCCACTCCGCCGGGGTGAGCGTCTTCATGGACAGCGCGTGGATTTCCGCGCGCATCCGCTCACCCAGCGCGGCATAGACGAGCTGGTGACGCTGGATCAACCGCTTGCCTTCAAATTGCGCGCTGACGATGGTGGCAAAAAAGTGTTGGCCGTCGCCCTCGACTTCGAGGTGCTCGCACGGCAGGCCAGTTTCGATGTACTGCTTGACTTGTTCGGGTGTGGGCAACATAGCCGTCCCTTCTCCTGCAAAACGTTAGGGTGAGCGTCGTTCGTTTTGTTATCGACGCATCAATGGCGCAGCTTGTAGCCCGTGCGCAGCATCTGCAGGGCCAATCCCCCCACCACGACCAACGCGATCAGCATCACGCCGAGGCTCGTCGTCACCGGCACATCGGACACGCCGAAGAAGCCGTAGCGGAAGCCGTCGATCATGTAGAAGAACGGATTGGCGTGGGACACCGCCTGCCAGAACGGCGGCAGTGAATGAATCGAATAGAACACACCCGCCAGGAAGGTGGCCGGCACGATCAGAAAGTTCTGGAACGCCGCAAGCTGATCGAACTTTTCAGCCCAGATACCGGCAATCAGCCCCAGCGTGCCGAGCACGCTGGCGCCCAGCACAGCAAACACGATGATCCACAGCGGCTGCGCGAAGTGCAGATGCGCAAACAAGGTCGTCACGACCAGCACGCCCGTACCCACCGCCAGACCGCGAATGACGGACGCGCACACGTACGCACCGAACATCTCCCAGTGCGACAGGGGCGGCAGCATGATGAACACTAGGTTGCCGGTGATCTTGGACTGGATGAGCGACGAAGAGCTGTTCGCAAAGGCGTTCTGCAGCACGCTCATCATCACCAGACCAGGCACCAGGAAAGCGGTGTAGCTCAACTGGTCGAACACCTTGACGCGGTCTTCCAGCACGTGCCCGAAGATCAGGAGATACAGCAGCGCGGTCAGCACCGGCGCGGCCACGGTCTGGAAGCTCACCTTCCAGAAGCGCAGCACTTCCTTGTACAGCAGCGTGCGGAAACCGACCCAGCGGCCCGGCAAGCTCTCGGGAATGGCGTTCATGCAGCGGGCTCCAGCGCAGAATCGGGAATGGCGGGCGTCTGAGGCCCCACGGGCAAGCCACCTTCGCGGCGCATGATCTGCACGAACACGTCTTCCAGATCCGCCTTGGCGACTTCCATGTCGTCGATCTCACAGCCGGCGAGGCGGCACGTGGCGAGAATCTGTTCGACCTCGCCATAGCCCGACAAGCGCAGGCGCACGCCACGCTCGCCGTGGTTGCCCGGCAAGCGCAGGCCTTCCAGCGACGCGGGCAGCGCTCCCTTCGAAAAGCTCAGCACCAGTTGCAGCCCGGCAAATTGCGACAGCAGATTCGCCGTGCGATCGAGCGCCACCACTTCGCCAAACTTGAGCATGGCGATGCGGTCGCACAGGGATTCGGCTTCTTCCAGGTAATGCGTGGTCAGCACGACGGTATGGCCTTCGCGATTCAGGCGCGAGATGAATTTCCACAGCGTCTGGCGCAACTCGACGTCCACGCCGGCGGTCGGTTCGTCCAGCACGATCACGGGAGGGCGGTGTACCAGCGCCTGCGCAACAAGCACGCGGCGCTTCATGCCGCCCGAGAGCGCGCGCATGTTGGCGTCCGCCTTGTTGGTGAGGTCCAGGTTGGCCATGACCTCATCGATCCAGTCGTCGTTCTTGGTCAGGCCGAAGTAGCCCGACTGCAGGCGGAGCGTTTCGCGCACCGTGAAGAACGGATCGAACACCAGTTCCTGCGGCACCACGCCGAGCTTGCGGCGGGCCATGCGGTAGTCGGTGACAACGTCGTGACCAAGCACGCGCACGTGGCCGGAATCGGCACGATTCAGGCCAGCGAGGATGGAGATCAGCGTGGTCTTGCCCGCGCCGTTGGGGCCCAGCAGGCCGAAAAACTCGCCCTGCTCGACAGACAGGCTCACGCCCTTTAGCGCTTGCAACGACTTGTAGCGCTTGCGGACGTCAGCGATTTCGATGGCTTTCATGGCCGACAAAGTGAACTACTCTGCGCATATCGAGGCCGTGGATCGACACGATCATGACGGCCGCGGATGCCGCACATGGCAGCGGCAGAGCGACAAACCCAGAATTATAGGGGAACTGCACCAACTCACGGCGCCGCACCCTGCGACGCCCAACCGCGAATGCCAGGGCGCGCGCGACGCCTCGGCCGGAGCGCGGCATCGCGATGACGGGTTCGGGGGCATCACCCCGCGCCCCGCACCGGACGCCGCGTCAATGTCGAGCGTGATGGGGAGCAGCAGGGGCTGGCGCGACGGCCAGCAGAGACTCCACGCCGTAAAGCGTGGCGAGGTTGGACAGCGCCTGCGGAGCGCCTGCGATATCGAGCACGATACCGGCGCTCTGTGCCGTGCGCTGCCACGACAGCAGCACCGCCAGCGCAGAAGAATCGACCTGCGACAAGCCAGCGCAATCGACGTGCAGCGCGGCATTGCCGGCTTCGCGCGCTTGGCCGAGCTGAGCCTCGCCCTCGCGCAGAACGCGCGGCGCTTCGCGGTGAGTCAGCGGGCCGGACAAGGTCAACATGGTGGAAATGGATACGTCAGAAAAAGAAACAGCGGCCAGAGTTGACCGCTGCATCGATTCTACCGGAAGGCTGCTTACTTTGCCGGGCCCTTCTCGAGCTGCGAGTTGCGCTCGTTCAGGAAGCTCACCAGGCCGGCCACGCCGCCACGCTTGCTGATGACATCGGCAAACTGGTTCTTGTACGTTTCCGACAGCCACAGGCCGCTGATGTTGATGTCGTACACCTTCCAGCCACCGGCCGTCTTTTCCAGGCGGTAGTCCAGGGCCACCGGCTCGCCGTTGTTGTTCACGGTCGAGCGCACCACCACGTCGGTGTCATCCGCAGCTGCACGGAACGGCTTGTACGAAACGGTCTGGTTCTTCACGTTCGACAGCGCGCCGGCGTAAGTGCGGATGAGCAACGTCTTGAAGCCTTCCTGGATCTGCTGTTGCTGCTCCGGCGATGCCTGGTTCCAGAATCGGCCCATGGCGATTTGCGTGGTGCGCTTGAAATCGGCACGCGGCACGATCTTCTGGTCGACGAGCTGGAACACCTTGCTCATGTTGCCGCCGCGCAGTTCCGGATCGCTCTTGATGGTGGTGAGCACGTCGTCCACTGCCGTCTTGACGGTGGTCTGTGCATCAGCTTCTTGGGCGTGGACCGGCGCGGCTGCAACGGCAGCCGTCAGGGTGAGTCCGGCAAACAGGGAGCGGAGGAGCTTGTTCAACATATCGCGTCCTTATAGTGTGATTTTCGGGTCGCTTGCAGCGCGTTCGCCACAATCTTGTTGGCGATTAGAACAGACCGCCCGCAAGCTAGTTCGTGCGGGCCGGCCAGTTTTACGCCTTGTCACCTTTGAGGCGACCTTGTTACGTGTGTCGATCAGCGACGGAACACCGGCCAGTTGGGGGTAAAGCGCTGGTACGGCGAGACCGTGGCGTCACCGGTATCCGGCGAGGTCTTGTTGTCCTGATCTTCCGGCAGGTTGCCGTCATAGATCAGGTAGCGACGGCGCTGCAGGTAGGCATCGCGCAGGAACGTGTACTTGTCGACAGCGGCCTGTTCGAGCACATTGCTGGCCCCAAGCAGGTTCGCGCGCACGTCCACCACGCGCAGCGCGGCCAGCGAGTAGGTGACTGCGCTGTCGTGCCAGTACGTGAGCGGATCCATCTGCCAGTCGACCAGGAACCCCACGGTGTCACGCGCGGTGCTGGGCCCGAGCAGCGGCCAAACGACGTAAGGGCCCGACGGTACGCCCCACACACCCAGCGTCTGGCCGAAGTCTTCCTTGTGCTTGGGCAGGCCGGCGTCCGACGCAATGTCGATCAGGCCACCCAGACCCAGCACGGTATTGATCGCCACGCGCATGGTGTCTTCCAGCGCGGCCGTGCCCTTCAACTGCAGCAGATTGTTGACGGCCGAATAGACATCGCCCGCGTTCGAGAAGAAATTCGACACTGCCGTGCGCGCCGGAGACGGCACCACATCGACATACGTTTGCGCGACCGGCTTCAGCACGCCCTTGTCGAGGTCCTCGTTGATACGGAAGACTTCGCGGTTGAACGGCTCGATCGGATCGGCCGGATTGGCATTCGGCCCCGTCGCACAGCCAGCCAGCAGCGTGGCGCCAGCAGCCACGGCCAGCGCAAAGCTGCGCAGCGTACGGATGGATGTCGTTGTTTTCATGATTTATTTGCTCCCACTGCCCTCAGCCGGCTTGGCTCCGCCGGCGCTGCCATTTGCGCTGCCGGCACCGGCATCCGCAGCCTTGCTGTACAGGAACTGGCTGATCAGGTTTTCCAGCACCACCGCCGACTGCGTCATCGTGATCTTGCTGCCGCTAGCAAGCATGGCCGAGTCGCCGCCCGGCTCGATACCGATGTATTGCTCGCCCAGCAGACCCGAGGTCAGGACCTTGGCCGAACTGTCTTTCGGAAACTGATAGCGCTGATCCATGTCGAGCACCGCGATGGCCTGGTAGCTCTTGTCGTCGAAGAGGATCTGCGACACACGGCCGACCACCACCCCCGAACTCTTGACCGGAGCCCGCACCTTCAACCCGCCGATGTTGTCGAAGGCGGCCTTCACCTGGTAAGTCTTGGCAAACGAGAACGAACTCATATTGCCCGCTTTGAGCGCCAGGAATAGCAGCGCAATGATGCCCACCAGTACGAACAGGCCGACCCAGAAATCGAGGACGCTTTTACGCATGATCTTTTCTCGTTGAACGCTAACGACAACCGGCGGCTCAGCTGAACATCAGTGCCGTGAGCACGAAATCCAGCGCCAGCACGGTGAGCGACGCGATCACCACCGTCCGGGTAGTCGCGCGCGAGACGCCTTCCGGCGTGGCCTTGGCCTCATAGCCCTGATACAGCGCAATGAAGGTAACCGCCACACCAAACACGACACTCTTGATGACGCCGTTCAGCACGTCGTCCATGACATCCACGCCGGCCTGCATCTGCGACCAGAACGCCCCGGGGTCTACGCCAATCAACCCGACCCCGACGAAGTATCCGCCCAGAATACCGACCGCACTGAAAATCGCCGCCAGCAGCGGCATGGCAATGAAGCCCGCCCAGAAGCGCGGCGCCAGCACGCGGGCCAGCGGATCGACGGCCATCATTTCCATGGCGATCAGTTGCTCGCCGGCTTTCATCAGGCCAATCTCGGCCGTGAGCGAGGTACCGGCGCGACCAGCAAAGAGCAGCGCCGTCACCACCGGCCCCAGTTCGCGCACCAGCGACAGCGCCACCAGCAGGCCCAGCGCCTGCTCGGAGCCGTAGCGGTTGAGCGTGTTGTATCCCTGCAAGCCAAGCACGAAGCCAACGAACAGCCCCGATACGGCAATGATGATGAACGAATCATTGCCGACAAAGCGCAGTTGCTCGATCACCAGGCGCGGGCGGCGCAACACGTCGCCGGAAGCACCAATGAGCGAAATCAACGTGCGCGCCGCATAGCCGAAGCGGCTGATCAGCACCAGAACAAAGCGACCGATGGCGGAAATCATTGCGCTCCTCCGGTCTTTCCCAGACCGAAGTCATCGGCCAGCGGCGCCCCAGGATAGTGGAACGGCACGGGGCCGTCCGCCTCACCGTGCACGAACTGGCGCACGAACGGGTCGGTCGACGCAGCAAGCTCAGCCGGCGTGCCCTGGGCAGCAATGCCGCCGTTGGCAATGAAATAAACGTAATCGGCGATGTGGAACGTCTCCTGCACGTCGTGCGAGACGATGATGCTGGTCGCGCCCAGCGCGTCGTTCAACTTGCGGATGAGCGACGCGGTCAAACCCAGCGAGATCGGATCCAGCCCCGCGAACGGCTCGTCGTAGAGGATGAGCGACGGATCGAGCGCAATCGCCCGCGCCAATGCCACGCGCCGCGCCATGCCGCCGGAAATCTCCGAGGGCATCAGGTCGCGTGCACCGCGCAGGCCGACCGCGTTGAGTTTCATCAGCACCAGATCGCGGATGAGGGCTTCGGGCAGCTCGGTATGTTCGCGCAGTGGAAATGCCACATTGTCGAAGACGGACAAATCCGTAAACAGTGCACCGAACTGGAACAGCATGCCCATCTGGCGGCGCGCCGCGTACAGCGCACGCTTGTCCATGGCGCCGATGTCCTGGCCATGCACGCGCACAGTACCGGCAGCGGCGGCCACTTGGCCGCCAATCAACCGGAGAATTGTCGTCTTGCCGCAACCGGAGCCGCCCATGACGGCCACCACCCTGCCCTTGGGGACGCGCATGCACAGGCCGGACAGGATGCGCCGCGCGCCTGGCTGATAGGCGAAATCGACCTGATCGAGTTCGACAACGGCGTTGGAAGGCTGGTTGGACACGGTGGAGGTCGGTGCTGAGGGCTCGGCAGGTTGGCGGCTTCATGCTGCCGCATCTCGTTGTCTTGACGACCGCAGACCCGCCAACAAGGGCGGCTTCGCGCGGCCCGCCATTATAGGTGGAAACCCGCGTAGCCCGTCAGTCACGCCTTTCTTACCGACAGTTTGTGTGGCTTGTTCGCCGCGCCATGGGTTTTCGGGTCTTGCGGGATGCTGAAAGTGGTGCGCCTGCGAAGTCGGTCTTGGCGGCGCGGGCAGAAACGAAAGTGCCCTATTCGCCGCTATCCAGGCGTAGGTCGGCTTGGCGAATCACCCCTTGCCAATGCGTGGCATCACGGCGCACGGCCTGGGCGAACGTGTCGGGGGCATCCCATTCCGGCTCGAAGCCGCCTGCGCGCAACGTAGCGTGGACATCTCCGGAAGCGACGGCGCGACGCAGTTCTGCCGCCGCGCGCATCGACAGAAGCCGGGGGGTGCGCGCCGGCATGAAGGTGCCGATCCAGGCGCTGCGATCGAATCCGGCGAGACCGCCTTCGCGCAGCGTCGGCACAGCGGGCGCGAAGCGCGAGCGCGCCCCGCCCGTCACCCCGAGCAACCGCAACTGGCCATTGGCCGCGGCTGCTGCCACGCTCGGATAGCAGGCGAAACATGCCGTCATGCGCCCAGCCAGAATCTGCTGCACGAGCCCGGCTTCACCGCGAACGGCCACGTGCGGCGCGTGGAAAGCGTAGTCGCGCACAAACTGCTCGGCGACGAGATGCGACCACGTGCCGACGATATCCGAGCCGCAATTGACCGTGACGGACTCGCCGCGCGCCTGCGCAAGCAGATCGGTGATGGAGTAGATCGGCAGGCGCGCATCGACGGCGAGAAACAGCGGCAGCGTAGCCACCATCGCTACCGGTTGAAAATCGCGCAGCGGGTCATACGATGCCGGTTCCAGCGCGGGCTGGGCGACGAACGTGGTCTGTTGAAGCAGAAGCGTATGGCCATCGGACGGCGCGCGGGCGACGGCCTCGCCGGCGGCCATGCCATTGGCTGCCGGGCGATCTTCGACGCCCACCTCGCGGCCGACCTGCTGCTGCAGTTGCGTCGCCAGTGCCCGGGCCAACGCATCAAACGCGCTGCCTTCCGCCGCGGGCACGACCAGACGCAGCGGTTGCGAGGGATACCCTTGCAGCAATGCATGCGCGGGCGACGTCAGCATTGCCGGCAGCACGCCCAGCCACGCAAGCGTGCGCCGCCGCTGCCGGTCCGGCATATGCGGCACATCCGGCGCGTGGGGCACATCTGCACGCACATTGCGGGCACGAGGTCGCATGAGGTGGTCGGGGATCACGGGGAGATCTCATTCTAGAAATCCGCCCGTCCGCCCTGCACTCATGTAAACCATGTCGACGTAAACCATGAGGCATGACGCTGCCGCCACAACACGCGTGTCACAAACAAAAAAGCCCGCCGAGGCAGGCGGGCCTGAGTCAGACGGTCAACCGCGTGGTCAGCGCGGCAGTTCCGAATGGCCCATGAGAAACGCGTCAACCGAGCGAGCAGCCTGGCGGCCTTCCCGGATGGCCCAGACCACGAGCGACTGGCCACGGCGCACATCACCGGCGGCGAAGACCTTCGGCACGTTGGTCGCGTAGGCGTTGTCCCCCTCGGTGGCGGCACGCGCGTTGTTGCGCGCGTCCTTCGTCACGCCAAAGGCATCCAGCACGCCGCCGACCGGGTTGGTAAAGCCCATCGCGAGCAGCACGAGATCGGCCTTGAGCGTGAACTCGCTGCCTGCAACCTCGGCCATCTTGCCGTCCTTCCACTCCAGGCGCACGGCGGTGAGGCCCGTCACGCGGCCGTTCTCGCCGATGAGCGCCTTGGTAGCGACCGACCAGTCGCGCTCGCAGCCTTCGTCATGCGACGACGACGTGCGCAGCTTGATCGGCCAGTACGGCCACACCAGCGGCTTGTTCTCTTCTTCGGGCGGACGCGGCAGCAGTTCGAACTGCGTGACCGATGCGGCGCCATGGCGGTTGGACGTGCCCACGCAGTCCGAGCCCGTGTCGCCGCCACCGATGACGATGACGTGCTTGCCGTCGGCGCGGATCGGGTTCGGCGCATCGCCGGCCACTTCCTTGTTCTGCGGGATCAGGAATTCGAGCGCGTAATGCACGCCGTCCAGATCACGGCCCGGCACCGGCAGATCGCGCGGCACTTCCGAGCCGCCCGTCAGCACGACGGCGTCGAATTGCTTGAGGATCTCTTCCGCGGCGATGGTCTCGCGTGCGTCGTTGGCGATGCCGGCCGGAACCGTCTTGTCGCCCACCATCACGCCGGTGCGGAACGTCACGCCCTCGGCTTCCATCTGCTGCATGCGGCGGTCGATCTGCGCCTTCTCCAGCTTGAAATCGGGGATGCCGTAGCGCAGCAGGCCGCCGATGCGGTCGTTCTTTTCGAACAGCGTCACATCGTGACCGGCGCGCGCCAGTTGCTGCGCTGCCGCCATGCCAGCCGGGCCCGAGCCGACAACGGCCACGGTCTTGCCGGTCTTGTGCTTCGGCACTTGCGGCGCGACCCAGCCTTCTTTCCAGGCCTTGTCGATGATGGCGTGCTCGATCGACTTGATGCCCACCGGCAGTTCGTTGATGCCCAGCGTGCAAGCCGCTTCGCACGGTGCCGGGCAGATGCGGCCCGTGAACTCGGGGAAGTTGTTGGTCGAGTGCAGCACCTCAATCGCGGTCTTCCAGTCCTGGCGATACACCAGGTCGTTGAAGTCCGGGATGATGTTGTTGACGGGGCAGCCGTTGTTGCAGAACGGAATGCCGCAGTCCATGCAACGCGCGCCCTGGATCTTGGCTTCGTTGTCCGCCAGCGCGAACACGAATTCCTTGTAATGCTTCACGCGCGCTTCGGGCGCTTCGTATGCCTCGTTCTGGCGGGGAAATTCGAGAAAACCGGTCGCCTTGCCCATGGTGTCCTTCCTGGCCCGATGCTGCTCTGCCGGCACAGTCGTGCTAGCCAGGCAGTCGAGCCTGTCTTGTGAGGTTGCGTTGTATTCGGTGGTGGCGAACGGCCGATCAGCAGATCAGCCATTCGCCCAGTCGATTGGAATCAGGCAGCGATCTGCTCGCGGCCGGCTTCCTGTTCGCGTTCGTACATCTCGGCCAGCGCACGCTTGTACTCGGTCGGGAAGACCTTGACGAAGCGGCGGCGCGCGTTGTTCCAGTCGGCCAGCAGTTCCTTGGCACGCTCGGAGCCGGTGTAGCGGAAGTGCTTTTCCACCAGCGCCTTCAGCAGTTGCTCGTCGAGCACGCGCTCGCCGTTCACCTTGTGCCAGGTCGACGGCGTGTGCGCCTTCTCCTGGTCGGCCGCCGACAGCACGGATTCCAGTGCGACCTGCGCCGTGTTGCAGCGCTTGTCGAACAGGCCGTCTTCGTCATAGACGTAGGCCACGCCGCCCGACATGCCTGCCGCGAAGTTGCGGCCGGTAGCGCCGAGCACGACGACCGTGCCGCCGGTCATGTATTCGCAGCCGTGGTCGCCCGTGCCTTCCACCACCGTGGTGGCGCCGGAGTTGCGCACCGCAAAGCGCTCGCCTGCCACGCCGTTGAAGAACGCCTCACCGGCCAGCGCGCCGTACAGCACGGTGTTGCCGACGATGATGTTGGACGTCGGCTCACCGCGGAACTCGTGCGGCGGGCGCACGATCACGCGGCCGCCCGACAGGCCCTTGCCCACGTAGTCGTTGCCGTCGCCCACCAGATCCAGCGTGATGCCGTGCGCCAGGAACGCGCCGAACGACTGGCCGGCCGTGCCCTGCATCTGCACGTGGATCGAATCATCAGGCAGACCTTCGTGGCCATAGCGCTTGGCGACCTCGCCCGACAGCATCGCGCCGACCGTGCGGTTGACGTTGCGCACCGGCTGGATGAACGAGACGCGCTCGCCCTTCTCGATCGCAGCCTTGGCCTTCTCGATGAGCTGGTGATCCAGTGCGCGATCGAGACCGTGGTCTTGCACATCGACCTGGTAGCACGGCTCACCTTCCTTCTTGGCCGGCTGGTAGAAGATGCGCGCAAAGTCCAGGCCGCGGGCCTTCCAGTGTTCGATGCCGGACTTCGTGTCGAGCAGGTCCGCGCGGCCGATCAGTTCGTTGAACGTGCGAATGCCCAGTTGCGCCATGATTTCGCGCACTTCTTCGGCCACGAAGAAGAAGTAGTTCACCACGTGCTCGGGCTTGCCCGAGAACTTCTTGCGCAGCACCGGATCCTGCGTCGCCACACCCACCGGGCAGGTGTTCAGGTGGCACTTGCGCATCATGATGCAGCCCTCGACCACCAGCGGTGCGGTGGCGAAGCCAAACTCGTCCGCGCCCAGCAGCGCGCCAATCGCCACGTCACGGCCGGTCTTCATCTGGCCGTCGGCTTGCACGCGGATGCGGTTGCGCAGGCCATTGAGCATCAGCGTCTGCTGCGTCTCGGCCAGACCCAGCTCCCACGGCGTGCCGGCATGCTTGATCGACGACCACGGCGAGGCACCGGTACCGCCGTCATGGCCGGCGATCACCACGTGATCGGCCTTGGCCTTGGCAACGCCTGCTGCCACCGTGCCGACGCCCACTTCCGACACCAGCTTGACCGACACGTCCGAACGCGGATTCACGTTCTTCAGGTCGTGAATGAGCTGTGCCAGATCTTCGATCGAGTAAATGTCGTGGTGCGGCGGCGGCGAGATCAGGCCAACGCCCGGCACCGCGTAACGCAGCTTGCCGATGTAATCCGTCACCTTGTGGCCGGGCAGCTGGCCGCCCTCGCCAGGCTTTGCGCCCTGCGCCATCTTGATCTGGATCTGATCAGCCGAAGCCAGGTACTCGGCCGTCACGCCAAAACGGCCCGACGCCACCTGCTTGATCTTCGAGCGCAGCGAATCGCCTTCTTGCAGTTCCAGATCGCGCTCGACCACTTCGCGGCCGATCACGTCCGACAGCTTCGTGCCCTGCTTGATGGGAATGCCGCGCAGTTCGTTGCGGTAGCGGCGCTCGTCTTCGCCGCCTTCGCCGGTGTTCGACTTGCCGCCGATGCGGTTCATCGCCACGGCCAGCGTGGTGTGCGCTTCCGTGCTGATCGAGCCGAGCGACATGGCGCCGGTCGCAAAGCGCTTGACGATCTCCTTGGCCGGTTCGACTTCCTCCAGCGGAATCGCGCGTGCCGGGTCCACCTTGAACTCGAACAGACCGCGCAGCGTCATGTGGCGCTTGCTCTGATCGTTGATGAGGTTCGCGTATTCCTTGTACGTCTGGTACGAATTCGCGCGCGTCGCATGTTGCAGCTTGGCGATCGAATCCGGCGTCCACATGTGCTCTTCGCCTCGGACACGGTAGGCGTATTCGCCGCCGGCGTCCAGCATGTTGGCCAGCACCGGCGCATCGCCAAAGGCGTCGCGGTGCAGGCGCAGCGCTTCCTCGGCCACCTCGAAGATGCCAATGCCGCCGACGTTCGATGCGGTGCCCTGGAAGTACTTGTCGACCAGTTCACGCGACAGACCGATCGCTTCGAAGATCTGCGCGCCGGTGTACGACATGTACGTCGAGATGCCCATCTTGGACATCACCTTGTGCAGGCCCTTGCCGATCGCCTTGGTGAAGTTGTAGATGGCTTTCTCGGCGGTCAGGCCCAGGCCCGGCGCCAATTCGGCCAGCGTCTCCATCGCCAGATAAGGGTGCACGGCTTCTGCGCCATAGCCGGCCAGCAGGGCGAAGTGGTGCACTTCGCGGGCCGAGCCCGTTTCGACGACCAGCCCCGTGCTCGTGCGCAGACCCTTGTCCACCAGGTGATGGTGGATGGCAGACGTGGCCAGCAGCGCCGGAATCGCGGCCTGCTTCTCGTCGACCGCGCGGTCCGACACGATCAGGATGTTGTAGCCCGACTTGACCGCATCGACGGCCTCTGCGCACAGCGAGGCCAGGCGCGCTTCGATGCCTTCCTTGCCCCACGCCACCGGATAGCAGATGTCCAGCTCGTAAGCCATGAACTTGCCGCCGGTGTAGTGCTCGATGTTGCGGATCTTCGCCATGTCCTTGAAGTCCAGCACGGGCTGGCTCACTTCAAGACGCATCGGCGGGTTGATGTTGTTCAGCTCCAGCAGGTTCGGCTTCGGGCCGATGAACGAGACGAGCGACATCACCACGTTTTCGCGGATGGGGTCGATCGGCGGGTTCGTGACCTGCGCGAACAGTTGCTTGAAGTAGTTGTACAGCGTCTTGTTCTTGGACGACAGCACGGCCAGCGGGCTGTCGTTGCCCATGGAGCCCGCGGCTTCTTCGCCGTTGGCGGCCATCGGGGTCATCAGGAACTTGACGTCTTCCTGCGTGTAGGCGAAAGCCTGCTGACGATCCAGCAGCTTCGCGGCCGGCTTGGTTTCGGCGGCCACGTCTTCGGGCTTCGCGTCCAGCTCGTCGAGCTTGATGCGCACGGCATCGATCCAGCTCTTGTACGGCTTGGCGTTCGCCAGGTTGTCCTTGAGTTCCTTGTCGTCGATGATGCGACCCTGCTCCATGTCGATCAGGAACATCTTGCCCGGCTGCAGACGCCACTTCTTGACGATGCGCGACTCGGGAATCGGCAGCACGCCCGCTTCGGACGCCATCACGACCATATCGTCGTCGGTGACGTAATAGCGCGCCGGACGCAGGCCGTTACGGTCGAGCGTCGCGCCGATCTGGCGGCCGTCGGTAAAGCAGATGGCGGCGGGGCCGTCCCACGGCTCCATCATCGCGGCGTGGTATTCGTAGAAGGCGCGACGGTTGTCGTCCATCAGCGTGTGCTGTTCCCACGCTTCCGGAATCATCATCATCATCGCCTGGGCCAGCGGGTAGCCGGCCATCGTCAGCAGTTCGAGGCAGTTGTCGAACGATGCCGTATCGGATTGACCCGGATAGATCAGCGGCCACAGCTTGGGCAGATCATCGCCCAGCACCGGCGACGAGATGCCGCCCGTACGCGCGTTGATCCAGTTGACGTTGCCCTTGACGGTGTTGATTTCGCCGTTGTGCGCAACCATGCGGTATGGGTGCGCCAGTTCCCATGCGGGGAACGTGTTGGTCGAAAAACGCTGGTGCACCAGCGCCAGCGCCGACACCGTGCGCGGGTCTGCCAGGTCCTGGTAGTAGCGGCCGACCTGTTCGCACAGCAGCAGGCCCTTGTAGACGATCGTGCGCGCCGACATCGACGGCACGAAGTATTCCTTGCCGTGCTTGAGCTTGAGCGCCTGGATGGCGTGGCTGGCGGTCTTGCGGATCACGTACAGCTTCCGCTCCAGCGCATCGGTGGTCATGATGTCGCGGCCGCGCCCGATGAAGATCTGGCGGATCACCGGCTCGGTCTTCTGCACCGTGGGCGACATCGGCATGGTCTTGTCGACCGGGACATCGCGCCAGCCCAGCACGACCTGGCCTTCCAGACGCACGGTGCGCTCAAGTTCTTGTTCGCAGGCCAGGCGCGACGCGTGTTCCTTCGGCAGGAAGATCATGCCGACGCCGTATTCGCCCGCCGGCGGCAGGTTGATGCCCTGCTTCGCCATCTCTTCGCGGAAGAACTGGTCGGGAATCTGCAGCAGGATGCCCGCGCCGTCGCCCATCAGCGGATCGGCACCGACGGCGCCCCGGTGGTCGAGGTTGTGCAGGATGCGCAAGCCTTGCTGGACGATCTCGTGGCTCTTCTTGCCCTTGATGTGAGCGACAAAGCCGACGCCGCAAGCGTCATGTTCATTGGTCGGGTCGTACAGACCCTGGGCCGACGGTGCGGCGGGGAAGGAATGTTGTTCCACGGCGATCTTCCGAGGTTGTGGGTACTGCGCACCGTGGAAGGCCCTCGCGATCGTGCGGATGCGGTGGCAGACAGGCAATGGCGCGCCGCACCATGAATGCGGGGTGGAACGAATATAAAAGAGCAGCCTGTAACAGGCAAAAGTTTTTAAATGGGGTCGGAGTAAATTAATAAATGCACGACAACAGTGCGGGTTTATTATTGGGGACAGATTAAATTCGTCCGCATCGAAGCACCTGGGCACGACGGCGCCGCCACCTCGCTATTCGGTACGCACGCCGCCCTCCACGACCGCCTCTGCGGGTGGGCGAGGCGGTCGCCCTTTGGGCAATGGGGCAACGCGGCGGCCTCCGGCGCGCGCCAGTGTTGCGAGAAACGCCTCGCTGCCAAGCGGCCAACCGCTGTGCACATGCTGGCGAATCTGCGCCAGCTGATCTGAGCCCAAACCTTCATGCCACAACGTTCGATAGCGAGATTGGCGCTCGAAAGGCGTATTACCAAGCCGCCAATAGCAATAGTGGTCACTCACCCACGGGATGGATTGGATGCCCACATGGTGCCGATACGTGCTCCATCGGTCGTCTTCCGGCGTGCTAACGAGACCCGCGCGCACGGCGTTGGACTCCACATACAGCAGCATCGGCAACACCCATTCGGCCGGGTCCAGCACGGTCGAGCGGAAACGCCCTTCCCACAGCGTTCCGCTGCGATCGGCCGCGGCGTTGAAGTACCGCGTATAGCGCCGCCCGACCGCCTGCAGCGTGCGCGAAAGGCTGTCCGCCACCTTGGGCGTTCCCACCAGGTGGACGTGATTCGGCATCAGTGAGAAGCCATGGACGGCAAAGTCGTGCTCGCGCGCGGCCATGCGCAACGTATCGAGATAAAACGCGTAGTCGTCGTCACCGCGAAAAACGACCTGGCGATTGTTGCCGCGCTGCAACACGTGCACAGGGACATCGGTGGGACTGAGGCGAGGCAGGCGGGCCATGGAAAAGACAGTGCGGCGAAAAGCGCCATCGTAGCGTGAAGCCGGCGAACCTGTCCCCAATTTTCGGTGGGCAAACGCTTGCATCCCGACTGTCGTCGAGGGGCGACGGCAGAGTTTGCGTGCCGTCAAATTGGCGGCCGTACGCGTCATCGACGACGGGGTGAACTTGATCCCGAGCAAATCGGCCAAGCGACTTCCCCGCGAGACTGGCTCCCATCACATCACGAGACGACACGAGAGGGAGCGATTCATGGCTTTTCACCGCCTAGCCACCGTAGCTGTTGCCGCCGGAATGCTTGCCGCCGGATTCAGCCAGACCGCCTTTGCGCAGAGCACGGATTTGGCGCCGGCCACCGGCAACTGGATGGTGCGTCTGCGCGCCGTCAACCTGACAGCCGCCAACAAATCCGACGCGGTGCCCGCACTAGCCATTCCGGCTGATGCCATTCAGATCAACAACAAGGTCCTGCCTGAGCTGGACATCTCGTACTTCTTTACGCCGCACCTCGCGGCCGAGCTGATCCTGACTTACCCGCAACAACAGGACGTCACGGTCATGCAAAGCGCGCTGGGCGGCCCGACCAAGATCGGCAGCTTCCGCCACTTGCCCCCCATCCTGACGATGCAATACCACTTCACGCCCGAGTCGCGCTTCAAGCCGTACGTGGGTGCGGGCGTCAACTACACGCGCATCTCGAATGTGAATCTGCAGGTGCCGGGCGTTGGCTCGCTGGACCTCAGCAAGAACAGCTTCGGCCCCGCGCTGCAGGCCGGCTTCGACTATCGCCTGACCGAACGCCTCTACTTCAACGTCGACCTGAAGAAGACCTGGATCAGCGCCGACGTGAAGATGGCCGGCCAGACCATCAGCAAGGTCAAGGTTGACCCATGGCTGCTGGGCGTCGGCCTGGGTTATCGCTTTTAAGGGAGGACGATCAGCGAACTGACACTGTCCTGATCGACTTTTACCGACGTGCCGCAGGGGCCGTCGACGGCGGGGGCGCTCGTCGGCGGTGGTTGGCGCGTTCGGCCCGGCATGCGTTGGGGCGGCCGGGCATTTTTTTTGGGCGTTTGCTTTTGACCTGGTTTCAGATCGCTTGGGAGCCAGGCGATCGGATAGCGGCTCGACCGTTACTGCCGTTAGTCAAACCGCATCCACGGCAAAGATGCGGCGGTGCTCCTTGATGGCGTAGCGATCCGTCATGCCAGCGATGTAATGCGCAATCCAGCGCGGCTGCTCTTCGGGGGTGGCTTTCGCTTGGTACTGCGGCGGCAGCAGGCGCGGGTCGTCCATGAAGACGCGGAACAGATCGTCGATGATGCGGCGCGCCTTCGCGGCCATGCGCATCACGAGGTAATGCCGATACAGGTTGTCGAACAGGAAGCGCTTGAGCGCGCGCGCCTCTTCGCGCATCGGATCTGAGAACGCGACGAGCGCTGGCGCGGCGCGCACATCGTCGATACATCGCGGCGCAACGTCGGCAATGCCGGCACGCGTGGTGCCGATCAGATCGACGATCAGCGCGTTGATGATGCGGCGAATGGTTTCGTTGATCAGGCGCCGGCCGCTGACATTCGGGAACGCGGCCTCGGCTTCGCGCCGGTGAATGGCCCACAGCGGCACGCCTTCGAGTTGCTCCAGCGTAATCAGGCCGGAGCGCAGGCCGTCGTCGATATCATGGTTGTTGTATGCAACCTCATCGGCAAGATTGGCCAGCTGTGCTTCCAAAGAAGGCTGTTGCCCTTCGAGAAAGCGCCGGCCCAGGTCACCCAGCGTGGCCGCGTTATTTCGCGAGCAATGTTTGAGAATGCCCTCGCGCGTTTCGAACGTCAGGTTCAAGCCATCGAATCCACCGTAGCGCTCTTCCAGCCGATCGACGACCAACAAGCTCTGCAGGTTGTGTTCGAAGCCGCCATACGGCTTCATGCAATCGTTGAGCGCGTCCTGGCCAGCGTGGCCGAAGGGCGTGTGGCCCAGGTCGTGTGCCAGCGAAACCGCTTCGACCAGGTCTTCATTCAGACGCAGGCTACGCGCAATCGACCGGCCAATCTGCGCGACCTCCAGGCTGTGTGTGAGCCTGGTCCGGAACAGATCGCCTTCGTGATTCACAAAGACCTGCGTCTTGTATTCAAGCCGGCGGAACGCGGTGCTGTGGATGATGCGATCGCGGTCACGCTGGAACTCAGTGCGCGACGTGGATGGCGGCTCGGCGTGGACGCGGCCGCGCGTCTGCGCAGAATGCGCGGCGTAGGGGGCGAGATGACCATCGAGATCGAACGGGGCGGCCGGCAAATCAAATCGGTCGTTCATCAGGCCATCTCATCTTGTCTCAGGCGACGGGCGCTTCGGTCGGTGGTCGCAGCACGGCGTGCTGCAAGGTGGCGCGCAAGTCGGCATCGGGCACCGTGGTCACAAACGCCTGGCCCAGCTTGCGCAGCAACACGAACTTGATCTCGCCCGCTTCGGCTTTCTTGTCGACGCGCATCAGCTCGATGAAGCGATCGACGCCCAGGTCCGGCGCCACCGTCGGTAGGTCGGCCGCACGCGTGAGCGCAGTGATTCGGTTGCGCGTATCGATGTCGATAAAGCCCAGGCGATGCGACAAGTCCGCCGCCATCACCATGCCGCAGCCGACGGCCTCGCCGTGCAGCCATTCGCCGTAGCCCAGGCCGGCCTCGATGGCGTGGCCGAAGGTATGGCCGAAATTGAGCGTGGCTCGCAGCCCGGTCTCGCGTTCGTCCTGCGCCACGACAGCCGCCTTGATACGGACCGAGCCCTGCACGGCTTCGGCCATCAGGTCGGTATCGCAATCGTTGAGGCCCTTGATGTTCTGCTCGATCCAGGCGAAGTAATCGGCATCGGCAATTGCGCCGTGCTTGATGACCTCGGCCATGCCGGCAGCCAGTTCACGCGCGGGCAAGGTGCGCAGCGTATCGATATCGGCCAGCACCGCCTGCGGCTGGTGGAACGCGCCGATCATGTTCTTGCCCAGCGGGTGGTTGATGCCCGTCTTGCCGCCCACCGAGGAATCGACCTGCGACAGCAGCGTCGTCGGCACCTGGATGAAGGGCACGCCGCGCATGTAGCAGGCAGCGGCAAAACCGGTCATGTCGCCGATCACGCCGCCGCCCAGCGCGATCAGCGTGGTCTTGCGGTCTGCGCCCGCCGTCAACAGCGCATCAAAGATGCGGTTGAGCGTGTCCCACTTCTTGAACGATTCGCCATCGGGCAGCACGACGGTGTCGACAGCCTTGCCGAGCGAACGAATGGCCTCCTCGACCTTGGCTGCATAGAGCGGAGCGACGGTCTCGTTGGTGACGATCACGGCACGCGCGCCGCGAATGTGTGGGTCAAACAACTCGGCCTTGGAAAGTAGCCCAGAGCCGATATGGATCGGATAGGCGCGATCGCCAAGGTCAACATCAACGGTAATCATGACTGAGGGGAGACTTGCGAGGAGGTGGAGGTGCCCGCCGGCGGCGCCACAATGCCGGCCACCTCCAGTTGCATCAGCACCATATTAACAAGCTGCGCCACGGTGGGCTTGCCCGTTTCGATGACAAAGTGCGCCACGTCACGGTATAGCGGATCACGGATCGCATGCAGTTCTTCAAGCTTGGCACGCGGGTTCTCGGTCTGCAGAAGTGGCCGGTTCTTGTCGTGACGCGTGCGCAGATACAGGTCATGCGGATTGGCGCGCAGGTAGATCACGGTGCCTCGCTCGCGCAGGAAAGCGCGATTCTCGGGCCGGAGGACGGCGCCGCCGCCGGTGGCGAGGACCACGCCATCGCGCGAGGTGAGTTCGTCGATCATGTGGGTTTCGCGATCACGGAAGCCCACTTCGCCCTCGTGCTCGAAAATGACCGGCACACGCACGCCGCAGCGCGCTTCGATCTCATGGTCGGAGTCGAAGAACGGCAGATCAAGCCGGCGCGCCACCGCCCGGCCGACCGTGGTCTTGCCCGCGCCCATCAAGCCGACGAAAAAAACGTTGGAAACAGACAAAATCGCGTGAAATCAGGAATTTGAGCTTGATTGTAGTGGCATTTGGTCACCATCCTGCACAAACCCGGGGGCAGGACACAAAAAAGCCCGGCGCTCCACGCAGGAGGCCGGGCTTTCAGATCGCGACGTTACCGCCGATTACTTCAGCGACAGTTGATCGGACAGCACTCGCGGCGTCAGGAAGACGAGGAGCTCGGTGCGGTTGTTGATCTTGTTCGTGCTCTTGAACAGGTTGCCCAGCACCGGAATGTCACCCAGCAGCGGCACCTTGTTGATGTCGGTCCGCTCGTTCTGCGTGTAGATACCGCCGATCACGACCGTGCCGCCGTTCTCGACCAGCACCTGCGTTTGTACGTGCTTGGTGTCGATGGCAAAGCCGTTGGTCGTTTGGATACCCACGCTGTCCTTGTTGACGTCCACATCCAGGAAGATGTTGCCGTCGGGCGTGATCTTGGGCGTCACTTCCAGCTTCAGGTTGGCCTTCTTGAACTGCACCGAAGTCGCACCGGAAGAGGTCGCCTGCTGGTACGGAATCTCAGTACCCTGCTCGATCAGTGCCTTGATGTTGTCGGCAGTGACCACGCGCGGGCTAGAGACGATCTTGCCGCGGCCGTCAGCTTCCAGCGCGGACAGCTCCAGTGCGAGGAAACGGCCGGCACCGGCGTTGAACAGGCTCACGGCAACGCTGGCTGCGTTCACACCATTAATGCCGTTAGCGGGGAAGCTGAGCGCCGGGCTGTTGTCCCACGTGGCACCCTGCGTAACCGGCGAAACCACGTTGGTGTAGGTGTTGCCGTAACCCGCGCCATTCGTCTTTGACGCGAAGCCCAGTTTGGCACCCAGGTTGCGACTGAACGTGTCGTCAGCCTCAACGATGCGCGCTTCGATCATCACCTGGCGAACGGGGATGTCGATTTTCTGGAGGAAGGCCTGCACCTCTTCGAGCTTGCTCGGGATGTCCGAGACGAACAGCTGATTCGTACGCGTATCCGCCGTGAGCGAGCCTCGCTTGGACAGAATCCGTGAAGTCGCGGCGCCACCAGCAGCACCAGCCGCACCACCTGCCGCCCCGGTACCCAGCAGCATGTTGCGCACGTCCCCGGCGCTTTGGTAGTTCAGGCGGAACACCTGGCTGCGCAACGGCTCCAGCTCGGTCACTTGCTGCTGCGACTCAAGCTCAGCCTTCTCCTTCGTGGCCAGCTCACCGCGCGGGGCAACCCACAGCACGTTGCCGTTGCGGCGCGACGCCAAGCCCTTCGAATCCAGCACGATCTGCAGTGCCTGATCCCAGGGCACATCCTTCAGACGCAGCGAAAGGGTGCCCGTCACGCTGTCGCTGGTCACGATGTTGAGGTTCGTGAAGTCGGCGAAGACTTGCAGCAACGAACGCACATCGATGTTCTGGAAGTTCAGCGACAGGCGCTCGCCACGGTAACCCGGGCCGGAAATCAGCTTGTTCGGGTCTTCCTTGGTGGGGCGCACTTCCACGACGAACTGCGTGTCGGTCTGGTACGAGCTGTACTGCCAGTTACCGCGCGGCTCGATGATCAGGCGTGCGCCAGTGCCGTTGTCGGTAGCGCGCATGGCCTGCACGGGCGTACCGAAATCGCTCACGTCATAGCGGCGACGCAGCGACTGCGGCAGCGTCGCACCGACGAAGTCGACCACGAGGTTCTGACCTTGCTGCGCGATGTTGATCGCCGAGTTGGCAGTCGACAAATCGACCACCACGCGGCCGGCGAGGTCCTCGCCGCGGCGGAAATCAACGTTGCGCACGGCCGGACGCTCAGCACCTGCAGCGGGTGTCGGAGCCGAGAAGGTCGGCGCCGAGACAGCCGCTGCCACCGGTGCGGCTTCCAGCGTCAGTACGTACTGGTTACCGCGCACTTCGGACTTGTACTGCGTCTGGCGCGACAAATCGAGCACGACGCGGGTGCGATCGCCGATCTGCACGACGTTCGCCGAACGCAGCAGCTTGCCGCCGTATTGGTAGTTGGCTCGGCCTTGCGCAAAGGTCGCGCCGAAGAAGTCGATGGCGATGCGCGCGGGCTGCTGCGTGCTGAACTCCACCGGCTTTTGGGCCGGCGCGTTCTTGAGCGTGACCGTCACCACAGTGGATTCACCGGCCGAAGCCTGCTCCACCTTTTCGATCGTGTTGCCGGAGACTGCCGCCGCAGGCGCTGCCTGCTGAGCGACAGCCTGACCGGCCATCATGAACAGGCACAGCGAAAGCCATGCCACCGCGCCCCCCCGGGCCACTCGGGTTGCCTGCGACAGGCCGCCCTTCACAAGACGCATCGTCATTGCGCGCTCTCCTGAACTTTCAGGGTCGTCATTTTTTCTTTCCATTCGGTCGTGCCTTCGCGCACCAGCTCACGCAGGGTGAGTTCCTGGTCTCCGATGCGGACGATGCGACCATAGTTTTGTCCGATGTACTGCCCCACATGCACATGCTGCGTCTTGTCCCCGACAGACAGGACGGCTTCCGTCTCGCCATTGCGCTTCATCGTCCCGACCAGCTTGAAGGCTTCCAGCGGATAGTCTTCCAGCGGCTCGCGACGGCGATTCGGTTCCGGCGATTCGTTCTGCGCGCGCGATAGTTCTGCCACCTTCTGCACGCTGAACGGATCAGTCTGCTTGGTGGTCGTGTATTCGCGCGGCGCGTAAGGCTTGGGTTCGGGCAGCGGCGGCACGGTCGTACTGACGCTCTGGCGCGCTTGCTGCATCCATTGCTGCAATTCATCGTCTTCGCTCGCGCCGCAGGCCGTCAGCACGACGGCCAGGCACAGGGGCGACAGACGCAGAACGTGCGACATGCGGCGACGGCTCATGGTGCGGCCCCTCATTTGGCGCCTCCCTTGGCGGCGGCATTCGCCTTGCGCTGAGCCGCCTGCTCGTCGGCGTCGAGCGCCCGGTAGGCCTCAGCGCGGGTTTCCATCACCATGCCGCCATCCTTGGTACCCGTCAGCGAGATGTTCTGCAGCGTGACGATGCGTGACAGCGCCGCCACGTCTGCAGCGAACAGCGCCATGTCGTGATAGCGGCCATTGACCTTCACGGCCACCGGGATCTCGGCGTAGTAAGGCTTGAGTACGGCGGCAGCGGGACGGAACAGGTCGAAAGTCAGGCCACGCGCGATACCGGCATGGTTGACGTCGGCCAGCAGCGCATCCATTTCGGTCTTGTTGGGCAATTGCAGCTCGAGCTTCGCGACACGCTGCTCCACCTCGGCCTTCTGCTTGCGCAGCGCTTCGAGGTTCACCACCTGCGCGAGCTTGCTCTGGTATGCCGACTTGAGGTTGCTCTGCTCGGTGCGCTTGGCGTCCCGCTCGTCAAACTTGCCGCTCCAATAGAACTGCCAACCCAGTCCGATGACCAGCACGGCGGACAGAATCATGAACAGGATGCGCGGCGCCATCGGCCACGTTTCCGGCTCATTCAGGTTCAGGCCACGGAACTGGCTGACCAGGTCTTCCAGCGAAATTTCGGTCGAGAGCGCCATGGTTATTTCCTCGCCGTGGCCGCACCCGGCTTGGCCGGCGCTGCCGGCTCGGCCTTCCATTGGAAGCGGATCGTGAAGTTGAACAGACGGCGCTGTTCCTTCAGGTTGTTGGTCATGGTGGTGGCCACCGATTCACCCAGCTCGGCGTGATCCAGCCAGGGCACCGCACCTAGGTTGCGCAGCAGGTCCGACACGCGTTCGTTGGACTGGGCCACACCCGATACGGTGTAACGCTCGCCATCCTGCTTGAGCGAGGTGAGATAGATGCCGTCCGGCACCTGGCGCACCAGTTCTTCGAGCAACTGCACCGGGCGGTTGCGTTGGTTCTGCAGGCTTTCCACCGCTTGCTGACGTTGCAGCAGGTCGTCGATGTCCTTCTTGAGGGTGTTGACCTCGGCGATCTGCTTGTCCATCTCCGCGTTCTTCTGCGTGAGGATGTCGTTGATGCGTTGCGCCTCTTCGGTCTGGTGATCGATCACCATGCCGCCCAGGAACACCACCACTGCGCCCGCAACGGCAGCGCCGCCCAGGCTCATGAAGACTTTCTTGCGCTTACCGGCACGTCGCTCTGCGTGATACGGCAGCAGATTGACGTTCGGGAGCGCATTCACGGCATTCGCGCTTTCATTGGCCATCGTCAGCTCCTTATTGCAGCCCGCGCAGGGCAAGGCCCGCGCTGACGATGTAGGCCGGCAGATCGCGCTGCAGATAGCGCGCGTTGACGTTCTTGGCCGCGCCCATGTTGGCGAACGGATTGGCCAGCGTCGTATTGATCTGCGTCTGTTGCTGGATCGCGGTCTGCACGCCCAGCAACGATGCGTGACCGCCCGAGAGCACGATCTCGTCCACGCGGCCGACGCTCGAAGTCGACAGGAAATTCTGGATCGCCTGCCCCACTTCCATGGCCAGCGTCTCGAGCGAGGGCTTGAGCAGCTGGCTACGGTATTCGTCGGGCAACGTGTTCTTGCGCTTCTTCACCTCGGCCTTGAGCAGATCGAGTGAGAACAGACGCGAGATGCTTTGCGTGAGCTGGTCGCCCGAGCCGGACATCGGCTGGTCATACAACTCCTTCCAGCCTTGGTAGAACAGTGCGTGCGAGCGCGCCCCGCCCAGGTGGAACATCGCCACGACGGGCATGTCGCGCGTCTCGGTTTCGGTGGCGTCCGGCTTGACGGCCAGCATGTGCGTCATGGCGCGCTGGATGGCGTTCTCTTCCACATCCATGACGATCGCTTTCAGACCGGCCATCTCGGCGGCGGTCACGCGCTCGGTCACGCGCTCGGAAACCGTTGCCGTGACACGCACGCCGATCCCGCCTTCGGTTTCGGACGGGCCGATCACGACATAGTCGAAATTGACGTTCTGCGAGGGCGGAAACAGCCGATTGGCTTCGCTCTCGACCTGCACGAAAAGCTCGTCTTCGGTCAGGTTGTCGGGCAGGCTGACGGTTTGCGATTCCGTCAGGCTTGCGGGAATGGCAAGCACGGCTTCCTTGCCGCGAATGCCCGCCTTGGCGATGGCACGCTTGAGCGCATTGCCCACCGCATCGATATTCACCAGATTGCCGTCGGCGACGGCACTGCGTTCAATCAGCTCGCTGGCGCATTTTTCGAGACGGAAATCCCCCTGCTTGCCGTTGGCGGACAACTCCACCACCTTGACGCTGGAAGACCCGATATCTATCCCGACGATATTGCGGCGCAGCAGGCCGGACAACAAACCCCGTCGCACAGAGACACCCCACCGTTTATAGTTTTTTGAACCCTGGCGCCCGTCGCAAATCCAACGTGCGCCATAGCCTGCTTAGATTTGCTGCTGGATTCTCACAAAATCCTTTAGAACAGGCAAACGCTCAGGCAGACCGCGATGCATTTCGCGCCACGCCCTTCGGAAAGCGTTGTCAAAACCCCACGGTCGGGGGATACCCCTTTCGTCTGACTTGATTTCCGCTCCGTCTACTTCTATCGGCTGATTCTTAGCCGTCTTGAATCAAGGTACGGCGGGCGCACAATTCGCGCGCTCAGTGAGCATGACGCGGCGCACAAGTGCAGTCTCGTGCGCTGAGGTGACACTGGTTACGTGCTGTTACGTCCGATGCCGTCAGACCCTTGAAGCCTCGACGATATAATCGCCGCCACGCTGACTGACACCCCCGGTGCCCACCTGTAATGGCTACTGCCCAAACCACCCCAGCTTCGCCCAAGCCGCCCAAAGCCCGCCGCCCGTTGTGGGTGCGACTGCTTCTCTGGATGCTCGGCCTGTTCGTTGCCATGGGGGTCGTCGGAGCGCTGCTGCTGGGCTATGCCCTGCTCGTCGCCGCGCCCAACCTCCCGTCGCTCGACGCGATCACCGATTACCGCCCGAAGATTCCGCTGCGCGTGTACACCGCCGACAACGTCCTCATCGGGGAATTCGGGGAGGAGCGCCGCAGCTTCGTGCCGATCACGCAGATGCCCGAGGTGATGAAGCGCGCGGTGCTGGCCATCGAGGATGACCGCTTCTACGAGCACGGCGGTGTCGACTTCATCGGCGTGCTGCGCGCGGGCCTGGCGAACCTGCACGGCGGCCTGTCGCAAGGCGCGTCGACCATCACGATGCAGGTGGCGCGCAACTTCTTCCTGTCGAGCGAGAAAACGTACACGCGCAAGATCTACGAGATGCTGCTCTCGTACAAGATCGAGGCGAGCCTGACAAAGGATCAGATCCTCGAGCTGTACATGAACCAGATTTACCTGGGTCAGCGCGCGTACGGCTTTGCCAGCGCCGAGCAGATCTACTTCGGCAAGAACATCAAGGACATCACCCTGGCCGAAGCGGCCATGCTGGCCGGCCTGCCCAAGGCGCCGTCGGCGTACAACCCGGTGGTGAACCCGAAGCGCGCCAAGGTGCGTCAGGAATACATCCTGCAGCGCATGCGCGACCTGCACTACATCACGCCGGAGCAGTACACCCAGGCCATCAACGAGCAACTGCCGGTCCGTGGCGAAGGCCATGAGTTTGACGTGCACGCCGAGTACGTCGCCGAAATGGTGCGTCAGCTCATGTACGCGCAATACCGTGAAGAAACGTACACGCGCGGCCTGAATGTCTACACAACGCTGCGCAAGGCCGACCAGGACGTCGCGTATCAATCCGTGCGCCGCGGCATTCTCGACTACGAGCGCCGTCATGGCTATCGCGGCCCGGAAGCATTCATCGATCTGCCCTCCGATGCCGAAGAGCGCGAACAGGCGATCGACGACGCCCTGCTCGAACATCCGAACAGCGACGATCTGCAATCGGCCGTGGTGGTGAGCGTGACGCCCAAGCTGGTGCGCGCGACGATGCTGACCGGTGAGACGATCGACCTGGCGGGCGACGGCCTGCGCTTTGCGCAAGCCGCGCTGTCGAGCAACGCGCAGCCGAAGATCAAGCTGCGCCCGGGTGCGGTGATCCGTGTGATTCAGGACACGAAGACGCAGAAGTGGTCGATCACCCAGTTGCCGGAAGTCGCCTCGGGCTTCATCTCCCTTGACCCGCAGACGGGCGCGATCTATTCGATGGTCGGCGGCTTCGATTTCAACCGCAGCAAGTTCAACCACGTCACGCAGGCCTGGCGCCAGCCGGGTTCGAGCTTCAAGCCGTTCATCTATTCGGCGGCGGTGGACAAGGGCTTCTCGCCGTCCACGGTCATCAACGACGCGCCGCTCTCCATCCCGACCGGCGACACCGGTGGCCAAGTGTGGGAGCCGAAGAACTACGGCGGCGGCTACGACGGCCCGATGACGATGCGCCGCGCGCTGCAGAAGTCGAAGAACCTCGTGTCGGTGCGCATCCTGCGGGCGATCGGTACGCAGTACGCGCAGCAGTACATCACGCGCTTCGGGTTCGACGCCGATCGGCACCCGGCCTACCTGCCGATGGCGTTGGGCGCAGGCTCGGTGACGATGCTGCAGATGGCGAGCGGCTACTCGGTGTTCGCCAACGGCGGCTACCGCGTGAACCCGTACATCATCGACCGCGTGGTGGATGCGCGCGGCACGGTCGTGCAGCAGAGCCATCCAATGACCGCCGGCAAGGACGCTGTGCGCGTGATCGACCCGCGCAACGACTTCATCATGGATTCGCTGCTGCGCAGCGTTGTGTCTGGCGGCACGGGCTACCAGGCCAAGGTCAAGCTGGGCCGCAACGACATGGCCGGCAAGACCGGCACCACCAACGACTCGTTCGACGCCTGGTTCTGCGGCTACACGCCCAAGGTGGTCGGCGTGGCCTGGATGGGCTACGACAACCCGCGCAGCCTGGGCGATCGCGAAACCGGTGGTGGCCTGGCCTTGCCGATCTGGATCAACTACATGAGCTACGCGCTCAAGGGTGAACCGCAGACCGAGCGTCAGCCGCCCGAAGGCGTCGTGCAGATGGCCGGCGACTGGGCCTACGAGGAATACGCCAACGGTCAGGGCGTCGCTTCGGTCGGCCTGGGTGATGCCATGCCGGGAGCATCCGCACCGGCCGGCGACCAGCCGCAGCCAGGCGTCAATCTGGCGCCGACGCAGGAACAGGAGAAGCAGAAGATTCTCGACATGTTCCGCGGCAACTGATGCTCGCGCCGATGGCCAATGAAAAAGCCGCCTTTCGGGGCGGCTTTTCTTTTGGCATCCGACAAGAACGTTGAGCTCAACCGGCGGCCAATGTCACATCCACATCGCTTTGCTGGCTGACATAGCGTGACAGCGCGACGTACAGCTCTTCCTTGCTGCGCGTGTCGACCCAGCGGCCGTCGTCACCACGGCGGAAGTGGAAACCGCCGGCACGCGCAGCCACCCACAGTTCCTGCATCGGCGCCTGGCTGTTGATGATGATCTTGGAGCCATCGTCGAATTCAAGCGTGAGCACGTTGCCGGCACGGTTGATCTCGATGTCGGCATCGGCCTCCTCTGCAGCCGTTTCGACAATGCTTTCGATGCGGGTGAGTTCCGCTTCAGCCAGCGCCAGGAACTCCGATTCGCTCAGGGGGGGCATGCTACACTCCAAAATCTTGCGCGGACGTTGCGTGGCGGCCCTTTCCGGCCCGTCCTGACCAGCAGGCGCCTCGTCCCATATGACTCCGATCGCCGCAAGGGCCTGACCCCTGGGGCATCCTTTCTGCACCATCATCCGATGATACGAACCGCCGCCATTGTAGCCACTGTCGGCCTGACCCTGACGGTCGCAGGCCTATCCGGCTGCGGGATTCGCGGGCCGCTGTACATGCCCAAGGTGCCGCCGGCGCCAACCGCGCCGCAAACCACCGACCCTGGCATCGCCGGCCCGAACGCCGTGCCGCAGCCCCCGGTGCCGGGCGCCAAACCCGCAGCCGCCGATGCCGCCAGCGCGGTACCCGCGAACCGCTGATACCGTCTTTTTTGCTCAACCGGCGCCGCCCTAATCCAGGGCTGCGCCCAGAATGTTCCCACTCATGTCCGAGTCCCTGATCCGCCAGGAAGGCGCGCTGATGATCGAAGGCGTCGCGCTGGACGCGATTGCCGCGCAGTTCGGCACGCCCACCTACGTGTACTCGCGCGCCGCGCTCACGGCCAACTATCGGGCCTACGCCGCCGCATGCGAAGGTCGCAACGCGCATGTGCAGTACGCCATGAAAGCCAACTCGAACCTGGCCGTGCTGCAGGTGTTCGCGCAGCTTGGCGCCGGCTTTGACATTGTGTCCGCCGGCGAACTCAAGCGCGTGCTGGCCGCCGGTGCGCCGGCCGCGAAGGTGGTGTTCTCGGGCGTAGGCAAGAGCGCAGACGAAATGCGCTTCGCGCTGGAGGTCGGCGTGGCGTGCTTCAACGTGGAGTCGATTCCCGAGCTGCACCGCCTGAACGACGTGGCCGCCTCGATGGGCAAGGTCGCGCCCGTGTCGCTGCGCATCAACCCGGACGTCGACGCCAAGACGCACCCGTACATCTCGACGGGCCTGAAGGGCAACAAGTTCGGCGTGGCGTTTGACGAAGTGCTGCCGACCTACCGCGCGGCGGCTGCGATGCCGAACCTGCGCGTGGTCGGCATCGACTGCCATATCGGCTCGCAGATCACCGAGGTGTCGCCGTATTTGGATGCGCTGGACAAGGTGCTCGACGTGGTGACGCAGCTCGACACCGAGGGCATTCGCCTCGCACACATTGATGTGGGCGGTGGCCTAGGCATCACTTACACAGACGAGACGCCGCCGGACATCACAGCCTTCGCGCGCACGCTGTTGGACCGCGTCGAGCAGCGCGGCTTTGGCGATCGCACCGTGCTGTTCGAGCCGGGCCGCTCGTTGGTCGGCAACGCGGGCCTGCTGCTCACGCGCGTCGAATACCTCAAGCCAGGCGCGAGCAAAAACTTCTGCATCGTCGATGCGGCCATGAATGATCTCGCCCGCCCCGCGATGTACGAGGCGTATCACCACATCGTGCCGGTGCGCGAAGGCCAGAGCGCGCCGGTGGTCTACGACGTCGTGGGCCCGGTGTGCGAATCCGGGGACTGGCTCGGCCGCGACCGTTCGCTGGCGGTGCAGCCCGGCGACGTGCTGGCGATCCTGTCAGCCGGCGCGTACGGCTTCACGATGAGTTCCAACTACAACACACGCAATCGCGCCGCCGAAGTCATCGTCGACGGCGACAAGATGCACCTCGCACGCGAGCGCGAGTGCTTTGAAGACCTGATCCGCGGCGAGCACCTGTTCCCGGCGTAAGCCTGCATCGCAAAGAAAAAGCCGACGCGCAAACGTCGGCTTTTTTCATGGGCGCGACCAGTGTCAATCGCGCGCCGGCATCGCGCCTCCGGCCATCGCACTGCGTGGCGAGCGCCAAGCCCACCACACCCGCAGCCCCAACAGCACGGCCATCACCGCGGCGTAGATCGACACCTCGGCAAAGTCGTGCTTGCCGGCCTTGTGCCACCAGTAGTGCAAGATGCCGAGCACGCCGGTCACATAGACAAGCCGGTGCAGCCACTGCCAACGCTTGCCGCCAAGCCTGCGCACCATCGCGTTGGTCGACGTGGCGGCCAGGGGAATCATCAGCACGAACGCCGCAAAGCCCACGGTAATGAAGGGCCGCTTGACGATGTCCTTGAGCATCGACGCTGGGTCGAGCCCGCGATCGACCAGCAACCAGATCAGGAAATGGATTGATCCGTAAAAGAACGTGTACAGCCCGAGCATGCGGCGAAGCCGGATCAGCCAGTTCATGCTCGTGATGCGGCGCAGCGGCGTGATGGCCAGCGTGCAGCACAGCAGCACCAGCGTCCATGTGCCGGTCGAGCGCGTGACGAACTCCAGCGGGTTCGGCCCGAACTGGTCCGTCGCGCCCAGGAAGACGATGCGCAGGAAGGGCACGAGCGCGACCACCCACGCGATCGCCTTCACCACACGCAACTGCTTGGACGGCAACATCGGCGGCAGCAGTGTCATGTCGGCCTCAGAAGTTCTTGCGCAGGTCCATACCCGCGTACAGCGGCGCGACCTGCTCATAGCCGTTGAACATCAGCGTCTTGCGCTTGGGTGCGAAGAGGCCGCCAAAGCCGCCCTTGTCTTCGCCGATGCGGCGCTCGGTGGCCTGGCTCCATCGCGGGTGGTCCACGGTCGGGTTCACATTGGAATAGAAGCCATATTCGTTGGCCGCAGCAATGTTCCAACTCGTCGGCGGCTGCTTGTCGACAAACCGGATCTTGACGATGGACTTGGCGCTCTTGAAGCCGTACTTCCACGGCACGATCACGCGCACGGGCGCACCGTTCTGATTCGGCAGCACCTGGCCGTAGAGCCCGAAGGTGAGGAGCGCCAAGGGATGCATCGCCTCGTCCAGGCGCAGGCCTTCGCTGTACGGCCACTCCAGCACGGGGCTGCTGATGCCGGGCATCTGGCGCTTGTCGGCCAGCGAGATGAATTGGATGTACTTGGCGCCGCCCTGGGGCTCCACCCGCTTGATCAGCTCGGCCAGCGGAAAGCCCACCCACGGAATCACCATCGACCAGCCCTCGACGCAACGCAGGCGGTAGACGCGCTCTTCCATCGGCGCGAGCTTCATCAGGTCGTCCAGGTCGTAGGTTTTGGGCGTCTTCACCAAGCCCTCCACGCTGACTTGCCAGGGGTGCGGGCGCAGCGTGCCGGCATAGCGCGCCGGGTCGGCCTTGTCGGTGCCGAACTCGTAGAAGTTGTTGTACGTGGTGACCTGGTCGTACGGGGTCGCTTTCTCCACGGTCGTGTACGCAGGATTCGGCTTGCCGGCCAGCTTGGCTAGCGACGGGTTGGCGGCAAAGGCCTCGCGTGAGGCCCACGGCGCCAGCGTTGCGCCGGCAGCGCCCATGGCGGCAGCGGCCAAAAAGCGACGGCGCTGCTCGAAGATGTGCTGCGGCGTGATCTCGCTGGCGGGGATGTCGTCGCCACGCAGCCAGCGGTCAGTCTTGATCAACATGATTCGTGGTCCTCGTTGTGCGGGAGCGCTGTCCCATGTGCGTTGGTCGTGCCCGCGCCGCCAACCTGACAGCGTGCGGGAAAAAAAAGTTAGTGCTATTCCTTGCGGGGCGCAGGCCCGGTGAATTCGCTGTACTGCCGATAGACCACCTGGGCCACTTCCAGCAACTGCGTCCGCGCCAGCGGGCCGGCGACCGCAAACCCCAGACCGCGATCCGCCCAATAGAACGCCATCGGTGGCGGGTGATCCACCGCAGGATGAATCGCCTGCAGCACGCGGTTGTCGGGCGCGAGCGTCTCTAGCCGGAAACCGGTATCGCGATTGTTCGGCATGCGCCGTAACTGCACGGAGATCCGCGTGCCGCCCGGCCCCTCGTACATCAGCATGGCCGTCGGCGCATCCGCCACGACCGTCTGGCGCCCGCCGATGAGCCGGTAGCCGAGCGACGTCAGGTCTGGAATACGCAACTGCGCATCAAGCCGCCGCGACAACCATGTGACGAGATGCGCCTCTTCGCCGGCCGGCACCTCCACCATGTGTTTGGACTCGGGAGAAAAGACGACGTGCGATACAAGTGCATCGTTCGCGAAACGTTGCATGGGCATGGTGCGCTCGACGGCACCTCGGCCGAGCCAACCGGCACCCGAGCCAATGGCCAGGCAGGCGACGCTCAACGCCACCACACTCCAGCCGCGCATCGCGCCGAAGCCGCCGGCCGTCGGGCGACGTGCTGCCGCCAAGATTGCCGCCGGAATGCGGCGCTGCGGCACCGGTTCGTTGAGCAGCGGATCGAGCGCGTGGTGCAATTGCGCGTCCGTCCTGCGCCAGCCCGCGACCTCGGCGGCTGCGTGCGGGTGCGCAGCAAGATAAGCCTCCACGACGGCGCGCCGCGGCGCAGGCAGGCGGCCGTCAGCATAGGCGTGAAGTTCGTCGATATGAATGGAATTGGAGGACATGGCGAGCCTCACTTCACGCGGTGCAGCGCTGCGCTGCTCCCGTCGCCAGACACCGCCGATGCACGGGACACAGCGGGCGAGCCATCCAGCGCCACGCGCATCCGCTCACGCGCCCGCGACAGCCGCGACATCACCGTGCCCACCGGCACGCCCAGCACGTCGGCGGCTTCCTTGTAGGCGAACTGCTCCAGACCGACGAGCAGCAGTACCGCCCGCTGGTCTTCGGGCAGCGTCGCCAGCGCACGCAGCAAGTCTCGGCGCAAACCGGGGTCGTCGTCGACGGGGATCTCGGGAGGTGAGTCGCTCAGCTCGATCCGATCGGGCCGGCGCACGGCGTTCAGGTGCAGCCGATGCATGATGGTGAGCAGCCAGGCAAACAACCCGTCGCCCTCGCCCTTTGCGCCAATCTGCCCGATCGGCCCAAGCCTGGGCCGTAGCTGGAACCGCCAGCGATAACGCCAGGCGCGTTCCAGCGTGTCCTGGACAAGATCATCGGCACGGCTGGCATCCCGCATCAGGCCGCGCGCGTGTCGGCGCAGGCGTGGCGTAAGTGCGATCAGCCGGCTGGCCAGGTCGGACATGTGGGCGCGAGCGAAGGCGGGGGGCTTACGGCTTGGCGATGTGCCAAACGTTCATGAAGCCGTCTCCGGTCTGATCACCGGGCATCTTGTCCTTGGTCCAGAGGTAGAGCGGCTTGCCGCGATAGGCCCACTGTTTCTTGCCGTCGTCGCGCGTGATGATGGTGTAATCGCCGGACGGCTTGTCGGCGTCATTGGCAGCCAGCGGCGGCCAGTTCTCGGCGCACTTGCCGTTGCAGGCACTCTTGCCGGCCGTGGCGTCACGGTCGAACGTGTAGAGCGCCATGCCGTGCTGATCCGTAAGCGTGCCATTGGTCACCTTGACGGCCGATGGCGTGGACGACCCGCCCATGCCCATACCCATGCCGCTGCAGCCTGCCAAACCGAATGCGGCAAGCAGCGCGGCGCCGGCCAATGCGGCGCGCGGATTGAACAACTTCTGGGAAGCTGCGGACTGGCTCATCTTGTTCTCCTGGGATGGAGGGGCGCGCCGATCGCGCCCTCACTGAGCAGTAAACACGCTAGGCGCGTCTTTATTCCAGTCCGCCGAGATTTTTTTGTGACTGACGGCTTACAGCTCGCCGTAGCTGTGCAGGCCTGAGAGGAACATGTTCACGCCCAGGAAGGCGAACGTCGTCACCAACAGGCCAATCAGCGCCCACCAGGCCGCCATGCGGCCACGCAGGCCCTTCATCAGGCGCATGTGCAGCCACGCCGCGTAGTTCAGCCAAACGATCAGCGCCCAGGTTTCCTTCGGATCCCAGCTCCAGTAGCCGCCCCAGGCGTCAGCCGCCCACAGCGCACCGAGAATCGTGGCGATGGTGAAGAACGCAAACCCGACGGTGATGGCCTTGTACATCACGTCGTCCAGCACTTCGAGCGACGGAAGGCGATCGGCGAGCACGCCGCGCTCCTTCAGCAGATAAGCCGCGCCCACCATAGCCGACAGCGCGAACGTGCCGTAACCGATGAAATTGGCCGGTACGTGGATCTTCATCCACCAGCTTTGCAGAGCCGGCACCAGCGGCTGGATCTCCTGCGCGCTGCGCGACACCGTGTACCACAGCAGAAAACCCACCGCTGCCGACACCACCAGCATCACGAACGGCCCCAGCGCGCGCGTCTTGTAACGCTGCTCGTAGTACAGATAGAACAGCGAGGTGATCAGCGTAAAGAGGATGAACACCTCGTACAGATTCGAGATGGGGATGTGGCCAATGTCTGCGCCCACCAGGTACGACTCATACCACCGCACCAGCATGCCGGTCAGGCCGAGCACCACGGCCGCCCAGCACAGCTTGCTGCCGATCGATCCACCCGCTTCCCAGCGCAGCAGAAAACCCGTCCAGAAAAACAGCGTGGACAGGAAGATCAGTGCGCTCATCCACAGGATGGCCGACTGGCTCGCAAGGAAATACTTGAGGAAGAAGGCGTGTTCAGCCCGGGCGAGATCCGGGCCATTGGCGCCGGCGTACTGCGAAATACCGAACAGCGCCAACACGGCGATGCCGATCATCAGCACGCGCACCGGCTTCCATGTCCAGCCCAGCCATGCGAAGGCGGGCACGGCGGCGACGAGAATGCCGCGCTCGTAGCCATCCATATAAGCGCCATAGCGGGAGAAGGCATAACCAGCCCCGGCCGCCAGCATTGCAGCAAACAGCCAGTCAAACCAGCCTAGGCGACGGAAATACGATGGGCGTTGCAGCGCGCCCAGATCGGCGCTCGCCATGGTCGTTTGGGGATTGCTCGCTTCCATCACCGGCTCACTTCGTTGGTTTGGGGTCGACGCTCGCTGCACCGGCGGCATCGGGGGCGCTCGGGGCTCCTGCCGCGGCGCGAATATCGTGCTTGAGGCGCTCGAACTCGCGGTCAAAGTCGAGCGTGCGGCGCATGGTCGACATGGCTGTGAGCACATGTGCGCCGGAGACGCTTTCGTTGGCCTGACCGGATTGCGGCCGGATCCACAGCCACCAGCGGCGCTCTCGCACGTAAAACATCGAGAACACGCCCAGCACCAGCAGCAACGACCCAAGATACACGATGTTTTTGCCCGGCGCACGTGTGAGCTGGAACACGCTGGCCTGCACTTGCTGGAAGTCGGTCAGCTGCAGATACACCGGTGCACCGTAGAAGGCATTGTCCGACAGCGCGTTGATGGCGCTCTGCAACCACTGGCTGCTGGCGGCATCCACAATGGGGGCCGGTTGGCCGTCCTGCGCGCGGGCCAGTTGCCACAGCTCCCACATCGAGCTGTTGATGATCTTCATCAGCACATCGGCGGCCTTCTCGCGCTCGCCTTCGGGCACCGATTTCTGCAGGAAGGTAGCGACTGCGGCAAAGCCGCCCTGCGCACCCGCGGAGCCGTCCTTTACATCGGCAGCGCCAGCAAAGAGGTCGAGCGCGCGACGGGCGCTTTCCATCAACTGGTTGCGCAGTTCCGCACGCTGCTCGCCGGGCATGGAGAGCAGCGCAAACCGGCGCGCCGCTTCGCCCCGCATCGCCGGATTTTGCAGCGCAGCGCGCAGGCGCATCCAGTCGCGGACGGTGCCTTGTGCGTCCGCAGGAATGCGCAGGTAGCGGAACGGCTCGTCGGGCTGTGAACGCATGCCGGCCAGGAACACCGACTGCCCGTCCAGCGTAACCGGCTGCATGTAATTGCTGAACTCGTGCGCCTGCCCGTTGGCGTCGCGCAGCTTGTACTGCACCGAGGGGCCGACGTTGCGCAGGTCGCGGTCGCGCGTCATCTTGGTCACGTTGCCAAGCTCCGCGCGCAGACCACTTTCCGCACCGCCCTTCTTGCCGACGCCGCGAGCGTCCTGCTTGCCCGAGGCGTCCGTCACCGTTTCGACATTCATCAGGCGGAAGTCGGAGAACTCGACCGTGTAATCGCCGCCTTTGCCGGTGAGCTTGGAGCTTTCGCCCACGACGCCCGACATGTCGAACGTCTTGGCGTTATCACCTTGCATCGGGAAGCCGGTCAGCTTGAGTTTCGAGCCGCCATCTTCGAAGCTCGACTGGTAGATCGCCACGCCGTCATACACGAACGGCTTGTTCACCTCCACGCGTGCGGCGGTCTGCTTGCCGGTACGACGGTCGGTCACGACGATGTCGCTGGCGAACAGCTTGGGCATGCCGGTCGAATAATGCTCAACCGTGAACTTCTTGAGCGTGATCATGAACGGCAGGTCCTGGATCAGCGCGCCATCGGCGATGTTCAGGATCGCCGTGCTGACGCTCGAACCTTCCGGCACGAACGCATTGCCACGAAAGCCGGGGTTCGACGTCGAGAGCCGATGTTCCGGGCCGATGTCGCTGATGACCGCATTGCCCTTGATGGGCGACTTGCCGCCAAACCACATCTGCGCGCGGATCATCATGTCGCCGTCCAGCAGCCCGCCGATGCAGATCACGACGATGGCCGTGTGCGCAAGGATGTAGCCGATCTTGTTGCCCGCCCCGGCCTTTGCGGTGATCAGCGTCGCACCACCCTCGCGCGCGAACGCCTTGATGCGGAAGCCGCGGTTCTGCGCAAGTGCGGCCAAGCGAGCGATGACGGTTGCGGTAGCGACGGGCGAATCAAATTCGTCGCGGTGATGGAACGCACGCAAGCTGCCTTCGCGCACGTTCTCGCGCCAGGAGCGCATGTCGGCCAGCATCTTGGGGGCGTTGCGCACGATGCACAGCGAGGTCGACACCACCAGAAACGCCAGGATCAGCAGAAACCACCAGGCGCTATAGACGGTGGGCAGCGTCAGCGAGCGGAACACGTCGGCCCAGAACGGCCCGAACTGGTTGACGTAGTTCGGATACGGATCGTTCTGTTTGAGCACCGTGCCGATCACGCTGGCAATGGCGATCACCGTCAGCAGGCTGATAGCAAAGCGCATCGACGACAGCAGCTCGACCGTTTCGCGCAGCGCGCGACGTCGGGAGCGGATCTGGACGCCGGAAGTGGAGACCGAAGACATGCTGGGAGACAACCTGTTCAGAAACGAAAACAGGGTGGCGATGCCAGGCGCATTGCCACCCTGTTCTTCTTGTTGATTGTGCGACCGTCACATGACGGCCGGGTGCGGCAGATTAGCGCAGGCCCGCAATGTAGTCGGCTACCGCCTTGATCTGCTGGGCCGTCATGCGACCAGCCAAGTCGCGCATCTGTACGCTGTTCTTGCGGGTGCCGCTTTGGAACGCAACCAGTTGAGCTTCAGTGTATTCGGAGAACTGACCTGCAATACGCGGATATTGCGCCGGGATACCGGCACCCGTCGGGCCGTGACAGCCTGCGCATGCTGCGATACCGCGCTTGGCGTCGCCGCCGCGATACAGCTTCTGGCCTAGCTCGATGGTGTCTTTGCTCTTGGCCGAACCCGGCTTCCAAGCCGGTTGCTTACCCAGGTAGGCACCAATGTCCTTCATGTCCTGGTCCGACAGCGCGCCGGCATACAGGGACATGACCGGCTGGTTACGGTCGGTCTTGGCCTTGAAATCTTTGAGCTGCTTTTCGATGTATTCGGCGTGCTGGCCAGCCAGCTTCGGGTTGACGTTCATGGCGCTGTTGCCGCCGGCGCCGTGACAACTGGCACATGCAGGCACGCCACTGGCGGGCACACCGGTGTTGAAAATCGTTTCGCCGCGCGCGGCGTCGGCCTTGGCGACTTTTTGCTCTTCGGCATGGGCCATGGAAAAGACCGATGCCAGTGACAGCGCTGCGACAGCAAAAACGTTCGCGATGCGGTTCATTCGCACACCTTGTTTAGATTGTTTTCGAATGCTGCGTGCGCCGCCCAATGCGGGACCCTGCGGCGCCGGGCATCCCCTTCTCCTCGTGCCAGATCAGCGCATGAAAACGGACCGGCCCGGGCCTCGGGGCGGTCCTGCGACGGATCTGGTGGGGACGTCCGTAAACCGGCGTATTGTACAATAACACCTCTGCAATGCGACCTCGCGGCGCAGCAACCACGCAGTTCTGAACTGCAGTTTACAGGTACTGCCGCGCATGTCGCTCCTGCATCAAGCCCGTTTCTTCATCACCGTCAATCATCTGCGTGATTTACCGGCGACCGCCGTGCCGGAAGTTGCGTTTGCGGGCCGCTCCAACGCAGGCAAATCCACCGCGATCAACATCCTGTGCAATCAGAAGCGGCTCGCCTTTTCCAGCAAGACGCCTGGCCGCACGCAGCACATCAACTATTTCTCGGTGATGCCCGCCAAGGCGGAGGACCCGCTCGGTTTCCTGGTCGACCTGCCCGGTTACGGCTATGCCGAAGCGCCCGGCGAGACCAAATCGCACTGGGTTCATCTTCTGGGCGACTACGTCAAGGCGCGCCAGCAGCTCGCCGGCCTCGTCATCATGATGGACGCGCGCCGCCCGTTTACCGACCTCGATTGCCAGATGGTCGAGTGGTTCCTGCCGACAGGTAAGCCGATCCACGTGCTGCTCACGAAAGCGGACAAGCTGACCAACAACGATGCCTCGCGCGCACTCATGGCCGCACGCAAGGTGCTGGCCGATTACCGCGCGCAGATCGACGGCGATGTTTCGCTCACGGTGCAGTTGTTCTCCAGCCTGAAGCGTCGCGGCATCGAAGAGGCGCAGCGAATTGTCGCAGGCTGGCTGTGCCTGCCGGAGGCGCTGGAGCCCGAGCCGCAAGCCGAGCAGGCAAAAAAAACCCCGTCGCCAAACACGCAACGGGGGTAACGACCCCATCGAGCCATCGATGGGAACCCGCGTCAGGGAGGAGCCGCGGGGAACGCTGCATCAGCGTCGCTGGCGCATTGTCCGTGCATAGGATGGATAATCGCGACAAAGGTTTCGAAACTTCACAGTGTGTTCTTAGGGTCTGCTGAAATGATCGCGAGCTTCCCCGACCATCGTCCGCGCCGCATGCGCCGCGACGATTTCTCCCGCCGCATGATGCGCGAATCGCGCCTCACTGCTGACGACCTGATCTACCCGGTCTTCATCCTCGAAGGCACGAATGTGCGACAGGCCGTGCCGTCGATGCCGGGTGTCGAGCGCGTGTCGATCGATGTATTGCTGAGCGTCGCCGAGCAGTGCGTGCAGCTTGGCATTCCGGTGCTTGCACTCTTCCCCGTTATCGAGCCCTCGCTCAAAACGCCGGATGGTATCGAGGCCACCAATGCCGACGGCTTGATCCCGCGCGCGGTAAAGGCGCTCAAGGCGCGCTTCCCTGAATTGGGCATCCTGACCGATGTGGCGCTCGATCCGTACACGAGCCATGGCCAGGACGGCGTGCTCGACGCCAACGGCTATGTGCTCAACGAAGAGACGGTGGATATCCTGATGCGCCAGGCGCTGGTGCAGGCTGCGGCAGGCGTGGACATCGTCGCGCCATCCGACATGATGGACGGCCGTATCGGCGCGATTCGCCTGGCGCTGGAGAATGACGACCACATCCACACGCGCATCATGGCCTACGCGGCAAAGTACGCTTCGGCGTTCTACGGCCCGTTCCGTGACGCGGTGGGCTCGGCCGCCAATCTGGGCAAGAGCAACAAAATGACTTACCAGATGGATCCGGCCAACTCGGACGAAGCACTGCGCGAAGTGGCGCTCGACATCGCCGAAGGGGCCGACATGGTGATGGTCAAGCCCGGCATGCCATATCTCGATATCGTGCGCCGCGTGAAAGATGAGTTCCGCTTTCCGACGTACGTCTATCAGGTCAGCGGTGAATACGCGATGCTGAAAGCCGCCGCGCAGAACGGCTGGCTGGATCACGACAAGGTCGTGCTGGAATCGCTGCTGGCATTCAAACGCGCCGGGGCGAACGGCATCCTGACATATTTTGCGCTGGACGCCGCACGCCTGCTGCGCGCGTAATCAGGCCGTCGGCTTGACTGCCTGTGTCGTGCCGATCGCGCGGCGCAGGCTTTCCAGGAACGTGTCGGCGCGCTCAAAGCCAACCACACGCGCCTTCAGTTCGCGACCCTGCGCATCGAAGAAGACCGTGCCGGGCGGACCGAACAGGCCGAAGCGTTTGAGCAAGGCTTGGTCATCAGCGTTGTTGGCCGTCACGTCGGCCTGCAGCAGCACCACATCGGCAAGCGCCTTGTGCACACGCCCATCGGTAAAGGTCAGGCGCTCCATCTCTTTGCAGCTGACGCACCAGTCGGCGTAGAAATCGAGCATCACCGCACGCCCCGATGCGCTCGCGTTGCGCACTTCGGTGTCGAGTTCGGCGATGCTCTTCACGCGCTTGAATATCACGCCGCGTGTTTCCGCTTGCGCGGACGTGCCCGCCGATGCGCGAATCAGTCCGCCCAGCGGTTGCAGCGGATCGCGGCCCCCGGCGGCGACACCGACCAGTTGCGCCGCCCCCGCCAGCGCGAGCACCACACCCGCGACCTTGCCCAAGCGCTGCACGTTGCCTGCGCCATCCGGCAGCGAATCGAACGTCCGCAGAAACACGGCCGCACCGATCAACAACCCACCCCACGCGACCATCACCGCCCAGGCCGGCAACACCGGCTGCACGATCCACAGCGCCACCGCCAGCAGGATGAAACCGAACACCGCTTTGGTGACGATCAACCAATGGCCAGCACGCGGCAGCAAGTTGCCCGCCCCCACACCTACGAGCACAAGCGGCACGCCCATGCCGATCGACATCGCAAACAACGCCATGCCCCCGATGGCTGCGTTGCCCGTCTGCGCGATGTAGGCCAGCGCACCCGCCAACGCCGGCGTCACACACGGGGACACGATCAACGCCGACAGCGCGCCCATCACGACGGCTCCCACAATCTCGCCGCCGCCATGCTTGCTGGAAGCTTTTGTCAGGTGATCGCGCCAAGCCGCCGGCAATTGCAGTTCATACAGCCCGAACATCGATAGCGACAGCGCCACCATCAAGACAGCAAACGCGCCAAGCACCCACGCATTCTGCAGCGCGGCTTGCAGCCCCTGCCCGGCCAAACCGGCTGCCACACCCACGGTGGTATAGACGACGGCCATACCGAGCACGTAAGCCGCCGACACGATTGCTGCGCGCGAGCGCGTCGCGTGTTCGCCGACCACGATCGCCGACAAGATCGGCAGCATGGGCAGCACGCACGGCGTGAAGGTCAGCAGCAGCCCGAGCCCAAAGAACAACGCCGCAATCGCTCCCAGATTGCCGCTGCCGAGCGTGCTGGCGATGCGGCCGAGGACATCCCCGGAACTGGCATCGCCACCGCCCGCGGAAGACGTGCCCGACAACGAGGCGGCGGGCTCCACCAGGAAACGGCTCTTCATCGGCGGATAGCACAGGCCCTGATCTGCACACCCTTGCGACGTGACGATCAGCGTGAAAGGCGCACTGGCGTTCTGGGCTTTCACACGGAATGCAACGTCATGCCGGTAGGTCTCGACGTCCTTGTTGAACGTCTCGTCAAACTTGACCTTGCCTGCCGGCATGTCAGGGGGTGCCAGCGTGACGGTCGCCGGATCCGCCGCCACCGCGAAGCGCTCGCGATACATGTAGTAGCCGTCGGCAATAGCGAACCTCACTTCGACGGTCTGGCTGTCGACCTGTTTGGCGGCGAAGCGGAATGCCTGCTCGGGTGGCAGGAAATCGTCAGCAGCAAGCGCGCGCATGGGCAGCGTCGCCACTGCGACGAGCAACATCACCAACTGGACGACACGTCGGACGGACGCGAACGGAAAAAGGGTCATATCAACGGCACTCGAACATCAATTGGAAGGCTGGCGCGTTTCGTTGGCCACCCACGCAAGATACGCCGGCAAGCCTGCTGCCACCGGTACAGCGATGATCTCGGGGACCTCGTACGGATGCGCCTTGCGTAACGCCAGCTCCAACGCCGGGTAGGCTGCGTGCGTGGTCTTGATCAGCAGCGGGATCTCGGCGGCGTGCTCGATCGCACCATTCCACCAGTACGTCGACGCGCAAGCCGGCAAGCGATTGACGCATGCTGCTGCACGAGATTCCAGCACGACCTTGGTTACGCGATCCGCACTATCGGCGTCGGGCAAATTGGTCAGCACGAGCAGTACTTCGGTTCCGGCGGACATAGGTACTCCAGGGATGCACGCTGACAGCTAGAACACCGAAAGCGGGCAACAAAAAAGCCAGGATGCGAATCCTGGCTTCATTGTAATGCGCGCCGCAGCACGCATTCTTGGGCTTGGCCAACGCGACGCCATGTCGCGCCGGCAAACCTGGGCTGACCTTACTCGGCAGCGCCGTCGACTTCCACAGCTTCGGCAACTTCCGGACGGTCGAGCAGCTCGACCAGCGCCATCGGCGCATTGTCGCCCTGACGGAAGCCGAACTTCAGGATACGGGTGTAGCCGCCCGGACGGGTCGCGAAACGCGGGCCCAGTTCGTTGAACAGCTTGGTAACCATGTCGCGATCGCGCAGGCGGGCAAATGCCAGACGGCGGTTGGCGACGGTGTCCTTCTTGGCCAGCGTGATCAGCGGCTCGACAACCTTGCGCAGTTCCTTGGCCTTCGGCAGCGTGGTCTTGATCAGCTCGTGCTGCAGCAGCGAGTTGGACATGTTGCGCAGCATCGCGAGACGGTGCGACGAGGTGCGGTTCAGTTTCCGCAAACCATGACGGTGACGCATGATGATTCCTTTTTAGGAGTGTTTGACCAGCTCTTCTATCGCCGCCACGTGTACAACGCGGCGTGGCGCGGGCCGGTAGCCTTAACAATAAGCCACCCAAAACGGAGATGGCGAGAAAACCGGCCGATGCTCACGCACCGGCCGACGATTACGATTTACTTCTCGAGACCTGCGGGCGGCCAGTTCTCGAGCTTCATGCCGAGCGTCAGGCCACGCGATGCGAGGACTTCCTTGATCTCGTTGAGCGACTTGCGACCCAGGTTCGGGGTCTTGAGCAGTTCGTTCTCGGTACGTTGGATCAGGTCGCCGATGTAATAGATGTTCTCGGCCTTCAGGCAGTTGGCCGAACGCACCGTCAGTTCCAGGTCGTCGACCGGGCGCAGCAGGATCGGATCGATCTGCGGCGCACGAGCAGCGGCGGCCTCGGCGGCGCTTTCGGTGCCCTCCAGCGCGGCGAACACCGACAGCTGATCAACCAGGATGCGAGCCGACTGGCGAATCGCCTCTTCCGGCGAGATCACGCCGTTGGTCTCGATGTTCATCACCAGTTTGTCGAGGTCGGTACGCTGCTCCACACGTGCAGACTCCACCGCGTACGACACACGGCGCACCGGTGCGAACGACGCGTCCAGCACGATGCGGCCGATAACCTTGCTCGACTCATCGCCAAACTTGCGCACGTTGCCCGGCACATAGCCGCGGCCTTGCTCGACCTTCAACTGCAGATCCAGCTTGCCACCGGCCGACAGGTTGGCGATCACGTGACCCGGATTGATGATCTCGACATCGTGCGGCAGCTCGATATCGGCGGCGGTCACCACACCCTCGCCTTCCTTGCGCAGCGACACCGTGACTTCATCACGGTTGTGCAGCTTGAACACCACGCCCTTCAGGTTCAGCAACAGGTTGACGACGTCTTCTTGCACGCCATCAATGGTGGAATATTCGTGGACGACCCCAGCGATCGTGACTTCGGTCGGAGCATAGCCGACCATCGACGACAGCAGCACGCGGCGCAGCGCGTTACCGAGCGTGTGGCCGTAGCCGCGCTCGAACGGTTCCATGACGACCTTCGCGTGATGATCGCCAAGCGGCTCAACCGCAATAATTTTGGGCTTCAGGAGTGCTGTTTGCATTAGGTTGTCCTATTTCAATACCCTCGGCTCGTTACACCGATAAGGCTGACGGATTGGACTGGAAAGGTTCCATCGCGGACGTTGCGACGGAAGACGCACATGCCGCAATCGCGTTGCGGCACGTAACGATTCGGATTGGATCGGCGCCCAAATATCGCAGGCGCGTGAACACAATATCGTTGACGATGAGCGTCCCCAGAAGGCGCACGAGCCCGCACTTTGCAGTACGGGCGTTGTCATTAACGCGAATACAGTTCGACGATCAGGCTTTCGTTGATGTCGCCAGCGATATCCGCACGATCCGGGGCTTGCTTGAAGGTGCCTTCCATTTTCTTGGCGTCCACGGCAACCCAGATCGGGAAACCAGTCTGCTCGGCCAGCGACAGCGATTCCGCAATACGCACTTGCTTCTTCGACTTTTCGCGGATGGCAATCACGTCGCCCGACTTGACCTGAGCCGACGGCACGTTCAGAGCTTGGCCGTTCACCAGGATCGCCTTGTGCGACACCAGTTGACGCGCTTCTGCGCGGGTCGAGCCGAAGCCCATGCGGTAAACGACGTTATCCAGGCGCGATTCCAACAGTTGCAGCAGGGTTTCACCCGTGTTGCCCTTGCGGCGATCGGCTTCGGCGAAGTAACGGCGGAATTGACGCTCCAGCACGCCATAGATGCGCTTGACCTTCTGCTTTTCACGCAGTTGGTTACCGTAGTCGGAGGTGCGGGCGCCGGAAGTGCGGCCGTGCTGACCAGGCTTGCTGTCCAGCTTGCACTTGTCGGCGAGCGAGCGGCGTGCGCTCTTCAGGAAAAGGTCAGTACCTTCGCGGCGAGACAGTTTCGCCTTGGGACCGGTATAGCGTGCCACGTTATGTTCCTTCGTTATCAGTCATCCGTGGCGCACGGCCGCGGATGGTCCGCCGCTCAGCCCCAACAACGGGACCGCAGCGAACAGTGGGCTTATGAAAAGACAAAACCCGCCTTCCGGAAAATTCGGAAGACAGGCAAGCGGGCAAGTATAGCACCCGCGGACCAGCCTCGCCAGTAACTGGAGAGGCCGGTCGAATCACTTAGATACGACGACGCTTCGGCGGACGGCAGCCGTTGTGCGGCACCGGCGTCACGTCTTCGATCAACTGGATCTTGATACCCAGGTTGTTCAGTGCACGCACCGCCGACTCACGACCCGGGCCCGGGCCCTTGATGCGCACTTCCAGGTTCTTGATGCCTTGGTCCTGCGCCACGCGGCCAGCACTCTCGGCTGCCACCTGAGCAGCGAAAGGCGTGGATTTACGCGAGCCCTTGAAGCCTTGGCCACCCGACGTCGCCCACGACAGAGCGTTGCCCTGACGGTCGGTGATCGTGATGATCGTGTTGTTGAACGACGCGTGAACGTGCGCGATGCCGTCGGCGACGTTCTTGCGAACCTTCTTGCGCGCGCGCTGGGCGGCGGTATTCGCTGCTTTTGCCATAGTTCCTATCCTTTACCCGACGGATTACTTCTTGAGCGCGACGCCGGCCTTGCGCGGACCCTTACGGGTACGGGCATTGGTGCGGGTACGCTGACCACGCATCGGCAGGCCCTTGCGATGGCGCACGCCACGGTAGCAGCCCAGATCCATCAGGCGCTTGATGTTCATCGTCGTTTCACGGCGCAGGTCGCCTTCGACGAGGAACTTCTCGATTTCCTTACGCAGCGCGTCCTGGTCCGGATCCGTCAGGTCCTTGACCTTCTTGTCGGTCGGGATACCAGTAGCCTCGCAAATCTTCTGAGCGCGCGAGCGGCCGATACCGTAGATCGCCGTCAGGCCAATCACGGTATGTTTGTGGTTGGGGATGTTGACCCCTGCGATACGTGCCATTCGTCAATCCTCTTTGCGAAATTAGCCTTGGCGCTGCTTATGACGCGGGTCCGACGAGCAGATCACACGCACCACGCCCTTGCGCTTGATGATTTTGCAGTTGCGGCAAATGCGCTTAACAGAAGCCAGCACTTTCATGATTTTCCTCTTCCTTCAATTCCAGTCCGCTCACTTCGCCCGGAATACGATGCGCGCGCGGGACAGATCATACGGGGTCAATTCGACCGTCACCTTGTCCCCGGGCAAGATGCGGATGTAATGCATGCGCATCTTGCCGGAAATATGGCCTAACACTACGTGGCCGTTCTCTAGCTTGACGCGAAACGTTGCGTTGGGGAGGTTTTCCAGCACCTCGCCCTGCATCTGGATCACGTCATCTTTAGCCATGTCCCTTCAGGTTCGTGCGATCACTCCTAGCGGAGCGTCAGGTTTCCCTTGAAATTCGCCTTCTTCATCAAAGACTCGTACTGCTGAGACATCACGTAGGACTGCACTTGCGCCATGAAGTCCATCGTGACGACCACGATGATCAACAGGGACGTCCCACCGAAGTAGAACGGCACATTCCAACGCAGCACCAAGAACTCTGGCAACAGACACACCAGCGTGATGTAGATCGCACCCGCCAGGGTCAAACGCACCAGAATCTTGTCGATATACCGCGTGGTTTGCTCGCCCGGACGGATGCCCGGGATGAACGCACCACTCTTCTTCAAGTTATCCGCCACTTCGCGGCTGTTATAGACCAGCGCGGTGTAGAAGAAACAGAAGAAGATGATCGCCGCTGCATACAGCAGGATGTACACCGGCTGACCCGGCGACAGCGTTGCTGCCAGATCCTTGACGACCCGTGCGACCGGATTCGTCGAGTTACCGGCTGTAAACCAGCCCGCGATCGTAGCTGGGAACAGAATGATCGACGATGCAAAGATCGGCGGAATCACCCCAGCCATATTCAACTTCAGCGGCAGATGCGACGACTGTCCGCCATAAATCTTGTTACCAACTTGCCGCTTGGCGTAGTTGACGAGGATCTTGCGCTGGCCGCGTTCAATGAACACGACCACAAACGTCACCGCACCGATAATCGCCACCACGAGGATCGCTGAGAAAATCCCCATCGAACCCGTACGCACCAGCTCGAACAACCCGCCGATCGCGTTGGGGAGGCCCGCAGCAATTCCGCCAAAAATGATGATCGAGATCCCGTTGCCCAGACCGCGCTCAGTGATCTGCTCACCCAGCCACATCAAGAACATCGTGCCAGTCACCAGCGTAATCACTGCGGTGGCCCGGAACATCAGACCCGGATCCAGTACCAGACCCGGCTGCGCTTCAAGCGCCACTGCAATCCCCAGCGCCTGGAACGTTGCCAGGACGACCGTACCGTAGCGCGTGTACTGCGTAATCTTGCGCTGGCCGGCTTGGCCTTCCTTCTTCAACGATTCCAGCTGCGGCAGCACGATCGTCAGCAGTTGCATGATGATCGACGCCGAGATGTACGGCATGATCCCCAGCGCAAACACCGTGAAACGCGACAGCGCGCCGCCGGAGAACAGGTTGAACATCCCAAGGATGCCACCCGACTGCCGTTGGAAAAGCTGCGCCAGTTGATCCGGGTCGATGCCAGGCACAGGAATGTGCGCGCCGATCCGGTACACCAGCAGTGCCAGAACCAGGAACACCAGCCGACGGCGAAGATCGCCGTACTTGGCCGTGTTCTTGGCCTGGGCCATCACATTAGGTTTCGCCGTGGCCAAACGGATGCTCCGTCAGTGTGAAACAGCAGGCTATTAGGCCAGCGAGCCACCAGCTGCTTCGATTGCGGCTTTCGCCCCAGCCGTCGCGCCGATACCCTTCAGAGTGACCTTCTTGTCGATTTCACCCGACAAGATCACCTTGGCGCTCTTGACCATCTCGCCAACGAGGCCGGCTTGCTTCAGGGACAGCAGATCGATTTCCTCGATCGGCAGGCCCGCGAGGTCGCCCAGACGCACTTCAGCGGTGAATTCCTTGGTCAGCGAGGTAAAACCACGCTTGGGCAGACGACGATGCAGGGGCATCTGGCCGCCTTCGAAGCCGACCTTGTGGAAACCACCCGAACGCGACTTCTGACCCTTGTGACCACGACCAGCCGTCTTGCCCAGGCCCGAACCAATACCGCGACCAACGCGGCGCTTGGCGTGCTTGGAGCCGGCTGCCGGCTTCAGGTTATTCAGTTGCATGTTCTTCTCCGTCTTGCCTTAGCCGATGACCTTGACCAGGTAGGACACCTTGTTGATCATGCCGCGCACTGCGGGCGTGTCCTGCAATTCGGACACCGAGTTCATGCGGCGCAGGCCCAGGCCGCGCACCGTGGCGCGGTGGTCTTCGCGCGTACCGATCAGGCTGCGCACGAGTTGGACTTTCACGGTTTTCTGCGACATATCGTTCACCTATCCCTTCGGCTTAGCCGAGGATCTCTTCGACCGACTTGCCACGCTTGGCGGCGACTTCGGCCGGGGTGCTCATCTTGCGCAGGCCATCCAGCGTTGCGCGCACCATGTTGTAAGGATTGGTCGAACCGTGCGACTTGGTCACGATGTTCGTCACGCCCATCACTTCGAAGATGGCGCGCATCGGACCACCGGCGATCACGCCAGTACCGTCCTTCGCGGGCATCATCTGCACCTTTGCGGCGCCATGCTTGCCAACCACTTCGTGCTGCAGCGTACCGTTCTTCAGCGGGACCTTGACCATCTTGCGACGGGCTTCGTCCATTGCCTTCTGCACGGCCACGGGGACTTCTTTTGCCTTACCCTTGCCCATGCCGATACGGCCGTCGCCGTCGCCGACCACAGTCAGAGCAGCGAAACCGAGAATCCGGCCGCCCTTGACCACCTTGGTCACACGGTTGACCGCGATCATCTTCTCGCGAAGACCGTCGTCGCGCTCGTCCCCTTGGACCTTAGGTTGAATTTTTGCCATGACGATATCCTCTATGCCGGCTTAGAACTTCAGGCCAGCTTCGCGTGCCGCGTCGGCCAGAGCCTTTACGCGACCGTGATAACGGAAACCCGAGCGATCGAACGCCACGGCTTCGATGCCGGCAGCCTTCGCCTTCTCAGCGATACGCTTACCCACCAGGGTGGCAGCAGCGGTGTTGCCACCGTTGCCGTTCAGTTCCTTGCGGACTTCGGCTTCCGCCGTCGAGGCCGAAGCCAGGACCTTGGTGCCATCTTCCGAGAAGACCTGCGCATAAATGTGCAGGTTCGTACGGTGCACAGCCAGACGGGCGACGCTCAGTTCCGCAATTTTCAGGCGGGTCTGACGTGCACGGCGCAGACGCGAGTCATTTTTGTTCATGATGTGCACCCTTACTTCTTCTTGGTTTCCTTCAGGATCACACGCTCATCGGCGTAGCGCACACCCTTGCCCTTGTAGGGCTCCGGCGGACGATAACCACGCACTTCAGCGGCGACCTGACCAACTTTTTGCTTGTCCGAACCCTTGATGATGATCTCGGTCTGCGTCGGCGTTTCCGCCTTCACGCCTTCCGGCATCTCATGGATCACGTCGTGCGAGAAACCGAGTTGCAGCTTCAGAGCAGTGCCCTGAACCGATGCACGGTAACCCACGCCGACCAGGTTCAGCTTGCGCTCGAAGCCCGTCGTCACACCCTTGACCATGTTGGCCGTCAGGGCGCGCATCGTACCTTGCAGCGCATTGGCTTCACGCGACTCATCTGCCGGCGCGAACGTGATCGTGCCGTTGTCGGTGTTGACCTTGACAAGCGAGTGAATCGGCTGCGTCAGAGTGCCCAGCGGGCCCTTAACGGTCAGCAGACCACCTGCGAAATTGACTTCTGCGCCCTTGGGCAGCGCGATGGGAGCCTTACCTACGCGAGACATGGTTCCCCTCCCTTAGGCGACGTAGCAAATGACTTCGCCACCGACACCGGTTGCGCGGGCGCGGCGGTCCGTCATCAGACCCTGGGGGGTCGAGATGATGGCGACACCCAGGCCGTTCATCACTTGCGGGATTTCATTACGGCCCTTGTACACACGCAGACCAGGCTTCGAGACGCGCTCCAGGCGCTCGATGACCGGACGGCCAGCGTAGTACTTCAGACCAATCGTCAGCGTGGACTTGCCACCCTGCTCGGTCACGGCGAATTCGTCGATGTAGCCTTCGTCCTTCAGGACTTTGGCGATTGCCACCTTCAGCTTCGACGACGGCATGACCACCGACGCTTTTTCCACCGCTTGCGCGTTGCGGATACGCGTCAGCATATCGGCGATCGGATCGCTCATGCTCATACTGTTTCTCCTGTAGCCTGTGCGTGATTACCAGCTGGCTTTCGTCAGACCCGGGATCTCGCCCTTGAAGGCGATCTCGCGGAGCTTGTTACGCGCCAGGCCGAACTTGCGGAACGTACCGCGGGGACGACCGGTGATCGAGCAGCGGTTGCGCTGACGAGTCGGATTTGCATTGCGCGGCAGCGCTTGCAACTTCAGACGCGCTTCGTAGCGCTCTTCTTCCGACTTGCTTTGGTCGGCCACGATGGCTTCGAGAGCGGCGCGCTTCTCAGCGTACTTGGCCACGAGCTTGGCACGCTTCTTCTCGCGTTCGATCAGAGACAATTTAGCCACGGTAACCCCTTAATTACGGAACGGGAACTTGAACGCGTTGAGGAGCGCCTTCGCTTCCTCGTCGTTCTTCGCAGTCGTCGTGATGCTGATATTCAGACCACGGAGTGCGTCGATCTTGTCGTATTCAATCTCGGGGAAAATGATCTGCTCTTTCACACCGATGTTGTAGTTGCCACGACCATCGAACGCCTTGCCGGACACACCACGGAAGTCGCGCACGCGGGGCAGCGACACAGTGATGAAGCGATCCAGGAATTCGTACATACGTTGGCCACGCAGCGTGACCATCGTGCCGATCGGGTAACCCTGGCGGATCTTGAAGCCGGCGATAGCCTTGCGGGCCTTCGTCACGATGGGCTTCTGGCCAGCGATCTTGATCAGGTCGCCCGTGGCGTGCTCAATGACTTTCTTGTCATTGATGGCTTCGCCAAGACCCATGTTCAGGGTGATCTTGGTGATGCGCGGCACTTCCATGACGGACTTGTAACCAAACTGCTTGATCAGTTCGGGCACAACCTTCTCTTTGTAAAACTCTTGCAGACGTGCAGTCATGCTCAACTCCTCTCTATTGCCCAGAATCAAGCGCCGACGGCAGCACCGGTGGTCTTCAGCACGCGCGTCTTCACGCCGCCTTCAACCTTGATGCCGACGCGCGACGGCTTGCCATTGGCATCCACGAGCGCAACGTTCGAAATATGGATGGGCATGACCTTGTCGACCACACCACCCGTCGTACCCAGCATCGGGTTCGGGCGCACGTGCTTCTTGGCAACGTTCACGCCTTCAACCGTCACATGCTCGGCCAGCACGGCCAGCACGGTACCTTGCTTGCCCTTGTCTTTACCGGTACGGACGATGACGCGATCGCCCTTGCGAATCTTGTTCATGCGGCCTCCGATTACAGCACTTCCGGCGCGAGCGACACGATCTTCATGAAGCGCTCGGTACGGAGTTCGCGAGTGACCGGCCCGAAAATGCGGGTGCCGATCGGCTCAAGCTTGGTGTTCAGCAGCACGGCGGCATTGCCGTCGAACTTGATGAGCGAGCCGTCAGGACGGCGCACGCCCTTGGCGGTACGCACCACCACGGCGTTGTAGATATCGCCCTTTTTCACGCGACCACGCGGGGCAGCATCCTTGACGCTGACCTTGATGATGTCGCCGACGCTGGCGTAGCGGCGCTTCGAACCGCCCAGCACCTTGATGCACATGACTTCACGCGCACCCGTGTTATCGGCCACTTCGAGCCGGCTTTCTGTCTGAATCATGGTGTTCTCGTCCCAACTTAATTCGCCAAGCGCACAATGCGCAGAGGCGATCAGTCTTGGTCCCGCCGGCTGCTGGCATTGCGCCAACTGCGATTGGGTTGATCAACTTGAAGTCGGTAGCTGCCCGACGGCGATTGCCGCCTGGCCCATTCGCTTTTCCCCTCACTTGAGCCACCAGCAGGTTTGCCGGCCACCCTCACAAAGGGAAAGACCGAGACTATATCACATAATCTCGGCCTTGCAACAGCAAACTACTCCGCTGTTGTTTTAGATCACGCGCGCAGCTTCAAGCAGACGCGACACCACCCACGACTTCGTGCGGGACAGCGGACGCGATTCGGTGATCTCAACCTTGTCGCCTTCGTTGTACTGATTGGCTTCGTCGTGCGCGTGGTACTTCTTCGAGCGCACCACGTACTTGCCGTACAGCGGATGCTTGACGCGGTTTTCGATCAGGACCGTGACGGTCTTGTCCATCTTGTTGCTGACAACGCGACCGACGAGCGTGCGCTTCAGGGACGTTGCGGCTTCAGTCATTTCTGGTTCCCCTTCTGGCCCAGCACGGTGCGGACACGCGCGATGTCACGACGCACTTTCTTCAGCTGGCTGGTGTTCTGCAGCTGTTGCGTCGCTTTTTGCATGCGCAGGCCAAATTGGGCCTTCAGCAGCTCGGAGAGCTCCTGGTTCAGCCCGGCGACATCTTTGTCGCGCAGTTCGGATGCTTTCATGGTGTGTGCTCCTTACGTTCCGACCTGACGCACCACGAAGCTGGTCGCGATCGGCAGCTTGGCAGCGGCCAGGCGGAAAGCCTCGCGTGCCAGTTCTTCGCCAACGCCGTCCATTTCGTACAGCATCTTGCCCGGCTGAATTTCAGCCACGTAGTATTCCGGGTTGCCCTTACCGTTACCCATACGGACTTCGGCAGGCTTCTTCGAGATCGGCTTGTCCGGGAAAATCCGGATCCAAATGCGGCCGCCACGCTTGATGTGACGGGTCATCGCACGACGGGCCGACTCAATCTGACGCGCCGTCAGACGGCCACGGCCCATCGCCTTCAGACCGAATTCGCCGAACGAGACTGCGTTGCCGCGCGTCGCGATACCGGTGTTACGGCCCTTCTGCTCCTTGCGGTACTTCCTGCGCTTAGGTTGCAGCATGTTTATTCTCCAGTCTTGGCGTCGGCGCCACGACGGGCACCTGCACCAGCACCGCGGCGCTGACCGGCCGGGCGACCTTCGCCCTCACGGCGACGACCTTCCGGACGACCCGGACGCTTGCGACGCTCTTCTTGCGGCTCTTCCACGACGGGTGCGTCGTTGCGACCAAGGTGGTCACCCTTGTACACCCACACCTTGACACCGATGATGCCGTAGGTGGTTTCCGCTTCGGAGAAGCCGTAGTCGATATCGGCGCGCAGCGTGTGCAGGGGCACACGGCCTTCGCGGTACCACTCGGTACGGGCGATTTCGATGCCGTTCAGACGGCCCGAGCTCATGATCTTGATGCCTTGGGCACCCAGACGCATCGCGTTCTGCATCGCGCGCTTCATTGCGCGACGGAACATAATGCGGCGCTCGAGCTGCTGCGTGATCGAATCGGCGATCAGCTGTGCATCGACTTCCGGCTTGCGGATTTCTTCGATGTTCACGTGCACGGGCACGCCCATGCGACGCTGCAGCTCAGCCTTCAGCAGTTCGATGTCCTCGCCCTTCTTGCCGATCACCACGCCCGGACGCGAGCTGTAAATGGTGATACGAGCATTCTTGGCCGGACGCTCGATGACCACGCGGCCCACCGACGCGTTCTTCAGCTTCTTCTTCAGAAACTCGCGAACCTCGATGTCTTCCTTGAGCATGCCGGCAAACTGGGTGTTGCTCGCGTACCAACGCGATGCCCAGTTACGGCTGACAGCCAGACGGAAGCCAGTCGGATGAATCTTCTGTCCCATCGTGACCCCTTAGTTGCCCAGCGTCACAGTGATGTGACAGGTTTGTTTCTCGATGCGGTTGCCACGGCCCTTTGCACGCGCCGTGAAGCGCTTGAGCGACGTAGCCTTGTCGATGTAGATCGACTTGACCTTCAGCTCGTCGATGTCGGCGCCTTCATTGTGCTCGGCGTTCGCGATGGCGGACTCAACCACCTTCTTCACGATGCCAGCCGCCTTCTTCGGGCTGAACGTCAGCACGTTGAGCGCGCGCTCGATCGACAGGCCGCGGATCTGGTCAGCAACCAGCCGCGTCTTCTGTGCGGAGATACGGGCGCCGCGATGAATCGCTTTAACTTCCATGATTGCCCCTTATCGCTTCGCTTTCTTGTCGGCAGCGTGGCCCTTGAACGTACGCGTGAGCGCAAATTCGCCGAGCTTGTGGCCAACCATGTTTTCCGTGACATACACGGGCACGTGCTGACGGCCGTTGTGAACGGCGATCGTCAGGCCGATGAAGTCCGGCAGAATGGTCGAACGACGCGACCACGTCTTGATGGGCTTCTTGTCCTTCGTTTGCACCGCCGCCTCAACCTTCTTCAGCAGGTGGGCGTCAATGAAAGGACCCTTTTTTACGGAACGAGTCATATCTAAGCTCCTACCTACCGATTAACGCTTGTGACGGCGCTGAACGATCATGCTGTCAGTGCGCTTGTTACGACGGGTGCGGTAGCCCTTGGTCGGCGTGCCCCACGGGGACACCGGATCACGGCCAGCAGCAGTCTTACCTTCACCACCACCGTGCGGGTGATCGACCGGGTTCATCACCACACCGCGAACGGTCGGGCGAATACCGCGCCAACGAGTTGCACCGGCCTTACCGATCTGGCGCAGGCTGTGTTCTTCGTTGCCGACTTCACCGATGGTCGCGCGGCACTCGATGTGCACGCGGCGCACCTCACCCGAGCGCAGTCGCACTTGAGCGTAGATGCCTTCGCGAGCCAGCAGCACGGCGGACGTCCCAGCCGAACGGGCAACTTGAGCACCCTTGCCCGGCAGGATTTCCACGCAGTGGATTGTCGTACCGACCGGAATGTTGCGGATCGGCAGGTTGTTACCGGCCTTAATCGGCGCTTCCGAGCCGTTAGCGATGGCTTGGCCAACCACAGCGCCCTTCGGGGCGATGATGTAGCGGCGCTCGCCGTCAGCGAACAGCACGAGCGCGATGTTGGCGCTACGGTTCGGATCGTATTCCAAGCGTTCGATCTTGGCCGGGATACCGTCCTTATCGTTACGCTTGAAGTCGACGACGCGATAGTGATGCTTGTGACCACCGCCCTTATGACGGGTGGTGATGTGGCCGTTGTTGTTACGACCCGACTTCTGGATTTGCTTTTCCAGCAGCGGAGCGTGCGGCGCGCCCTTGTGAAGGTCGGGGTTAACGACCTTCACCATCGAGCGGCGGCCCGGCGATGTCGGCTTGGTTTTGACGAGTGCCATGATTACTTGGCCTCCGCTTCAAAATTGATTTCCTGGCCCGGCTTCAGCGAAACATAGGCCTTCTTCACGTGGTCACGACGACCCATGAAGCGACCGAAGCGCTTTTGCTTGCCCTTCTGGTTCAGGATCTGGACGGACTCAACTTCGACCTTGAACAGCAGTTCGACGGCAGCCTTCACTTCGCCCTTGTTGGCGTCGCGAGCCACTTCGAACACGACCTGTTCGTTCTTCTCGGCCACCAGGGTTGCCTTTTCAGACACCACAGGCGCCAGCAGCACCTGCATCAGGCGATGGTCGTTCTTGGCAACTTGCGTCATTTCAGCAACTCCTCGATCTGCGCGACGGCTGCCTTGGTCACGAGCACCTTCTTGTAGTGCACGAGCGACAGCGGGTCGGCGTGACGCGGCTCAACCACGAGCACGTGCGCCAGGTTGCGCGATGCCAGGAAGAGGTTTTCGTCCAGGTTATCGGTAATCACGAGCACCGAATCCAGGCCCATGGCGCGGAACTTGTCGGCCAGCAGCTTGGTTTTGGGCGCGTCGACGGACAGGCTGTCAACGACGTTGATGCGACCTTCACGGGCAAGCTGCGAATAAATCGAGCGCATGCCGGCGCGGTACATCTTCTTGTTGACCTTCTGCGAGAAGTTTTCTTCCGGGCTGTTCGGGAAGATACGACCGCCCCCGCGCCACAGCGGGGAGGAGCTCATACCTGCACGGGCGCGGCCCGTACCCTTTTGACGCCACGGCTTCTTGGTCGTGTGCTTGACCTCTTCACGGTCCTTCTGCTTACGGTTGCCGCTGCGAGCGTTGGCTTGGTAAGCGACGACGACTTGGTGAACGAGGGCTTCGTTGTAGTCACGGCCGAAGACTTCCGGCGAGGCAGCAACGCTGGCGCCGAGTTGACCGTTGTCCTGGAGCAGCTTCAGTTCCATGCGTTTGCTCCTTATGCCTTCTTGGCGCGGGCCTTCACGGCCGGCGTGACGATGACTTGACCGCCCTTGGCGCCCGGAATCGCACCCTTGACCAGCAGCAGCTTGCGCTCTGCGTCGATCTTGGCGATTTCCAGGTTTTGAACGGTACGGGTGACGTCACCCATGTGACCGGTCATGCGCTTACCCGGGAACACGCGACCCGGATCCTGCGCCATACCGATCGAGCCCGGCACGTTGTGCGAGCGCGAGTTACCGTGCGAGGCGCGGCCCGACGAGAAGTGGTAACGCTTGATGGTACCGGCGTAGCCCTTACCAATCGTCACACCCTGGACGTCGATCTTTTGACCGACTTCGAACAGGTCGACGCTGATGTTCGCGCCAGGCTGGAATTCAGCGGCACGAGCGGCATCCACTCGGAATTCTTTGATGACTTCGCCCGCTTCCACGCCGGCTTTGGCGAGATGACCCGCCAGCGGCTTGGTGACGCGGCTGGCGCGTCGGGTGCCGAAGGTGACTTGAACCGCGGTGTAACCGTCGGTCTCGTCCGTCTTGATTTGCGTCACGCGGTTGTCGCCGACCTCGAGCACGGTAACGGGAATCGAATCGCCGTCGTCCGTGAAAATACGGGTCATGCCAACCTTGCGACCTACAAGGCCAAGGCTCATGGTTTGCTCCATTCCCAGCTGCGATTGGCCGGGGCTGATTGATACTACGAATCTTGAACTGGACTGCGCCTAAAGAGACAGCGCGAGGCCAAATGGCCAGCCCACTCCCCTGACTAAAGGGGTAGCCCTACAATATATCCGGGTTACGAACAATATGCAAGAGCGATTGCCGGATGGCGGTCCGAACGTCGTGTGCAATGCAACATCCAGTGCTCAAAAGCAAAACGGCGAGCACTTGGCTCGCCGCTTGCCCGTTACCGGAGTGGCCCGGCAGCGTTGTGTTGCTTACTGCAGCTTGATCTCGACGTCCACGCCAGCCGGCAGGTCCAGCTTCATCAGCGCATCGACGGTCTTGTCCGTCGGGTCGACGATGTCCATCAGGCGCTGGTGCGTGCGGATTTCGAACTGGTCGCGGCTGGTCTTGTTGACGTGCGGCGAACGCAGAACGTCGAAACGCTGGATGCGGGTCGGCAGGGGCACCGGGCCCTTGACGATCGCTCCGGTGCGCTTGGCGGTCTCGACGATTTCAGCGGCCGACTGGTCGATCAGGCGATAGTCGAAAGCTTTCAGGCGGATACGGATCTTCTGGTTCTGCATGATGTTTCCTTAAAGAGCATGGCGGTCGAGCCGCCGGTAGATTGAAAGAGCGATGCAACAGGCGATGCGCTGCGCCCCTTACGAGGAACAGCGCATCGATCCGCCTTTTACTTCAGGATCTTGGCAACGACGCCAGCACCCACGGTACGGCCGCCTTCACGGATAGCGAAGCGCAGGCCTTCTTCCATGGCGATCGGGGCGATCAGCTTGACGGTGATCGACACGTTGTCGCCCGGCATGACCATTTCCTTGCCTTCCGGCAGGGCGATCGAGCCGGTCACGTCCGTCGTACGGAAGTAGAACTGCGGGCGGTAGTTGTTGAAGAACGGCGTGTGACGGCCGCCTTCGTCCTTCGACAGGATGTAGACCTCGCCCGTGAATTCCGTGTGCGGCTTGATCGAACCCGGCTTGGCCAGCACTTGGCCGCGCTGGACGTCTTCGCGCTTCGTGCCGCGCAGCAGAATACCGACGTTGTCGCCTGCTTGACCTTGGTCCAGCAGCTTGCGGAACATTTCCACGCCCGTGCAGGTCGTCTTGTCGATCTTCGGCTTGTCGCCGTCCATGGCGATACCGACGATTTCGATTTCTTCGCCGACCTTGATGATGCCGCGCTCGATACGGCCGGTCACCACGGTGCCGCGACCCGAGATCGAGAACACGTCTTCCACCGGCATCAGGAACGTACCGTCAACAGCGCGCTCCGGCGTCGGGATGTAGGTGTCCAGTGCGTCGGCCAAGTTCATGATGGCCACTTCGCCCAGTTCGCCCTTGTCGCCTTCCAGCGCCAGCTTGGCCGAACCCTTGATGATCGGGGTGTCGTCGCCCGGGAAGTCGTACTTCGACAGAAGTTCGCGCACTTCCATCTCCACCAGCTCCAGCAGCTCGGCGTCGTCCACCATGTCGCACTTGTTCAGGAAGACGATGATGTACGGCACACCAACCTGGCGGGCCAGCAGGATGTGCTCACGCGTTTGCGGCATCGGGCCGTCAGCGGCCGAGCACACCAGGATGGCGCCGTCCATCTGGGCAGCACCGGTAATCATGTTCTTGACGTAGTCGGCGTGGCCCGGGCAGTCAACGTGCGCGTAGTGGCGGTTAGCCGTTTCGTACTCGATGTGCGCGGTGTTGATCGTGATGCCGCGTGCCTTTTCTTCCGGCGCTGCGTCGATTTCGTCGTACTTCTTCGCGGTACCGCCAAACTTGCTCGACAGCACGGTTGCGATCGCCGCGGTCAGCGTCGTCTTGCCGTGGTCAACGTGACCAATCGTACCAACGTTCACGTGCGGCTTGGTCCGCTCGAACTTTTCCTTTGCCATGTCAGCTCCTCAATTCGGAATCGGCTAATTACTAGATTTGGATGCAGGCAGCACGCACACGCGCGCCGCCCAAAACACGTTGATTACTTCGTACCCTTGGCAGCCATCACAGCTTCGGCGATGTTCTTCGGTGCCTCAGCGTATTGCTTGAATTCCATGGTGTACGTGGCGCGGCCTTGCGTCTGCGAGCGCAGCGACGTCGAATAACCGAACATTTCCGACAGCGGGACTTCGGCCTTGATGATCTTGCCGCCGCCCACCATGTCGTCCATGCCCTGCACGATGCCGCGGCGGGACGACAAGTCGCCCATCACGGTACCCGTGTAGTCTTCCGGCGTTTCCACTTCCACAGCCATCATCGGCTCGAGCAGAACCGGGGTGGCGCGGCGCATGGCTTCCTTGAAAGCCATCGAACCGGCCATGCGGAACGCGTTTTCGTTCGAGTCCACGTCGTGGTACGAACCGAACGTCAGCGTGACCTTCACGTCCACCACCGGGAAGCCCGCCAGAATACCGGCCGGCAGCGTGTCGACGATACCCTTCTCGACCGCCGGGATGTATTCGCGAGGAATCACACCGCCCTTGATGGCATCGACGAACTCGAAGTTCTTGCCAGCCTTCTTCGCCTCGTCATCCGCCGGTTCGAGCGTGATCACAGCGTGACCGTACTGACCGCGACCGCCGGACTGCTTGACGAACTTGCCTTCGACGTCTTCAACCTTCTTGCGGATGGTTTCGCGGTAGGCAACTTGCGGGGCGCCGATGTTGGCTTCCACACCGAATTCGCGCTTCATGCGGTCGACCAGAATTTCGAGGTGGAGCTCGCCCATACCCGAAATGATGGTCTGGCCCGATTCTTCATCGGTACGCACGCGGAACGACGGATCTTCAGCAGCCAGGCGGTTCAGGGCGATACCCATCTTTTCCTGGTCAGCCTTGGTCTTCGGCTCGACAGCCTGCGAGATCACCGGCTCCGGGAACACCATGCGCTCGAGAATGATCGGAGCGCTCGGGTCGCACAGCGTGTCACCCGTGGTGGCGTCCTTCAGGCCCACTGCAGCGGCGATGTCGCCTGCCAGCACTTCCTTGATTTCTTCGCGCTGGTTGGCGTGCATCTGCAGAATCCGGCCCAGACGCTCCTTCTTCTGCTTCACCGGGTTGTACACGGTGTCGCCCGAGTTGATCTTGCCCGAGTAGACGCGGAAGAAGATCAGCTGACCAACGAACGGGTCGGTCATGATCTTGAACGCCAGCGCCGAGAACTTCTCGTTGTCGTCTGCCTTGCGCTCGAGCTTCTTCTCTTCGTCGTTTTCGTCAATGCCTTGAACCGGCGGAATGTCGACCGGCGACGGCAGGAAGTCGATCACGGCGTCGAGCATACGCTGCACGCCCTTGTTCTTGAACGCGGTGCCGCACAGCATCGGCTGGATTTCGCAGGCGATGGTGCGGTCGCGCAGCGCCTTGACGATCTCAGCACGGGTCAGCTCTTCGCCGCCCAGGTACTTTTCCATCAGCGCTTCGCTGGCTTCAGCAGCCGACTCGACCATCTTCTCGCGCCACTCGTTGCACGTGTCAACGAGCTCAGCCGGAATGTCGGTGTATTCGAACTTCACGCCTTGGCTGGCTTCGTCCCAAATGATCGCCTTCATTTCCAGCAGATCGACGACGCCCTGGAAGCCGTCTTCAGCGCCGATGGGCACTACGACGGGCACCGGGTTGGCCTTCAGACGGGTCTTCAGCTGGTCGTAGACCTTGAAGAAGTTCGCGCCGGTACGGTCCATCTTGTTGACGAACGCCAGACGCGGCACCTTGTACTTGTTGGCCTGGCGCCAGACGGTTTCCGACTGCGGCTGCACGCCACCCACTGCGCAGTACACCATGCACGCGCCGTCGAGCACACGCATGGAACGCTCCACCTCGATGGTGAAGTCCACGTGGCCCGGGGTGTCGATGATGTTGAAGCGGTGCTCGGGATAGTTGCCGCCCATGCCCTTCCAGAAGGCGGTGGTAGCAGCAGACGTGATGGTGATGCCGCGCTCTTGCTCCTGCTCCATCCAGTCCATGGTGGCAGCGCCATCATGCACTTCACCGATCTTGTGGTTCACACCGGTGTAGAACAGGATCCGCTCGGTCGTGGTGGTCTTGCCGGCGTCGATGTGAGCGGAAATACCGATGTTACGGTAGCGCTCAATGGGGGTCTTACGAGCCACGGTTAATCCTCAGATTCGTCAACGGGGCGCCGGCCCATGGCCAAGCGCCCCTAATACAAATGGGCGAGATGTGCGCACACAGCCCGCCCAGCAACCAACAACGTCTCGCGTCGCTTAGAAGCGGAAGTGCGAGAACGCCTTGTTGGCTTCAGCCATGCGGTGCACTTCGTCGCGCTTCTTCATGGCGCCGCCGCGGCCTTCCGAGGCTTCGAGCAGCTCACCAGCCAGACGCAGGGCCATCGACTTCTCGCTGCGCTTCTTCGCAGCTTCCCGCAGCCAACGCATCGCCAATGCCAGACGACGCGACGGCCGGACTTCGACCGGCACCTGATAGTTGGCGCCACCAACACGACGGCTCTTCACTTCGACCACCGGCTTGATGTTGCCGATTGCCAGCGTGAACACCTCGATCGGCGCCTTGCCTGCTTTCTTCTCGATCTGGTCGAACGCACCGTAGACGATACGTTCAGCCACCGACTTCTTGCCGTCCAGCATCAGGACGTTCATGAACTTGGCGACTTCCACATTGCCGAACTTCGGGTCCGGCAGAATTTCCCGCTTGGGGACTTCACGACGACGTGGCATCTTCTTTCCTTCTCTGTTCAGTTGAGAACCGCTTCGGTTCTCCGGCCACCAACTAGCTTGTCTTCCAACAATCTGAGCCGGGTGACCACTTACTCGACGGTGCCAGTGCGGTCAAAAAACGCACCGTTGTACCGCCTGCTCATGACAAGACCGTGACCGCAAAAGCGGCGCGATCTCACTGACGACTTAGGCCGCCTTCGGACGCTTCGCGCCGTACTTCGAACGCGCTTGCTTACGGTCCTTGACGCCTTGCAGGTCAAGAGAGCCGCGCACGATGTGGTAACGCACACCCGGCAAGTCCTTCACACGGCCGCCGCGGATCAGCACGACGCTGTGTTCTTGCAGGTTGTGGCCTTCACCGCCGATGTACGAAATGACTTCGAAACCGTTGGTCAGGCGCACCTTCGCGACCTTACGCAGTGCCGAGTTCGGCTTCTTCGGCGTCGTGGTGTACACGCGGGTGCACACGCCGCGACGCTGCGGGCAGTTCTCAAGTGCCGGGCTCTTGCTCTTCAGCTTTTCCGAGACGCGGGGCTTGCGAACCAGTTGATTGATGGTTGGCATTGTTCAATCCAGCTTGGTTTTTTGAAAAATCGCCGGTTCACATAACGTGAACGCCTCATTTGTGAGGCGGACGGCGCAATCGGGTTTTATGGAAGTGGCGAGCAGAACGCTCTGAAGGGGAGGACCTGCGGGAACAGATCAAGACCAAAGAGCGCGAGCCCGTCTGGTTCAGATGTCTCGCACAGCGCTTTGCCGGGCAGGGACGCGCGAAACCAGAAGCCAAAAACTCGAATCTGGCACTATAGCGGGCTGTCTTGCAAGCGTCAAGCGCGCCGCCTCTCTGGCGACGCGCGGGTGAGATCAGCAGCGGCGCGGTGTGGCGCCGATGGCACGCGAAGCACGTGCAGGCCACATAAAGACGAGTGCAGCCGTCGCCACAAACCCGAGCGCGAGAACGGATACGCCGATCCAGCCGGCGCGCACCCAGGCCACGCCGGCCAAGCCGCCCCCTGCAGCGGCGCCAAAGAAGAACGCGCCGGTGTACAGACCATTCACACGGCCGCGAATCTCCGGTGACAGTGTGTTGACCATGTAGCGGCCGAGCGCCTGGTCGCCGATGGCGCCGAAGTCGAGCAGCAGCGCCGCAGCTACCAACATCGTCAACATGGCGGGGACGCTGAGGCCAGGCAACAGTGCCGAAGCCAGCGCCAACAGCAAACCCGTCGCCGCACTGCCGTGCGCGAGCAGCGTACCCACGCGCACCAAGCCGCGATCGGCCAGCCGCCCGGCGATGGGCGCGGCCACGACCCCAGCCGCGCCGCACAGCGCAAAGATGCCGATGCCGTTCTGCGAAAGATGGAATGGCGCTGCCGCCAGCCGCAGTGCGACAGCCGTCCAGAACAACGTGAACGCGGCCATCAGCAAGGCCTGGGTGGCGGCGCGGCGGCGCAACAACGGTTCGCTACGCAGCAGCCGCCCGTACGAGCCCAGCAGTGCGCCGTACGACAGCGCGCGCGGCGGCACGAAGGTCGGCATCACGCGCGGCAGGAAGACAGCCAACACGGCAATCGCCACCGCCGATGCGCCGTAGAACGCCCGCCAGCCCCACTGCGCCGCGATCAGGCTGGCCGCCGGGCGCGAAAGGAGGATGCCGAGGTTCAGGCCGATCATGATGTCGCCGAGCACCCGCCCGCGCCGGTGGTCTGCGGCGAGGCGCCCCGCCAGCGCAATCAGCATCTGAATGACCGTCGACGTGAGGCCGATGGCGAAGGCAGCCAGCATCAGCACTTGGCCGCTGTGCGCGACAGTGGTCAGCGCCAGCGAAGCCACCGCGCCCCACAGGGTGCGCGAGGCCAGCGTGCGGTTGTCCTGCAGGTCGGTCAGCGGCATCAGGAGCAACAGGCCGATGCCATAGCCGATAAGGGTGGCGGTCACCAGCAGCCCCGTGGCGGCCGTGGTCCAGCCGATGCTCGCGGCGATCTCGGCAACGAGTGGCTGGATGCCGAACAGGTTGATGACGATGAGCCCGACGGCGGCGGCAAACAAGGGCGTGGCGCCGTCGGGGAGCCGATCGGCGGGTGGCGGGTTGGAAACGGCAACGGCAGGCGCTTCGGTAGTCATGATGAGCAGGACGAAGGATCGGAGCGCCCATCGTAGCCAGCCGATTCGCGCAGATTAAGGTAGCCTCTGGCGCAATATTGTTTCCACAGGCGCGCAAATATGGACCGGCTTTCTGACGTGGCGATCTTTGTGCAGGTGGTGGAGCGCGGCAGCCTGTCGGCGGCGGCGGATGCGATGGGGATGTCGCGCGGTGTGATCAGTAAGGCGCTGGCGCGGCTGGAGGCGCGGCTGCAGACGCGTCTGCTGCAACGGACAACGCGGCGCCTGTCGCTCACCGAAGCGGGCGCGGCGTTCTTCGAAAAAAGCCGCGAAGGACTGGCGCTCGTTGATGCGGCAGAGCAGGCCGTGACCGCGTTACGCGACGAGGCGCGCGGCACGCTGCGGGTGTCAGCGCCGGCCTCGTTTGCAGTGACATTGTTAGCACCGCTGTTGGGCGCATTCCAGGCGCGCTACCCTGCCGTGCAGATCGATCTGGACATGAACGACCGCTACGCCGATCTTGTCGCCGGGCGCATCGACGTGGCGATCCGCATTGGCATGCTGGAGGACTCATCGCTGGTGGCGCGGCGGCTGGCGAGTTGCGCGCACGCCATCTACGGGGCGCCGTCGTATTTTCGCGAGCGTGGCATTCCGCAGTCGCCGGAGGATTTGCGCAACCACAACTGCCTCGTCTACGCCAATTACGACGGGCCGTACGACTGGGTGCTGACGGACGCCGCGGGCCAGCGCTACATCGCCCACGTGAATGGTTCGATGCTGGCCAACAACAGCCTCGTGCTGCGCGAGGCGGCGCGTTCAGGGCTGGGCGTGTCGCTGGGGCCGGCGTATCTGGTGCGCGACGATATTGCGGCCGGCCGGCTGCAGGCGGTGCTGACGGACTACACGGCGCGGGAGGTGCCGCTGCACGCCGTGTTCACACAACGTGTGCACCTGCTACCGAAGGTGCGGGCGTTTGTCGATTTTCTGGGCGATCACCTGAGCCGCACCGGCGTGATGGGGCCATTGCCGCTGTCCGCCTAGGCTTGCTCGCGGCATTTCTCCAGCACGTCGAGCAGCGCCTGGCCGTAGCGGTCCAGCTTGGCCATGCCGATACCGGGCAACTCGCCGAGCGCTTCGCGCGAATCCGGATCGGTCTCGGCGATGCGCGCGAGCGTGGCGTCGTGGAAGATCACATATGCCGGCACGCTGTGCTCACGCGCGGCCTGCGTCCGCCAGGCACGCAACGCCTGCCAGCGCACCTGCGCCTCGGCGGAAAGCTCGGCGGCCGGATCGGCGCGACGCTCCTTCTTCGCCGACGACGAAGACGCACCACGTACCTTCTCGACCTGACGACGCAGGATCACCGACTGCGCGCCCTTGAGCACGGGGCGGGCCGCGTCGGTCAGGATCAGTGCGCCGTGGCCGCCGTGATCCACCGCAAACAAGCCCTGCGCGACCAACTGTCGGAACACGCCGCGCCACGCGGCTTCTGACAAATCGCTGCCGATGCCGAAGGTCGACAGCGTCTCGTGATGCCACTGCTTGACGCGCTCGGTCGCGTTGCCCCGCAGGATGTCGATGAGTTGTCCCGCGCCAAAGCTCACGCGGCTGGCTTGCTGGACGCGGTACGCACACGACAGCGCCATCTGCGCCTCGCGCGTGGCGTCCCAGGTTTGCGGCGGCGTCAGGCACGTATCGCAGTTGCCGCACGGCTGGCTGCTTTCACCAAAGTACGCAAGCAGCGCCACACGGCGGCAGCTTGCGGCTTCGCAAAGGCCGAGCAGCGCTTCGAGTTTGGCGGTTGAGACGCGCTTGTGCACATCGTCCGCATCGGACTCGTCGATCATGCGGCGCTGCTGCACCACGTCAGACAAGCCATACGCCATCCACGCGTTGGCGGGCATGCCGTCGCGGCCTGCGCGGCCGGTTTCCTGGTAATAACCTTCGAGGCTCTTGGGCAAATCGAGGTGCGCAACGAAGCGGACGTCCGGCTTGTCGATGCCCATGCCAAAGGCGATGGTCGCCACCATGACGACCCCCTCCTCCTTGCGGAAGATTGCCTGATGGCGGGCGCGCACTTCGGAGTCCATCCCGGCGTGATACGGCAGCGCGCGGATGCCCTGCTCGGCCAGCCACTGCGCGGTCTCCTCCACCTTCTTGCGCGACAGGCAGTAGACGATGCCGGCGTCACAGGTGTCACCGTCCATGTGTTCGGCGCGAATGAAGCGCAGCAGCTGCTGGCGCGCGCTGTCCTTCTCGACGATGGTGTAGCGGATGTTCGGGCGATCGAAGCTGGAGAGGAAGACGCGCGCGTCCGTCAGCGCCAGCCGTTCGACGATCTCGTCGCGGGTGACGGCATCGGCCGTGGCGGTGAGCGCAATGCGAGGCACGTGCGGGAATCGCTCGTGCAGCACGGAAAGCTGGATGTACTCGGGCCGGAAATCGTGCCCCCATTGCGACACGCAGTGCGCTTCGTCGATGGCGAACAGGCCAATGCGCGATCGCTCAAGCAGCTCGAGGAAGCGCGGCGTCATCAACCGCTCGGGCGCCACGTAGACGAGATCCAGCCGCCCCGCCGCCAGATCGCGCTCGACCTGCGCTGCCTCGGCGCCCGTCAGCGCAGAGTTGAGGTATGCGGCGCGCACGCCGGCCTCTTCCAGCGCGGCCACCTGATCCTGCATCAGCGCGATCAGCGGCGACACGACAATACCGGCGCCCTGCCCGCGCCGGTGCCGTACGAGCGCCGGGATCTGATAGCAGAGCGATTTGCCACCGCCGGTCGGCATCAGCACGAGGCAATCGCCGCCATCCGCCACGTGGGCGACGATCTCCGCCTGCGGGCCGCGGAAGGCGCTGTAGCCGAACACATCGTGCAGCACCGCATGCGTGGCGGCGGCGGTGTCTTCGGGCAGCGCCTGCAGCGCGTGGTCTATGGCGGGGGAGTCGTACATCGGGGCGGCGGGTGCGCGCGGTATCACGCGCGGGCTGGGCGAAACCGCTATTGTGACAAACCCCGCCGCAGGGTGGTCAATCAGGACAGTCGGATTGTCGGCAACGCCGCCGTCAGACCTTGCGTGCAACGATGCGATGGATCGTCCGCCCCGACGACTGGCTGACGGCCGCCTTGTCAAAGACGAGTTCGGTGCCGGCCAGCGCCTGGCGCACAGGTGCCGCATCGAACGACGTGAACAGCCGGCCGCGTCCATCGCGCTGATCGGCCTCAGGCGTGACCCGCCAGCTCAGGTACAGCGTGCCCTCCTGGCGCAGCAACGACACCAGGCGCTCCACCGCCGCACCAATCTGCTCGGGCGGCAAATGCATGATGACGGTCTCGCAGAGGACGTTGTCGAACGCGCCTTCGGCAATACCGACCAACTCGGGCAGCAGCGCCTGCCGGAAGGACAGCCCTGGATACTGCTCCCGCGCCGCTTCCAGCAACCCCGCCGAGGCGTCGTAGCCGACAGCCGGATACCCGTTGGCGTTGAGCCACGCCACCTCGCGGCCCGCGCCGCAGCCGATGTCGGCGGTGGCGCCGCCCGCCTTGAACTCGCGGCGCAGCAACGCGTACAGGTCTTCAGGCGCGGGCTGCTCGCGCCACTCCTGCGCGAAAGCCTCAGCAAGGGTGTCGTAGGCGGCAACGGTCTGCGTATCCATGGCGGCTCCGGAATCGTGTGGGCTACTTCATCGTGAAACTGCGTAACAGCGTCAGATCGCCGGCCTTGCGCATCGGCACGACAAACGTCTGCTGGCGCTCGGACGGCGTGTTTTCGTCAGTAATGATGTTGACAGTAGCCGTGGTGATGATGCTGTTGTCGTTGCCGCTGCCGTAGTAGTTCACGTAGACGAGATACGTGCCGGGCACGGGGGCCGGGTTCGAATAGATCTCAGGACCATAGCCGGTCGTGACGTCCACGTCGAGCGCGCCGCCGTTCTGGACCACGCGGTTGCCGTACCAGGCATGCTGGCCATCGGGCGAAATGACGTGCAAGTCGAGATCGGTGCCGTCGGTGTCCCAAGACAGGACCACGCGCAGACGCGGACGCTGCTTGCCGGTGTAGCTGTCGTAGAACTGCACGCGCTTGGCATCGCCGCGCGCGCTGCGCACCTCGACGCTGTTGCTGCCCGCGCCAAATGCGTACGGACGCGAGAACGTGCCGTCAGCCTCGATGCGCTGCGGCATGGCCACGCCGTTGACGATCAGCGTACCGACCGACGCGCCATCGGCGCCACGGCGGCGGCGCGGCTTGTTTTCGTCCGTTGCTGCGGCAGCCTTCGGCTGGTTGCGGATGCGCCCGGCGATCATCGACGCGATGCCCTGCCCCGGCGGCGTCGACACCGACACCGCCGGGTAATGCACGTCTTGCGTGTAGCGGGATTCGTCGCCCGCCGAATTGCGCCAGCCATTGAGCGGCGCGGTGATCTCGATACTCCCGGCGTCGGTTTGCGCGAGCACGCTGCCAGCAGCCGCAAACGTGGCCAGCGCAATGGCGACGGCGAGACGTAAAGTGGAAGGCGTCATGTGTGTCACGTCAGAAGCGGATCGATTTCATCAGCGCCAGCTCGCCGATCTTGCGCAGCGGCACGCTGACGAACTCGCGCCGCTCGTTGGGCGTGTTCTCGTTATAGATCAGCGTCAGTTGCGCGGTGATGAGATCGCGGTCGTGCGCCTTTTCGTCGAAGTTGTAGCCGCCGGCATTGAAGTTGCCCCAGTAGTTCACGTAGAACAGCCAGACGCCGGGGCGCGGCGCGGCGGTCGAGAAAATCTCGGGGCCGGCGCCGTCGACGCTGTCCACGTCAAGCCCACCGCCGTCGGAGAGCAGCGGTTGCGCCCAGAACGCGTGATCGCCAATCGGCGAAATGACGTGCATGTCGACCTCGGCGCGCGGGTCGTCCCACGTGAGGACGGCGCGCAGCTTGGCCGACGTCTTGGTGGTGTCCGCCTCGTAGAACTGCAGACGTTGGCGCGACTGGCCGTCGGCGCTGACGATTTCGACGCTGTTCGAACCCGGGCCGAACGCCCAGGGGCGCGCGAAACGGCCTTCGCCATCGCCATACAACGGCATGGCGTTGCCATTGACGACCAACACCGGCGGGCGGCGCTGCTTGCCAGCCGCGCGGATGCGCCCGGCAATGAGCGTGCGGTACTTTTGCGCGCCACGGTCCACGGGCGGTTTTGGATACGCCGCGGTGTACTGCTCCAGCTCGTTGGTCAGCTTGCTGTTGCGCCAGCCGCCGATCGGCCCTTCCAGATCGGCCACCGGCTCAGCCAGTGCCGATGCGGCCAGCAGCAGCGCAACGGCGCCCAGCGCCAAGCGCGTCGTCCCACTCTTCACAGCAAACCCTCCCCTCGGATCAGGCGACGCGCCATCGCCTCGACAAACTGTTCGTCCTGCCCGCGCGGGTGACGCGCAAAGGCGAGGTGCAGATATTCGTGCGTCAGTGCGATGCGGTCTTCCTCGGTGGCAAACCGGTGCACGTAGAGCCGGTTGCGGCGCGCGTCGGCATACGGGCGGCCCTCTTGTACGACGCACACGGCCGGCAGCGGCGGTGTCTCGTAGCCGGGCTCGGCATTCAGGCGCGCGGACCAACCCGGCGCGCGCGCCTGCAGCCACTGCTGCGCGCCCGCCACGGGTGAACAATCCCCCGCCACCGGGCTCTGGAACGACGTGAGCGTCGCCTGCGGCCACCACTGTGCGAGAATCGCGTCAAACCCCTGGCCGCGCTGGGCAGCGGCACGCGCGGCGGTCCAGCTCATCTGGCCGCGTGCGCTGATGGTGCCGTGGTACTGCACGGACTGGCCGGTTAGGACCAGCGTGTCGGTAAATTCGGCTGCGTTGCGCGCGGCGGCCAGCGGTGGACGCGGCAGCACGCGCTGCGTCCGCGAGCTGTCGGCGATGCGGTAGCAGCCCTTGTCGCGCGAGGCGTGCTGCACAAGGTAGCTGCGTGCCGCCACGGCCAACGCACGCGCGGCCTGTGGCTCGGCGAGTTCGCCTTCGCGCTCGACCACACGCGCCACGTAGTCGTTCATGCCCAGGCGGCCCGTAATGACCGGCATGTTGTTCTGGCGCGCGAGCGTCAACTCGCCCTTGCTCTCGATCGGCAGCGTGTTGCCGTTGACGAAGCGCACGGCGTAGCGGCCTTCCAGACGACCGGCCGCGACCGGCTTGCCGCTGGCATCGCGCACCTCGCGAATCGGGTAACGCGCGAAGAAGTCCACCGCGACGCAGGCATCATCGTCGGGCACGGGCGTCTGCTCGATCAGCGGCGTCAGGCGCGGTGCGGCAGCGGCCAGCACCTGGTTGCTCGACCCCGCACCGCCCAGCCAGACGGGCGTGCCGTCGGCCAGCCAGCCCGCGGCCCCGCCGATCGACGCGCCGGGCCGCTGCGGGTCGGGCATCGTCCACGTCTTGGCGCGCAGCAGACCGCCGAAGTCCGATACCGTGCCCTCGCCGCGCCCGATGGTCAGCACGGAGACGAGTGTCTGCGCGGCAGTTTCGCGCCCCTCGGCCGGAACGCTGCGCAGCGCGGTGAGCAGATCGGCGACCGGCACGCGATGCGTCGGCTGCATGGCACGCAGGTCACGTAGCCACGTGGGCGATCCGGCTTGCTGCCAGAAGCGGCGCCAATCCGCGCGGTCCAGCCCGAGACGCGCCGGTTCGAAATAGCGTCCGCACGACTGGATGAGCGCGCGCTCGCGGTCGATGCTGTTGCCTGCGGTGCAGCAGTACACCTCTTCGGCGTCGTTGCCGTGACACTTGTAGTCGGGCGTGCTGATGCGGCGCGAGACAAGGTAGCTATAGACGAAGAGCTTCCAGACGCTGCCGAGCGGCGTTTCGGCGTCGTGCGGCAACGCGGTGGCTTGCGGCACGCCGCCGGCCGGGTCAGCGCTGAACTGCCAGAGCTTGGCGTCATCGCCTTGCAACGCGGCATATCTCAGTTGCGGAAGCGGCTGGCCAACCGGCCCGGCGGTGGCGTGCCCCGCCTGCCCGGCAAGCGCGAGTGCGCCGCCAGCCCACAGCAGGCCGGTCAGCACACCACGGGCGAGCAGGCGGGAAGGCATCGTCAGATCACTCCACCTTGAACGGATAGCTGGCCGTCTTGCCGTCGCCCTGGAACGCCTTGGCTTCCGGCTGGTACATGCGGAAGTAGCGCACCGGCGGCAGCGCAAAGCGGCCCGGCAGCGAGAAGCGCACCAGCTGGCGCAGCACGGTCGGGCGCTCCAGCGCGGGCACCGGCTGGTTGTACGAGAGCTGGCCCATTTCATACGCGGCCTTGCGCTCGAACGGCTGCGCGCCGTTGCCTTCGTTCGGTTCGCCCTTCAGCCCGTCGATCTGGATGCCCCACGTGGTGGCTTCCACTTCGGCGCCCGGCGGCAGCGGCACTTCGACCAAGCCGTAGCGGTACGTGCCCTGGCGCGGCGTCAACACAACCTCGTCGACGTAGAGCGCATTGCTGTCGAGCGTGTCGCCCGGCTTGACCGGTTTGGCGGTAAAGGCGATACCGCTGCTGGCGTCGGCCGCCGGCTGCTTGGGCGCCTTCGGATCGGCCTTGGCGGGCGCGCTGTCGATCGGCTCAAGACGATACAGCTTGCGCTCCACCGTGATCGGCAGCTTGGACGCCTCGGCCGCGCGGCTGCGGTACGACACGATGGCCGATTGCGTGGTCACGTCGGTCGGAGCCGTCGTCAGGTCCAGCGCGGCGGGCACTTGCGCGCCGGTCCAGCGCCAGGTCGGCACACCCACCGGCGAGCGCGCCGCCTGCCAGCCGCCAGCCGAAACGGCCGGCTGGATGGTGGCAACGCTGGCACCTTGCAGGCCGCCCAAACCCTTCTGCAGCCAGACCAGCGCCACAGCGCGATCCATCGTCGGCATGGCGGTGCTGGCGCGAGCCAGCAGCGGTGCCGGGTCGGCAGCTGAGCGCCCGCCGCCCATCAGCAGCAGGCTTTGCACCAGCGGCGAGGTGTCGGCGGCCAGCGCGTTGCGGGCGGCGATGTCAGCGGAGACCAGCGCTTCCGGTACCGGCTGGCCGACTTGGCGCATCAGCTGTGCCGTCAGCACCGTCGCCACCTGCCGGCCGCGTGGCGAATCCGGCGCCACGAAGATCAGGCTGTCGCCCGCTGCGGGGTCGGCATCGACCGGGGCCTTGGCCGCCTTGCCGCCACTGGGCGCAAGCTCGTTGGCCACGCCCGACAGCGGCGTCGCCACCGGCAGGCCCATCTCGTTGGCAAACCACAGCGCAAGCGCGCGGTGCAGCAGCGGCTCGTTCTGGCTGGTGCGCTTGTAGGCTTCGAGCACCTGCTTCCAGTTGTCTGCCGGCAGGCTGATGCCGACCGAACGGCTGGCGAGCCAATCCGCGTAATACGCATACGACGTGATCAGCGCGCTGCTGGTGGTCAGCTCGCCCCACCAGCCGAAGGTGCCGTTGGTGCCGGCCAGCAGTGCCAGACGTTGGCGTTGCGTGCGCAGCAGCGCGTCGACGCCTTGCGTGCCGGCCAGGCCGCCATCGCCGAGGCGCGTGCCTGTGGCAGCCAGACTCTGCTGGGCCAGTGCCAGCGGGATCAGGCGGCTGGCGGTCTGCTCGGCACAACCGTACGGATATTCGATGAGGTCATCGGCGACGCGGGCAAACTGGCTGGCCGTGTTGCCGACCACGCGCAGACGCACATCGCGTGCATCGGCGGGCAGGCCTAGCGGCAGGCGCGTGCCTTGCAGCTGCGTGAGCGGAACGACGTTTTCGCGGTCGGCCAGCCAGCCCGCTGCGTCCAGCTTGAGCGTGGTCTGCAGGCGGTCCGAGACCTTGTCGTCCTGCTTCAGCTCGGCATTCACGACACCCGCCTGCAGCGCCGTGACGGGCGCGCGCAGGTAGTTGGCGCCGCGCTTGAGCGTCACGCGCTGGTTGATGTTCAGGCCGGCGCCCGAGACGATCCAGTCGGCGGTGATGTCCTTGTCGGTCTGGTTGAAGGCGACCATGTCCAGGCGCGGCTGATCGCTTTCGCGGAAGCGTTGCGGGCCGGTCCACTTCAGATACAGCGGCTTGTCGGAGCGGATGCTTGCCGTGCGCTGGCCAACGATGCCGTCCGATGCGCCAGTGGTGGACACGGCGCGCACCGTGATACGCCAGCGCGCCAGCGAATCCGGCATCTTGAAGGTCATGCGCGCACGGCCATCGGCGCCGGTCTGCAGGTTGGCGACCCAGGCAGCAGTGTCCTTCTCGTCGCGGCGCGGGCGCTCCAGCACCTTCACGCCACGCTCGTTATGGCGGCCATACGTGCCGCCCGGCTTGCCCGGCAGCGAGGCCAGCGCCAGGTCGTAACTGATGAAACTCTGGCTCGACGTGGTGCGCACGCTGTTGCGGCGCGGGTGATAGAAGAAGTCGACGATGCTTGGTGCCACTTCAGGCTGCAGCACGTAGATCATTTCGTCGACCACCGACACGGTCAGGTTGGCCGGCACGGGCTTGCCCGCCAGCGCGCTGGTCAAGTCCAGCGTGACGGTTTCGCCCGGGGCGTAGACGGCCTTGTCGGCATGCACGCCCAGGTCCAGCGTCGGCTGCGTGACGACAATGCCGGCGTTCTGGAACACCATGTCGCCGTCGCGCACGTACAGCACCGAGAACGTCATGTTGGGCGCGAACTCTGCACCGATCTTGATGCGCGCGCGGTACTGCGACGGCGTGACCTTCTGCAGGCTGAGCCATTCGCCGCCGCGCGTGAGCAGCGCGTGGCGCTCGACCTTGTCGCGCTCCAGCGTGAGCAGCGCATCGTCCACCGGCAGCGGGAACGTGATCAGCGCTTCGGCCGTGTCGCCAATCTGGTAGCGATCGCGGTCGAACACCATTTCGATGTTGCCCGGAACGGTCTGCACGCCGTCACCGGCCACCCAGTGGCTGGATGCGGCGAGCAGGTTGCCGGCCGCATCGCGCACCGACAGCGTGTACGAACCCGGCTGGTCGAACTTGACCGGGAACGTGGCGTTGCCCTTGGCATCCGGCGCCAGCGTGCCTTCGGTGCGCGTGCGCGTTTCGAGGCGCACCAGATCCCACTTGGCCGGCGGAGCGCTGGCACCGCTTGCGCCGCTCATAACCGGCATCGGCGTGAGCGTGAACGACACGTTCTGCCCCGGCGTGGTGAAGTTCGACGTGGTCGACAGCTTGTACGGCGTCGCGCCACGTGCGATCAGCAATTCGCGCGTGACCTTCACGCGGTACGCCGCGCCATCGTTGGCAAACACGGTCACCACGTAGCGGCTCGGTTCCTTGGCGGCGGGCAGTTCCAGCTTGGCGTTGCCGTCGCCGTCGGTGGTCAGCTCCTGCTGCTCCAGCTTGACGGGGAACAGGCCCGCGTAGCGCAGTTCGCCCTCCACCATCGTCACCTGTTGCGCGCGCAGGCTGACCGACACCTTGCCGTTCTTGACCGGCTTGCCGTCCGGATAGCGCAGGCTGATCTTGCCCTTGACCGCTTCGCCCGTGCCGTAGCTCGCCTTGTCCAGCGAGAGGTTCACGTCAAAGTGCGGCTTGATGTATTCGGCTACGCGGAAAGCGCCGCCGTATGTGCCGCCGTTGTAATCAAAGCGCAGCGAGTAGCCGCCGGCCGGCGCGTTGGACGGCAGCGTAAAGCGTGCGTCCGCCCCGGTCTCGCCCGCCAGGCGCGTGGTCGTCGTGGCCACCGGCGCGCCATTCGGGTCGAGCACTTGCAGCTTGATGTCGCCGGCAGCCGGCACGGTCGACTCGGTCGCGTTCTTGAAGTTGCGGCCGATGAACTTGACGTTCACTTCGTCGCCCGGGCGATACAGCGGGCGATCGGTGAAGGCGTACAGCTTGGTGTTGTAGATCTCGCTGTCGTAATAGAAATTCTCGGAGATGAACACGCCGCCCGCGCGATCGTTGCCGATCACGTAGCTGCGCTCAGGCGACACGTGGCGCAGGTCGGCTGTCCCGTCCGACTCGGTGGTGCCCGAGGCCAGCACGCCCACGCCGTCGGTCCAGCTCACCGACGCGCCGCCGACGGGCTTGCCGCTCTTGCGCTCGGCCGTCCACACCATCATCCCTTGCGAAGTGCCCTTGGTGACGGCCACGGTGTCCGACACAAACAGCAGCGTGTGCGCACGGTACGCGCCAATCACCGCTTCAACGATGTACAGACCTGCAGGCAGCTTGCCGACCGGAATCATCACGTTGCCGGCGTTTTGCGGCATCCACTCGCTGCTGCTGCCCTCGAGCTGCACGTCCTTGGGCGGCGCGATCGGCTTGGCGTCCCAGATCGGGTAGCGGAAGCGACCCAGCAGTTCGTAGCCCTTGAGCGGCGCGTACTGTGGGTTGTTCGAGAAGCGCGTGGGCGCGGTCATCTGGTCACCCATGCTGAACTGCGGCGCGGTCTCGACGGCTTTGCTGCGTGTGGCGAACGACAAGACGCGCTGCCAGGCGCGGCGGGCCTGGCGCGTCCAGTTGTCCCACAGATAGGCCAGCGTGTTGGCCAGGCCTTCGCCCGTGTAGTTGGCCTTGACGTCGATGCGGTGCAGGTTCTTCTGCGCCTTCAGAAATTCCAGCGGCTGCGGCACGCGGTAGACGAGGATGTCAGCGCCGCCGTAGCGGGAGAGTTCGTCCTTGTACTCGCGGCCCGGCGCTTCAAGACGGACCATCGCTTCCTGATCGGTGCCGTAGCTCGCATCCGACAGCAGGAAGAACGGCTGCCCCTTGAACGGCTCATAGCCGCTGCCCGGCACGTCGAACAGCGTGGGGTTCGGGGTTTCCGGCGCATCGGCCGCATGCGCTGCCGGCACCGAAACGACGAACGCCAGCACCGTCACGCAGACGGCGGCGACGAGATTGAACGACAGCCAACGGTTGCGCATGAGTTTTTCTACCGTGTCAAAAAGGCCAGACGAAACACGCCGATGAAGTTGGGGTTGCCGCTCTGCGGCTGCCAGCGCGAGTCTTTCCATTGCATCAGTTCAGAGACCGGGACCGCGCGCAGGCCGTTGTCGGTGCGGGTGACGGTGCCGGTGTGGTAAGCGATGTAGCGATCCATCCAGATCATCAGATGCTGGTCGTCGCCTTGATCAAAGAAGAGCAGATCGCCCGGGAGTGCCTGGTTGACGTCGCGGGCGATGAATCGGCTGTTCTGCTGGATGAGGCCCAGCGCCGAGACATACGCGCCGGTGCTGCCATCGAAGCGTGCCCAACGCTGCGTGAGCGTGCGCTGGGCAGGTGTGAGATTCAGCTCGGGCGGCAGGTGTCGCGCAGATTCCGCATCGCGCATGCCGTTGGCGCGCAGCCAGCGGGCGTCGTGCGGGCGCAGCGCCTCGCCGGCGGCAAAGCGCACGAGGCCGGCGCAGTCGCGATGCGTCCAGCGCGGCGTCGGGCCTTGGCGGAGCTGCTCGTTGACGATGCGCACGAACCACGCACGGAACACGCTGGATTGGTCCGGCGTGAGTGCATCGGCATCCGCGGGAGCCGCGTCGGCCCAACCCGACAACGCATGCACAGACGGAGCGAGCAGGCAGGCGCCCGCCGCCGTCAACCAACGGCGGCGGTTCAACGCGGCGGCCTGGGCGCGCAACGTCATTGCGTGCTGGTGTTGGCTTCGGAGGCGGAAGCCGCAGCCGCTGTGGTCGGCGCATCGGCCGCCGGGGCTTGTGCTGCCGTTGCGTCAGCCAGCGGCGGCGTGCCATCGCCACCGGCAGGCAGACCGCGTCCGCTTGAGAGCCACGTCACCGGCACCCAGCCGCGCGACGACGGCACGCCGCCATCCAGCGCCAGCGACACCGGCGCGTACCGCGACAGCGCCTTGAGCTTCGGAAACAGATGCGTCTGCGCAGCGTTCAGGAACACCGCTTCCTGGTCGGCCGGCAGCGCTGCGCCCGCTTCGCGGCGGACAAGCGGGGCGAGCGATGCGGGCGTCATGGTCAGGACGATGCGATCGGTCTTGTCCTTCGGCAGGCTGTCGGCCACTGCGGGGAAGCGCTTGGCGAGCACCGCCAAGGCGTCATCGACGAGGCGCGCGTCAGGCGAAAACACGACCACGTCTCCCGCAATCGCCAGCGTGACCGGGAAGTAGCGATCCGACGACAGCTGCGCCGCAAACGGTGCCCCCGCCGACTGCGCGGTACCGTAACGCGCGCTCACCGGGCGCTGCCACAGCGTTGCGTTGGCGGGCCCTTGCTTTGTCGTCACCGGCAGGCGCTTGTACGGACCGGACTTGTCGTCAGCCTGCGCCTTGGCTTCGTACGACCCGACAATCTGGCCGAACAGCGCACCGAGCGCCGGCTTGACGGCTTCTGCCTGCGACGCCGACGACAGCTTCGCGACGAACAACGGCGCCACCAGCGACGACTTGCCGTACCAGCATGCGGCCGCCGGGCCCGCGAATGCATCACCAACATGCGCGGCGGCTTCGCTGATCTCCTTGGCGTCGCCGGCCACGGACTTCAGCAGCGTGCCGGCGGCCTTCCAGTCGACCGGCAGCGTCGCGCATGCGGCAGGGTCAGAGGGCAGCGCACGCCACAGGCCGGCGTTGTCCCACTTGGCCGTCAGCCGGGCCGGGTCGATGAGCGCGGCGCTCTGCCAGCCGTTGCCCGCGCCGTCTTTGCCCGCACCAAAGTCGAAACGCAGCGCTTCAATGCCGGGGAAGTATTGCTGATAACCGAACGACAGATAGTTGGCGCTCACCACAACGTGATGGCCCGTCGGCTCCTGCGCGGGCAGCGCGTACGCCGTGCCCTGCACGTTGCGCCTGCCGGTATCGTCCGACAGCAGCGCCGCCAGCGCGCTGGCCTGCTTGGAAATCGGCTTGCCGTCCTTGTCCAGCAGGATGCCCGGCTCGGACAGCGCGATCAGCCGATCGCCCTTGCTGGCAATCAGGATCGAACGCGTGGCCGACAGCCTGAGCGCATAGACCGGCGCGCCCGAATCGCCCAGCCCATCGGCGACTTTGGTGAGCTGCGTATCGCTCGTGGCCACCGTGGCGACGGCTTCCAGCGCCTTGGCCAGGCCGTTGCGCTGCATCGAGAGCACCCAGTAACGCAGCTTGTCGTCCGGGCCGCGCCACAGCATCACGCGGGCGGGCTCGTCAAATACGTGCTTGAGCACCGTCTCGGCCAGGTCGAGCTTCTGCTCGTACGCCAGGCGGCGCAGCGCCCCGGCCACCGAGAGACGGTCTTCGTTGCCTTCGTAATAGGCGACGAAATCTTCGGTCAGCACGTCGCGCAGCAGCGGCACACGCAGCACGTCGCGCGGCAGTTGCGACAGGCTTTGGCTGTCGATCAGGGCGTCGGGATAGGTCAGGTCGAGCTGGACCTGGCGGGCGTGCAGCGCGCGTGTGCGGCCAAACGGGTGCCAGACCATCTGCACCACCGCCGCGCCGGCAACAACCAGGGCGACCGCGCCAACGGCGATCTGCTTGCGTGTGAGCTTCATGGAGGAATCGTCGGCAAGACTGGAGGGGCCGGCGCCTTGCTGAAACCTGCTCCGCTGGAGGGCGCGCAGATTGTAAAAAGTGCCGGTCTATAACCGCGAAATCATAGCGGTTGGCATGTTAAGGCGGGTTAACGTCTCAAGAAAATACGACTCGGGCGGCGCCAGTGTTGCTGGGCGTCTGCACACGGCGCCTCGGCAAAAAGCCGGCAAAAAAAAAGCCCGGCACATGGCCGGGCTTTGATGGTGTTGCTTGGCTCGCTTACGCGTCGCCTTCTTGCTGAACGGCAGGCGTTTCGAAGATCGAAGCGGCTTCTTCTTCGGCAATCGCCGCAGCGCGGTCGCGGTCGGCCACTTCCTTCGCCTTGCGGGCGCGGTGGTAGGCCAGGCCGGTACCGGCCGGGATCAGACGGCCAACGATGACGTTTTCCTTCAGACCACGCAGGTCGTCGACCTTGCCCATGATGGCGGCTTCGGTCAACACGCGCGTGGTTTCCTGGAACGACGCCGCCGAGATGAAGCTGTCGGTCGACAACGATGCCTTCGTGATACCCAGCAGCAGGTTCTCGTAGGTCGCCGGACGCTTGCCCAGCGCGATCACCTTGTCGTTCTCGTCGAGCAGGTCCGAACGCTCCACCTGTTCACCCGGGATGAAGCGGGTGTCGCCGGTATCGACGATCTGCACGCGGCGCAGCATCTGACGAACAATCACTTCGATGTGCTTGTCGTTGATCTTCACGCCTTGCAGACGGTACACGTCCTGCACTTCGTCGACGATGTAGGTCGCCAGCTCTTCCACGCCCTTCAGACGCAGGATGTCGTGCGGGTCGGCCGGGCCTTCAACGATCATTTCGCCCTTGTTGACCACTTGGCCGTCGTGCACCAGCACCTGCTTTTCCTTGGCGATCAGGAACTCGTGGGCGTTGCCGTCGAGATCCGTAATCACCAGGCGCTGCTTGCCCTTGGTGTCCTTACCGAACGAAGTCGTACCGGTGACTTCCGCGAGCACGGCGGCGTCCTTCGGCGAACGGGCTTCGAACAGCTCGGCCACACGCGGCAGACCACCGGTAATGTCACGCGTCTTCTGCGATTCGGTCGGGATACGTGCGAGCACTTCACCCACGTGCACTTGCTGACCGTCCTTCACGGTGATCAGCGCGCCCACCTGGAAGCCGATGGTCACGGAGTGGTCCGTGCCCGGGATCTTCACTTCGGCGCCCGACGAGTCGAGCAGCTTCACCTGCGGACGGATGCCCTTCGTGGCAGCGGTACGACGCTTCGCATCGATCACCACCAGCGTCGACAGACCGGTCACTTCGTCCATCTGCTTGGCAACGGTCACGCCCTCTTCGACGTTCTCGAACTTGATGGTGCCCGAGTACTCCGAAATGATCGGTCGCGTCAGCGGATCCCACGTGGCGAGCTGCGTGCCGGCCTTGATGGACTGACCATCCTTGACCAGCAGCGTCGCGCCGTACACGATCTTGTGGCGCTCGCGCTCACGGCCGTGGTCGTCGGTGATCAGCGCTTCGCCCGAACGCGAGATGACGATCTGCTCGCCCTTCGCGTTGGTGACGTAACGCATGGTCGCCGTGAAGCGCACGGTACCGGTTGCCTTCGCTTCCACGCTCGATGCCACTGCCGCACGCGATGCCGCACCACCGATGTGGAACGTACGCATCGTCAGCTGCGTGCCCGGCTCACCGATCGACTGAGCAGCGATCACACCCACTGCTTCGCCGGAGTTCACCAGCACACCGCGGCCGAGGTCGCGACCGTAGCACTTGGCGCACAGGCCGTAGCGCGTGTCGCAAGACAGCGGGGTGCGAACCTTCACTTCGTCCACGCCCAGCGCGTCGATCAGGTCCACCATGTCTTCGTCGAGCAGCGTGCCGGCTTCGATCGCGGTTTCCTGCGTTTCCGGGTTCACCACGTCGTTGACGACCACGCGGCCCAGGATACGGTCGCGCAGGGCTTCGATCACTTCACCGCCTTCGACCAAGGCCTTCATGGCCACGCCGTTGGAGGTGCCGCAATCGTCTTCCACCACCACCAGATCCTGCGTCACGTCGACCAGACGACGGGTCAGGTAACCCGAGTTCGCCGTCTTCAGTGCCGTATCAGCCAGACCCTTACGTGCGCCGTGGGTCGAGATGAAGTACTGCAGAACGTTCAGGCCTTCGCGGAAGTTCGCGGTAATCGGCGTCTCGATAATCGAGCCGTCCGGCTTGGCCATCAGGCCACGCATACCGGCGAGCTGACGGATCTGCGCTGCGGAACCCCGTGCGCCCGAGTCGGCCATCATGTAGATGGAGTTGAACGACTCTTGCTTGACGGTGTTGCCGTTGCGGTCGACCACGTCTTCGGTCTGGAGCTGCTCCATCATCGCCTTGCCCACCTGGTCGCCGGCGGCGCCCCAGATGTCCACGACGTTGTTGTAACGCTCCTGATCCGTCACCAGACCCGACATGTACTGCTTGTCGTATTCCTTCACCTTGGCAGCCGCCTCGGAGATGATTTTCTCCTTGGCCGGCGGCACCAGCATGTCGTCGATGGCGATCGAGATACCGGCGCGCGTTGCCAGGCGGAAGCCCGACTGCAGCAGCTTGTCAGCGAAGATCACGGTTTCGCGCAGACCGCACTTGCGGAACGCCGTGTTGATCAGGCGCGAGATTTCCTTCTTCTTCAGCGGCTTGTTCAGCACCGAGAACGGCAGACCCTTCGGCAGGATCTCCGACAGGATCGCGCGACCGACCGTGGTGGCCTGCAGCGTGATCTTCGGTGCAAAACGGGCGTCGCCGTCGGCTTCCGGGTTCACCAGTTCATACTCGGTGATGCGCACGTTCACGCGCGAAGCCAGTTCGACTTCCTTGTTCTCGTAGGCGCGGATCACTTCCGAGATGTCGGCGAACGTCATGCCTTCACCGCGGCCGTTGATCTTGTCGCGGGTCGTGTAGTACAGACCCAGCACCACGTCTTGCGACGGCACGATCGACGGATCGCCGTTGGCCGGGAACAGCACGTTGTTCGACGCCAGCATCAGCGTGCGCGCTTCCATCTGCGCTTCGAGCGACAGCGGAACGTGAACAGCCATCTGGTCACCGTCGAAGTCGGCGTTGAACGCCGCGCAGACCAGCGGGTGCAGCTGGATGGCCTTGCCTTCGATCAGCACCGGCTCGAACGCCTGGATACCCAGACGGTGCAGCGTCGGCGCACGGTTCAGCATCACCGGGTGTTCGCGGATCACCTCTTCGAGGATGTCCCACACCACCGGCGTCTGGCTTTCCACTTCCTTCTTCGCCGCCTTGATCGTGGTGGCGATGCCCATCGTTTCCAGCTTGTGGAAGATGAACGGCTTGAACAGCTCGAGCGCCATCAGCTTGGGCAGGCCGCACTGATGCAGCTTCAGCGTCGGGCCCACCACGATGACCGAACGGCCCGAGTAGTCCACGCGCTTGCCCAGCAGGTTCTGACGGAAACGACCGCCCTTACCCTTGATCATTTCAGCCAGCGACTTCAGCGGACGCTTGTTGGCGCCGGTCATCGCCTTGCCGCGACGGCCGTTGTCCAGCAGCGAGTCCACGGCTTCCTGCAGCATGCGCTTTTCGTTGCGCACGATGATCTCCGGCGCCTTCAGCTCGAGCAGACGCTTCAGACGGTTGTTCCGGTTGATGACGCGGCGATACAGGTCGTTCAGGTCCGACGTGGCGAAACGGCCGCCGTCCAGCGGGACCAGCGGACGCAGCTCGGGCGGCAGCACCGGCAGCACTTCGAGGATCATCCAGTCCGGCTTGATGCCCGAACGCTGGAATGCCTCGAGCACCTTCAGGCGCTTGGCGAACTTCTTGATCTTGGCTTCCGAACCCGTGGCCTGCAGCTCGGCGCGGATCGTTTCGATCTGCTTCTCGATGTCGATGCCGCGCAGCAGCTCGCGAATGCCTTCGGCGCCCATCATGGCAACGAACTCGCCTTCGCCGTACTCGTCGCACTTGGCCAGGTAGTCGTCTTCCGACATGATCTGGCTCTTCTTGAGCGCGGTCATGCCCGGCTCAACCACGACGAATGCCTCGAAGTACAGCACGCGCTCGATGTCGCGCAGCGTCATGTCGAGCACCATGCCCAGACGCGACGGCAGCGACTTCAGGAACCAGATGTGCGCGGTCGGCGCAGCGAGTTCAATGTGGCCCATGCGCTCACGGCGCACCTTGGCCAGCGTCACTTCAACGCCGCACTTCTCGCAGATCACGCCACGGTGCTTCAGGCGCTTGTACTTGCCGCACAGGCACTCGTAGTCCTTGATCGGGCCGAAGATCTTGGCGCAGAACAGACCGTCACGCTCGGGCTTGAACGTACGGTAGTTGATGGTCTCGGGCTTCTTGACTTCGCCGAACGACCACGAACGGATTTTCTCAGGCGACGCGAGGCCGATCTTGATCGCGTCAAACTGCTCTTCTTGCTGTACCTGACGGAATAGGTCGAGCAATGCTTTCATTCCAAACTCCTTGAGTTTGAGGCTGGCGCCTTGGTGTGACCCAAAGGCGCCGGCCCTAAATCTTCGTCAATGGCTGCTGTTACCCGGGCATGGCGATGTTGCCGCCATGCCCTCACCGCATCGGCGCTCAGTTGCGCTCGAGGTCGATGTCGATACCCAGCGAGCGGATTTCCTTCACCAGCACGTTGAACGATTCCGGCATGCCGGCATCGATCGAGTGCTCGCCCTTGACGATGTTCTCGTACACCTTGGTCCGGCCGTTCACGTCATCCGACTTCACGGTCAGCATTTCCTGCAGCACGTAGGACGCGCCGTACGCTTCGAGTGCCCACACTTCCATTTCACCGAAACGCTGGCCACCGAACTGGGCCTTACCGCCCAGCGGCTGCTGCGTCACCAGCGAGTACGGACCGGTCGAACGCGCGTGCATCTTGTCGTCGACCAAGTGGTGCAGCTTCAGCATGTGCATCACGCCCAGCGTGACCGGACGCTCGAAGGCTTCACCGGTGCGGCCGTCGAACAGCGTGACCTGTTGCTTGGATGCGGTCAGGCCCTTCTCCTTCGCGATGTCTTCCGGATAGGCGAGGTCCAGCATGCGGCGGATTTCATCCTCATGCGCACCATCGAACACCGGCGTCGCGAACGGCACGCCCTTCTTCAGGTTCTCGGCCAGCTCGAGGATTTCAGCATCGGACAGGCTGTCCAGATCTTCAACCTTGCCGCTCTCGTTGTAGATCTGACCCAGCAGCTTGCGGATCTCGGCAGCCTTGGCTTGCGCCTTGAGCATGTTGCCGATGCGCTCGCCCAGACCGCGGGCAGCCCAACCCAGGTGGGTTTCGAGAATCTGACCCACGTTCATCCGCGAAGGCACGCCCAGCGGGTTCAGCACGATGTCAGCAGGTGTGCCGTCGGCCATGTAGGGCATGTCTTCGATCGGGGTGATCTTCGACACAACACCCTTGTTACCGTGACGGCCGGCCATCTTGTCGCCAGGCTGCAGGCGACGCTTCACGGCCAGGTACACCTTGACCATCTTGATCACGCCCGGCGGCAGTTCGTCGCCTTGCGTGAGCTTCTTGCGCTTCTCTTCGAACGCGAGGTCGAAGTCGTGGCGCTTCTGCTCGATGGCAACCTTCACGGCTTCCAGTTGCAGCGCGACTTCGTCTTCCGCCGGGCGGATGTCGAACCAGTGCCACTTGTCCAGATCGGCCAGGTATTCCTTCGTGAGCGCGGTGCCCTTGGCCAGCTTCTTCGGGCCGCCGTTGGCAACCTTGCCCACCAGCAGACGCTCCAGACGCTGGAAGGCATCGCCTTCCACGATACGCAGCTGGTCGTTCAGGTCCAGGCGGTAGCGCTTCAGTTCTTCGTCGATGATCGACTGGGCGCGCTTGTCACGCACCACGCCTTCACGCGTGAAGACCTGCACGTCGATCACGGTACCGCTCATGCCCGAAGGCACGCGCAGCGAGGTGTCCTTCACGTCGGACGCCTTCTCACCGAAGATCGCACGCAGCAGCTTCTCTTCCGGCGTCAGCTGGGTCTCGCCCTTGGGCGTGACCTTGCCGACCATCACGTCGCCGGCTTCCACTTCTGCGCCGATGTACGTGATGCCCGATTCGTCCAGGCGAGCCAGTTGGGCTTCGGCCAGGTTCGAGATGTCGCGCGTGATTTCTTCCGGTCCGAGCTTGGTGTCGCGAGCAACGACCGACAGCTCCTCGATGTGGATCGAGGTGTAGCGGTCTTCAGCAACCACACGCTCCGAGATCAGGATCGAATCCTCGAAGTTGTAGCCGTTCCAGGGCATGAACGCGACCAGCATGTTCTGGCCGAGCGCGAGCTCGCCCATGTCGGTCGAGGCGCCGTCAGCGATCACGTCGCCGCGGGCAACGACATCGCCCACCTTGACCATCGGACGCTGGTTGATGTTCGTGTTCTGGTTCGAACGCGTGTACTTGATCAGGTTGTAGATGTCCACGCCGACTTCACCAGCGACGGCTTCGGCATCGTTCACGCGGATCACCACGCGGTTCGCGTCAACGTAGTCGACCACGCCGCCACGGGTTGCCTGCACGGCGGTACCCGAGTCCACTGCCACGGTGCGCTCGACGCCGGTACCCACCAGCGGCTTGTCCGCACGCAGGCAAGGCACGGCCTGACGCTGCATGTTTGCGCCCATCAGTGCACGGTTTGCATCATCGTGCTCGAGGAACGGCACCAGCGAGGCTGCAGCCGACACGATCTGCGACGGTGCCACGTCGATGTACTGCACGCGGTCCGGCGTGACCATACGGGTTTCACGCTCGCTGCCTTCACGCGCGGAGACCAGCTCGTCGATCAGGTTGCCGTCCTTGTCCAGCGTCGCGTTGGCCTGCGCCACCACGTACTTGCCTTCCTCGATGGCCGACAGGTAATCCACCTGGTCGGTCAGCTTGCCGTTTTCAACCTTGCGGTACGGCGTTTCGAGGAAGCCGTAGTCGTTCAGTTGTGCGTACAGCGCCAGCGAGTTGATCAGACCAATGTTCGGACCTTCCGGCGTTTCGATCGGGCACACGCGGCCGTAGTGGGTCGGGTGCACGTCACGGACTTCAAAGCCCGCGCGTTCGCGCGTCAGACCGCCCGGGCCCAGTGCCGAAATACGACGCTTGTGCGTGACTTCCGACAGCGGGTTGGTCTGGTCCATGAACTGCGACAGTTGCGACGAACCGAAGAACTCGCGAATCGCCGACGAAATCGGCTTCGAGTTGATCAGGTCGTGCGGCATCAGGTTTTCCGTCTCGGCCTGGCCCAGACGCTCCTTGACAGCACGCTCAACGCGCGACAGACCGGCACGGAACTGGTTTTCCGCCAGTTCGCCGACGCAACGCACACGGCGGTTGCCGAGGTGGTCGATATCGTCCACTTCGCCCTTGCCGTTACGCAGGTTCACCAGCAGCTTGATCGTGTCGAGGATGTCCTCGTCGGTCAGCACCATCGGGCCGGTACCGGTCGAACGGTTCAGGCGGCTGTTGACCTTCATGCGGCCAACGCGCGACAGGTCGTACGAGTCTTCGCTATAGAACAGACGCTGGAACAGCGCTTCGACAGCGTCTTCGGTCGGCGGCTCGCCGGGGCGCATCATGCGGTAGATGGCGATACGCGCGGCGGTCTGGTCGGCCGTGTCGTCCGTGCGCAGCGTCGCAGACATGTACGGACCTTGATCCAGGTCGTTCGTGTACAGCGTCTGGATTTCCTTCACGCCGGCGTCGCGCAGCTTCTCGAGCACGCCTTCGGTCAGTTCGTCGTTGGCGTTGGCCAGGACTTCACCGGTATCCGGATCGACGATGTTCTTCGCCAGCACGCGGCCCAGCAGGTAGTCTTCCGGCACGCTGATCAGCTTGGTACCGGCGGAATCCAGGTCGCGGATGTGCTTGGCGTTGATACGCTTGTCCTTCTCAACCACGACCTTGCCGTTCTTGTCGGAAATGTCGAAGCGAGCGACTTCACCGCGCAGACGCTCGGGCACGAATTCCATCAGTGCGCCTTCGGTCTTGAGCGTGAAGTTGTCGAACACGAAGAAGTGCGCCAGGATCTGCTCCGGCGTGAGGCCAATCGACTTCAGCAGGATCGTCACCGGCATCTTGCGGCGGCGGTCAACGCGGAAGTACAGGATGTCCTTCGGGTCGAATTCGAAATCGAGCCACGAGCCGCGGTACGGAATGATCCGCGCCGAGAACAGCAGCTTGCCCGAGCTGTGCGTCTTGCCCTTGTCGTGCTCGAAGAACACGCCCGGCGAACGGTGCAGCTGGGACACGATCACACGTTCCGTACCGTTGATCACGAACGAACCGGTGGAGGTCATGAGCGGAATTTCGCCCATGTAGACTTCCTGCTCCTTGATCTCCTTGACCTTGGTAGGATTCTCGCGGTCGTTGATGATCAAGCGCACTTTTGCGCGCAGCGCCGAGTGGAAGGTCAGACCACGCTGCTGACATTCCTTGACGTCAAACGGCGGGTTGGACAGGTGGTACGACACGAACTCCATGCGTGCCAGACCGTTGTGCGACACGATGGGGAAAATGGCGTTGAACGCCGCTTGCAGACCTTCGCTCTTGCGTTGTGCAACAGGAGCGTTCTCCTGCAAGAACTGGGCATACGATTGAATCTGGGTGGCAAGCAGGAAGGGAACCTGATGAACCGTTGCGCGTTTCGCGAAACTCTTGCGAATACGCTTCTTCTCGGTAAAGCTGTACGCCATGGGATCTCCGAATCATCGCAAGTGCGCGCGACGGACTTAAGGCGATAAGGCACGCCTGACACTTGAGGTGTTCAGCGACTGGTGACGGGATTTGGCGGTTGGCCGCTACCAACCTCTGGCTGACGGTACTGCGCGCGCCACCCGCACATGGGCCCATGGAGCCCATGCTACGGACGGGGGAGTACCCGACCAAACTTGCCTTCTGCAGTCGGTTCAGAAGACAAACATCAGCGGACTGCGAACTGCCTAGTGTGCCACTGATGTTTGGCCTCTGCTGGCCTTGTCCTGGCCGGCGGCCGGAAAACCCGGCAAAGAGACTTCAACGATACTTACAGCGTGATTGCGGGATCGCTCAACAATCGGTCCCACAAGCGCAAAAAGGCTGGCGCCGGGAAATCTCCCTTTGCCAGCCTCCATCGCGTACCGATACGGCACGCGAGACCTGCACTTACTTGGCTTCGGCTTCCGCGCCGGCTTCCACCAGCTTCTTCACCAGCTCGTCGGCGGTCTTCTTGTCGACGCCTTCCTTCACGGGCTTCGGTGCGCCATCGACCAGGTCCTTGGCTTCCTTCAGGCCCAGGCCGGTGATTTCACGCACGGCCTTGATGACGCCAACCTTGTTCGCGCCGGCGCTCTTCAGCGTCACGGTGAATTCGGTTTGCTCTTCAGCAGCAGCAGCGCCACCAGCAGCAGCCGGACCGGCCACGGCCACGGCAGCAGCCGACACGCCAAACTTCTCTTCGAACGCCTTGACCAGGTCGTTCAGTTCCATCACGGACATCGCGCCAACGGCTTCCAGGATGTCGTCTTTGGTGATTGCCATTTGAATAACTCCAGAATGTGATTCGGTATCGATCGTGCGATCTGTGCGCGGTGCAGCAGCAGCCTATTAGGCCGCTGCAGCCTCGCCTTCGCCTTGCTTGGCAGCCAGGGCACCCAGGGCGCGGGCAAAGCCCGACACCGGAGCCTGCATGACGAACAGCAGCTTGCTGAGCAGTTCTTCGCGGCTCGGAATCGTTGCCAGCGCCTTCACGGCGTCGACGTCGAGAACCTTGCCATCGTACGAACCGGCGCGCAGCACCAGCTTGTCATTGCCCTTGGCGAAATCGTTCAGCACCTTGGCCGGGGCCACTGCGTCTTCGGAAATACCGTAGATCAGCGGGCCGGTCAGTTGCTCGGCGAGTTCGGCAAACGGCGTGCCTTCAACAGCACGGCGCGCCAGCGTGTTCTTCAGAACGCGCAGGTAGACGCCTTGCTGGCGCGCTTGCGCGCGCAGCTTGGTCAGATCGCCAACCGTGATACCGCGATATTCGGCGACGACGATGGTCGAGGCCTTGGCGACTTGCGCCGTTACCTCGGCCACGACGGCCTTCTTATCTTCGAGATTGAGTGCCACGGTTAAGCTCCAAAACGACTTCGGCTTGCGCAGTCACTGCGGTCGCCTCGGTCAGTCCAAAAGTACGGCGTCCGATTGGCACAAATCACTTCGGCAATACCAAAGTCACTCATTCCCTTCGGGGGCGCCATCTGCGTTGGCTAAGCACCGCCTCCGTTTCCGGAGCAGGCTGCGATTAAGGTGTTGGCTCCAAGGAGCCCTTCACCGCCAACGGTCTTTGATAACCAGCGGCGTCGGCCTGCTTGCGCAAACGTCTACCACTGCCCAAAGTCTTGTCCCTCAAGCTTCGAGAGTCCGTGCGGCCGGAGCCGCGCGAGAGAAAACAGCTAACACCGGGATGGTTATCGGGCCACCCGATGCGAATGATCGAGTTCGATCAGGCAGCCAGGGTTGCCTGGTCAACACGCACGCCCACGCCCATCGTCGACGACACGGCGACCTTGCGCAGGTACACACCCTTGCTCGATGCCGGCTTGGCCTTGGTCAGCGCGTCCAGCAGTGCAGCCAGGTTGCTCTTCAGGGCTGCCGGCTCGAACGAGCGGCGGCCAATGGTGGCATGGACGATACCGGCCTTGTCGACACGGAATTGCACCTGACCAGCCTTGGCGTTCTTCACAGCCGTAGCAACGTCCGGCGTCACGGTGCCGACCTTCGGGTTCGGCATCAGGCCGCGCGGGCCCAGAATCTGACCCAGCGTACCGACCACGCGCATCGTGTCCGGCGAAGCGATCACGACGTCGAAGTCCATCTTGCCGGCCTTGATCTGCTCGGCAAGATCTTCCATGCCGACGATCTCAGCGCCTGCAGCCTTGGCTTGCTCGGCCTTGTCGCCTTGAGCAAACACAGCCACGCGCACCGACTTGCCGGTACCGGCAGGCAGCACCACCGAACCACGGACCACTTGGTCCGACTTCTTTGCATCGATGCCCAGTTGCACGGCCACGTCGATGGATTCATCGAACTTGGCGCTGGCGCATTCCTTGACGAGGCTCAGCGCTTCGTCGATCGGGTAGAACTTGGTACGCTCGACCTTGGCCTTGTTCGCGGCCGCACGCTTCGAAATCTTTGCCATGATTACAGGCCCTCCACCGTGATACCCATCGAACGGGCGCTACCGGCGATCGTACGCACGGCGGCGTCCAGATCAGCTGCGGTAAGGTCAGCGTTCTTCGCCTTGGCAATTTCTTCTGCCTGGGCACGGGTGATCTTGCCGACCTTGTCGGTATGCGGCTTGGCCGAACCCTTCTGGATACCGGCGGCCTTCTTGATGAGCACGGTCGCCGGCGGCGACTTCATCACGAAGGTGAAGCTCTTGTCGGCGAAGGCGGTGATCACCACCGGCACCGGCAGACCCGGTTCCATACCTTGAGTCTGCGCGTTGAACGCCTTGCAGAACTCCATGATGTTCAGACCGCGCTGACCCAGAGCGGGACCGACGGGCGGGGACGGATTTGCTTTACCAGCCGGAATTTGCAGCTTGATAAAGCCAATAATTTTCTTGGCCATCTTGACTCCAATCCGGATTGCCTAGCTCAACCAACCATGGCAATCCTGTTGAGTGGTAACGCATCGGCGCAAGGCCGACGCTCCTCTGTTGGCGCAGGTGACATTGCCACCGTTGCCCGCCAAGTCCAACGGACCGGGCGATTGGCGCAGTGGCTTTCGCCACCACACCGAATTTCTTAAACCTTCTCGACCTGACCGAACTCGAGCTCGACCGGCGTCGCACGTCCGAAGATCGTCACGGAAACGCGCAGGCGCGATTTCTCGTAGTTCACTTCTTCGACGTTGCCATTGAAGTCGGTAAACGGGCCTTCCTTCACGCGCACCATCTCACCCACTTCGAACAGCGTCTTGGGACGTGGCTTCTCGACGCCTTCCTGGATCTGGGCCATGATCTTGTCGACTTCGCTCTTGGAAATCGGCGAGGGGCGATTGCCCGTACCACCAATGAAGCCGGTCACCTTGGAAGTGTTCTTCACCAAGTGCCAGGTCTCGTCGGTCATCTCCATTTCGACAAAGACGTAGCCGGGGAACAGGCGGCGCTCAGTCACGGTCTTGCGACCGCTTTTGCTCTCCATCACCTCTTCCGACGGCACCAGAATCTGACCGAACAGATGTTGCAGGCCTTCGCGCTCAATACGCTCCTGCAGCGCGCGTTGCACGCTTTTTTCCATGCCCGAATAGGCATGCACGACATACCAGCGCTTCTTCGAGGCCGGTGCGGACGAATCCGTGGACGTGTCGTTCGCTACGTTATCCGTCATGGCTTCACTCGATTATTTCCAGCCCAGCACGAGCGAGAAGATCACCCACTCGATGAGCTTGTCCGCAGACCACAGGAACAGGGCCATGATCACGACGAACGCAAACACCAAACCGGTCATTTGCCCGGCTTCCTTGCGCGTCGGCCACACCACCTTGCGAACCTCGCGGTACGACTCGCGCGCGAACTCGATGAAGCCTTGCCCAGGCGCGGACACCAGCGCAACGCCTGCGCCCAACACCAGCCCGCCGATCAGCGAGGCAGCACGGACATAGCTCGGCTGTTGCGCAAGCAGGTAAAAACCGATCACCCCAGCGACCAGCAGCAGGAACGCCAAGACCAGCAGCCATTTGCCGCTGGCGGTGTTGACGGTTTCGACGTTCGGATTGGCCATGTTTCCCAAACGAGACTAAGCCGCGTGGCGCGTTTTCCTGCGCGACGCGGCTGATGAATTGGCAGGGGCAGAGGGAATCGAACCCCCAACCTTCGGTTTTGGAGACCGACGCTCTGCCAGTTGAGCTATACCCCTAAAACAGCTTTGGGGTTGCCATTTGGTCAACCCCACTCTGGCACTTCACGTGCGGCCGGTTGGCAGCCGCACGGAAGAGTTACAGCTCTTACTCGATGATCTTAGCGACGACGCCGGCGCCGACGGTACGGCCGCCTTCACGGATAGCGAAGCGCAGACCTTCTTCCATGGCGATCGGGGCAATCAGCTTGACGGTGATCGACACGTTGTCGCCGGGCATAACCATTTCCTTGTCGGCCGGCAGCTCGATCGAGCCGGTCACGTCCGTCGTACGGAAGTAGAACTGCGGACGGTAGTTGTTGAAGAACGGCGTGTGACGGCCGCCTTCGTCCTTCGACAGGATGTAGACCTCGCCCGTGAAGTGCGTGTGCGGCTTGATCGAACCCGGCTTGCACAGCACTTGACCGCGCTCGACGTCTTCGCGCTTCGTGCCGCGCAGCAGAATACCGACGTTGTCGCCTGCTTGACCTTGGTCCAGCAGCTTGCGGAACATTTCGACGCCCGTGCAGGTGGTCTTCTGCGTGGCCTTGATACCGACGATTTCGAGTTCTTCGCCGACCTTAACGACGCCGCGCTCGATACGGCCGGTCACCACGGTGCCGCGACCCGAGATCGAGAACACGTCTTCCACCGGCATCAAGAACGTACCGTCAACAGCGCGCTCCGGCGTCGGGATGTAGGTGTCCAGTGCGTCGGCCAGGTTCATGATGGCCACTTCGCCCAGTTCGCCCTTGTCGCCTTCCAGCGCCAGCTTGGCCGAACCCTTGATGATCGGGGTGTCGTCGCCCGGGAAGTCGTACTTCGACAGAAGTTCGCGCACTTCCATCTCGACCAGCTCCAGCAGCTCGGCGTCGTCCACCATGTCGCACTTGTTCAGGAACACGACGATGTACGGCACACCAACCTGGCGGGCCAGCAGGATGTGCTCACGCGTTTGCGGCATCGGGCCGTCAGCGGCCGAGCACACCAGGATTGCGCCGTCCATCTGGGCGGCACCGGTAATCATGTTCTTGACGTAGTCGGCGTGGCCCGGGCAGTCAACGTGCGCGTAGTGGCGGTTAGCCGTTTCGTACTCGACGTGTGCGGTGTTGATCGTGATGCCACGCGCCTTTTCTTCCGGCGCCGCATCGATCTGGTCGTATGCCTTGGCGGCACCACCAAACTTGGTCGCCAGCACGGTCGTGATCGCTGCGGTCAGCGTCGTCTTGCCGTGGTCAACGTGACCAATCGTACCAACGTTCACGTGCGGCTTGGTCCGCTCGAACTTTTCCTTTGCCATGTCGCGACTCCTGTCTCGGTAGCGATTTGCGTTGGTGGATGCGTGGTGCCCATGGGCAGGATCGAACTGCCGACCTCTCCCTTACCAAGGGAGTGCTCTACCACTGAGCCACATGGGCAAAACTTGCGAACAGTGAATGGAGCGGGTGAAGGGAATCGAACCCTCGTCGTAAGCTTGGAAGGCTTCTGCTCTACCATTGAGCTACACCCGCCCGGGTTACTTCTTCCCTTGCCGCCCGGCCTCGCGGCCGAACTCACTGCTTAATTCTGGTGGAGAGGGTTGGATTCGAACCAACGTAGGCGTAAGCCAACAGATTTACAGTCTGCCCCCTTTAGCCACTCGGGCACCTCTCCGAAGAGAACTTGCGATTATGGGACCATCAGGCCACCCTGTCAAGCGTTGCTTGATGAAATCGCGAGATTCCGAGCATTGATGCTCTCATCCTTATAGGCGACGACATTCGACGGACCAGCGTGGCCACGGCACGCGGATACACACCCCACGGCGCCGATAGAGGCGCTCGCCGAACCTTCGTCGAAAGTGGCAATGCGGTCGACCGGCGGAGTATCGAAAGGCAGAAGCCCCCTGCGAGTTGCCATCGTGAAGCGGCGGAACACTCGATGAGCGGCGCGCAGGCGCACGGGCTAGCCGACTGCGCGAACGCATCCTCCCGCAACCGCTAGAGCCTCCGTTGTGAGCTTTTTGCTATGAATTGACGGCCGAGCGTGCGTGCTGGCGCGCAGCTCGACGAGTGACAGCGCGCTTGGAAAAGCGTATGGGAATGAGCCGCGCAAAGACAAACACCCCAGCTCTTTGAAGGGAGCTGGGGTGTTGGATGGGAGAGCCTGGCGATGACCTACTTTCACACGGGAATCCGCACTATCATCGGCGCGGAGTCGTTTCACGGTCCTGTT
>NZ_JBRFVG010000012.1:0-155897 GCF_052950655.1 Ralstonia sp. VS2407
AACTACATCGAGATGTTCTACAACCCAACACGGCGCCATTCGAGCGCCAACGGACTATCACCGGTAGAGTTCGAACAACGTCATTCCCAACGGCTCGGGGGTGTCTAGGAAAGTCGGGGCGATTCACACCGCCATGCGCACCCACGGCCAATGCCGACCGGGCATGTTGCGTGAGGAGCTTCAGCACCTCTCCGCACACGCGTTCCCGCCGGCGTTTATCAAAGGCTTTATGGATGCGATTGATGCGTACGTGTCGATGTCGCTCGGAGGGCGCGATGTCGATCCGCAGACGTGGGATGTATTAGCTGCCGTAGAGCGGCGGGGCTACAGCCAATAACAAGAGCTTGACGCATTCCCGTGACGGGCGGGAATGCCTGTGTGGACTCGGCGTGGCAGCGCGTTGGCTGCTGGATTTGCTTGCTTCTGGCCATCAGCGGTCAGTCGACAAGCGAGGCTTCGTGGCCGAAAATCAGCGTGCCAAATGCTGAAACTAAGCTAGACCAGCCGCCCCGAGGGCATATGACGATGGAAATCGTAGTCCGTAGATCGAAGTGGGGGAGGATTAAGCTGCTGATCGGCACCTCCGCGATGGCGGCGGTCTTCATCCTCATTTGCTTTGCTGCTTATCCGTCTTCCTTCGCCGGAGCCTCATCGGGAGTCTTCGGCGTTGTGTTCTGCTTCATCTCGCTTGCACTGATTCTCAACCTCGCGAATGGACGTCCTGACTGCATCATCAGTGACGACGGAATCATGGTGCCACGCTCAGGCTTCTCGCCGCAGTTATCGCAGATACCTTGGACTATGGTTAAAAGCGCGGAGTTGATAGATCTTGCTCCCGCTAGCGCATTGCTTGCGCGGGAGGGAGCATTCGGCGAGCCAGTGGTCCGATTGAATCTGGCGAGGCGATTCACTTTCAGCAATCGCTACTCGATATTGGTGGGTGAGGCGAACCTTCCCGCTGGCGAGATCTACGCCCAAATTCTCAAGAGAATGGCGAAGGACAGCATTAATGAGGGGCGATAAATGCGCCGGAAACTCGGCTTCTTGCTTACTGCTGCGGTCTGCATCATGGCGCACGCCGAAGAGGCCAGTCAGCCAGCTTGGAGCGCCGCCCCGCAAGCGTATGCCACTGTCAGCAACATCTTCGCAGCGGGGGCTCCATTCAATCGGGCGCTTGTTGTTGACCAAGTGTTTGTTGAGGAGACCCCCGGCAAGGACTTGCGTTTCTGGTTCCTCTTTTATGGCCCCAACTACCGGATTTATTCTGAGGCTGGTGAGGCCAGAGCAATCAAACAGGGCGAGTTCTTATACAGCGCGAACGGCGACTCCACCTGCGATTTACTGTTCCGGTTGCGGCCTGAACACACGCTACACATCGAGGGGCGAGCAAGGCATGACGGAACCCAGAGTGCCGCACGATTCTGCCCCCGTCCAATCACTCTTCCCTTCAAGCCCTAGATGCCGGTAAGGACAGTCATGACCACATTCATCGTTATCGCGCTTTTTCTGCTTCTCCTACTATGGTCGGCATTCGTTGGACGGGGGTTGCCTAAACCGTTTAGCCTCAGGGCCTGTCAGGGAACGAGTTGGCGCCGAGCTTTCCCGTCTGCCTCAAAGTTTGAGATTCGCGAATTCTTACTCGTGTTTGTAGGCGCGTTCGCGCTGCCCGACAGGCAGAAGCTGATGCTCCGGCCGGACGATGAAATCCTGGCCATATATCGAGCGCTATATCCATCTCAATGGACCCCTGACGCGCTTGAGCTTGAAGCCTTGGCTAATGATGTCGAGAAGAAGTATGGGTTGGAGTTTCGCCGTATCTGGAACGAAAAGCTGAGCCTCGGAGAGCTGTTTGCGTTGACGCAGCAGCATTCGCATGGGATGCCGGTCAGTCCCCCAAATGCATTCCCGTGACAGGCGGGAATGCCTGGGTTAGGTCGGAGTGGCAGCTAGGCGTTGGCTGGTGAAGCTGTCTACCGAGCATGAATCGCCGCCACGAAAGCCGATAGAAATCCGCGCATTTCGGCTTGCCGCTCAGGCAGCATCAGCAGGGTTTTGATTTCGTCTGGCGTTTTTCCGATCAACGGGATGCGCAGAAATACGTCTTCGAGAAACTGATCGCTGACGGTGGACAGCACCAGCCGGAGCGATGTGAGCATGTCGTCGCCACGATGAGATGCATGGGCGAGCGCAATGGGTTTCCCGATGACTTCGAATCGCGAGACCATCCAATCGATGACGTTCTTGAGCCCTCCCGGAATCGCGCGAACGTATTCGGGGCTGGCAATAATGATGCCGTCGCATCCGGACACGAGTGCCAGGAATTCCAGCACTGCGGTGGGTGTCTGGGGCCCTTCCAGGTCAGGAGAAAAGACCGGCAAGGTGTCGAGGCGATGGAATACCAATAGCTCAACCCCCTCAGGGGCAACGTCTTTCAATCCGAGCAGTAGCGCCGTGTTGACGGAATCGCGGCGGGCACTGCCGGAGATGGTTAGGAGCTTCATCTGGTTTTCCTTTGGAGACATCCTGCTGCGCCCAAGGCAATCCGTTTCGATACGCTCGAAACGTCCCGCCGCCCCTCAGCCAAACTTGCGCGCCGCATCGCGCGCCAGGCCAGAACCGATCCCGCCGAACAAGTCGCCCTCAACGCGCCGCGCCGACGGCAGCACTTGCGCCAGCTGCTCGCGCAGCAACGGCACCCCGCTGGAGCCGCCGGCAAAGAGAATGGTATCGACCGCTTCCGCTGCCACGCCCGCCGTCTTCAGCATGGCCTGCACCGTCGAGACCGTCTTGCCGACCAGCCTCCCGATCGACTGGTCGAAATCGTCGCGCGTAACGGGCTGCTTCAATTCGGGCGCGATGCGGTGCAGGTCGATCTCCGCCACCGGGGCGTCCGACAGCGCGATCTTCGCGGCTTCCACCTGAATGGCCAGCCAGTGGCCGGCGCGCTCTCGGATCAGGCGGATCAGGCGGTCGAGTTTTTCGGTGTCGGCGGCATCTCGGTAGTTGTCCATCACCACCGTCCAGGCCTTGCGCGTGTACACGTGGTTGATGGTGTGCCAGCTCGCCAGGTCGAAATACTGGCCGGACGGCATCGCCTTGCCGTTGCGCAGCGTGCTGTTCAGGCCCAGCAGCGGCATCACGCTGGCCAGGCTCAAGGCGCGGTCGAAGTCGGTGCCGCCAATGTGAACGCCGCCGTTGGCGAGGATGTCTTCGCGGCGGTCAAGGCGTTTCGCGCGGTCGGGCGACAGGCGCACCAGGGAGAAGTCCGACGTGCCGCCGCCAATGTCCGCCACCAGCACAAGTTCTTCCCCGCTGATGCCGGCCTCGTAGTCGAACGCGGCGGCGATGGGCTCGTACTGAAAGGCGATCTCGTCGAAGCCGGCGTCGCGCGCGATTTCAGAGAGCGTGTCTTCGGCGAGCTGGTCGGCCTTGGGGTCTTCGTCGATGAAGAACACCGGGCGGCCCAGCACGGCGCGGCGGAATTCATGGCCGGCCGCGCGCTCGGCACGCCGCTTGAGTTCGCCAATGAAATGCGCCAGCAGCTTGCGAAAGGGCATGGCCTGGCCCATGACCTCGGTGCTGTCGTCCATCATCGACGTGCCGAGCAGGCTCTTGAGCGAGCGCATCAGGCGGCCCTCGTAGCCGGCCAGATAGTCGGCCAGCGCGGCACGTCCGTAGCTGACCGTCGGGTCTTCGGCATGAAAGAAGATGACGGAAGGCAGCGTAGCTTTGCCGTCTTCGAGCGGCAGCAGGGTGGGGGCGTCCGGTCTCAGCCAGCCGACGGTGGAGTTGGACGTGCCGAAATCGACGCCGCAGGCGTTTGACATCATAGGATTGTGGCTTCTGGAGTGCAGCAGGAGGCATGCGCCTGCACGGGATATCAGGAGCGGGTGCCACCGGCGAAGGGGCGCTATTGTAGTGGCTTTGTGCGACGGATCAACGCCGGTGGCCGGTGTTGCGGGAACGGAGTCGCTGCATCGAACGACTGCGGCGAATATTAAGAAGCAGAAACAAAGCGGGCCTTGCCGAAGCGTCCGCGTAAATCGATCCTGACCGTTTCAGCGGGCCGTGTGGTCACGTCGGACGCTTCAAGAATACGGCTTCAATGTGCGCACGGTCGGGCGTGCCGAACTGATCGGCAAAAAACTTGGCCGTGTCGCGGAACTCAACAGCCGTGCCATGAAACGGGTCGCGGATCGATAGATGAAATTGTCCGTTCGCTTCTCGAATGCCGTCCAGCATCACCATGTGCCCGGATTTCCGAAGGATGCATGGCCCCATTTCATTGAGCTTGCTCGCTAGATCGCGCCACGCCTGTTTGCGGCTCGAGTGCACAGCGCCAAACAGGCCCGTCTTGTAGCTGAGGTCGTGTTCCACCAGGATCGGGGTGCATCCGGTACGGCGGCGTAACGAAGCCATCATGTCGGCGGTTTCACGGGTTTTGCCAAGGGCTGCTTCGTAACCGTGGGCGGTCTCCCGGTTGATGTGTCCATGGTCAAACATCATCATCAATTCGCAGGCTTCCGTGCAGTCACGAAAACCCGGCTGCGGGACCAGCACCTTGCCGTTCCCAAGCGGATATGCCTTGAATTGCCAGCCCACTTGAATGGGGCTGACGGCGTTGCCGTTCACCTCAAACGCTGCGTGCTTGGCATCGGCGGCTAGGTTGATGCCGCCCATGCGCTTAGTGACGTACTTGGCCGGAACGTCGTAAATGATCCCTTTCCCCAACTGCGAGAAGTAGCGGTCGTTGTCGCCCTCCGCGCGCGGGAACCGCCGGACGGCACCGTCGCTGCAACGGACCATAGGCTCTGCCATGGGCGCGTACTTGATATCCGGCGGGATGCCATAGGCGGCGGGCGGGCGCTCATACATGGCCCCGACGATTGTCGAGATGCCCCTGAAGTGCGAGAACTCAGCGGCGGGATAGACCGACCGATGCGGCCCTTCGGGCAAGACCGGAGAATTGGGCGGGCTCTGCCGTGACGACGATGCTTCGCCAACGGCCGTTCTGCTGCCACTTGGCAACGTGGCGCTGAGTGGACGTCTTGGCAAAGGTGCCCGGCGACGCATGGGCCCGTCTGCGAGTGAACGCATGCCCGCGCGCCGTCCAGCCGGCATGCCGTCGGGCCGCTGCAGCACGCGCCCAGAGCGCTGCGGAGAATTTGTCGAGACTGGCTGACCTGCAGCGGCGGCATCCTGTTCCAGTTCAAGGCCGCTGATTCTTTGATGAAGCTCGGCGTATGCGGCCGGATCATGCGGCACATGGTTGAACTTGGTGTCCATACGGAAATCCGTCAAGCATGAATGGCAGTCGATGCTGCCACGCAGGCGGGGCACTACGCCCACCCACTGGCGAAGCAAGGGAGCCGTGGGCGAATGGCCCACTGCGATGGGCTACCCGATAGCTCGGTGCGCTGCCGAACACATGCCCCCGACAGGCATACCGCGTGCTGCGCTTGCGAGGTCCGGGGCCGATGACCGCGCCCCGCCAATTCGTTCAACGCGCGGGGGCAACAGATGAGCTACGCCCGTTTCGGAGCCATGATCGTGGTGTCCACGGTCGTCATGTTCGGTCTGATGTACTTGAACACCTACGAGATCGAGCACGTTCTATTCAGTCAGACACGCATGTGGATGGCGCTGATCATGGGGGCGGCAATGAGCGCCATCATGCTCGCGTTCATGTGGAACATGTACGCCAAAGCCGCGGTGAACGTGGCGATTCTGCTCGTGAGTGCGGTCGTGTTTGGCGGCGCGCTGTGGCTAGTGCGGAGTCAGCAGACTGTGGGGGATGTGTCGTACATGCAGGCGATGATTCCTCACCACTCCATCGCCATCATGACCAGTGAGCGCGCGCACATTAAAGACCCACGCGTGCGCAAGCTGGCAGACGGCATCATTCGGGCGCAGGTGAAGGAAATTGGCGAGATGAAGGCCCTGATCGCAGATCTGAAGCAGAACCCGCCGCCTGCCGGTGCGCCCGATATCCCGAGTTACCGCAAGCGCGGAGATCCGCCGCCCCGGCCGGAATGAGCGCTACGCCCGCGAGGATTCTGCAGCGTTGGCCAGTTTCGCCATTGCCTGCGTTGCTGAACGAAGCGCTTTATCGCCCATCTGCTCGGCAAGTTCCGCTCTGGCCGAACTCCACACCGGGAGCGCATCGGCCACGAGCCGACGCCCCGATGTCGTGAGGGTCAACTGCTTTCCAGCCCGGCCGCGTCCGCCGGTGGCATGGAGCAAATCCCGGCTTTCCAGATTCTGGACAGATCGGCTGAGGGTAGTGGGGTCGACCCCGGCCTTATCCGCCAGCTCGACCAGCGTCGTGCCCTCGGCCTCACCGATTCCGACCAAGAGGCTGAACTGCTCCGCCGTGAGCCCGAGCGGCTTGAAACAGGCGTTGTAGTAACGCGTGAGTGCGCGCGCCGTTGCGCGTGCCTGGAAGCCCGGGCACTCCGCTGCAACGTTCTTCAAAGCCTCTGGATCAAAACCCTTCATGCCTACCTCGTTTGACAATCGTGCCTGCCATCAATACTGTATATGCATTATTTAGGAGGCACAATGCCGGCATACGTACACGTCAATCTACGCATCCTCGACGCTGCCAAGCAGGCGGCGCTTGCTCCGCGCTTTCAAGCTGCGCTGCAAGACGCGGGTGGGCGAATCCTGCATTTCGGCCCGGTCGCGCAGGTTCTGGAGGGCGATGAAGACCCGTTGCCGATGGCTGGCGTGTTCGAGTTCCCGACGCTGGCCCAAGCGCTGGCTTTCTACAATTCCGAGACCTATGCGCCGATCAAGGCGGATCGTCAGGAGGCCCAGCAAGCGCGGATGTTCGTTGTCGAAACGCTGTCGTGATCGGCCGCTTCCGGCCAGTCACGTACGTTGTCGGTTCGCTCGAAACATGCAAGCCACTGTGGAGGATGGAAGAATGCCGACGAACTGCTGGGACTACGTTCAGACATGACGGTCGACAGCGCGAGGGAGAAAACATGGGCCGTTCTCGATGTTGCTGGGGGCCGCGATGTCGATCCGAAAACGTTGCATGTGGTAGCCGCCATAAAGCGCAGGGGCGACAACCCATTGCAATGGTTTGACGCCTTCCCGTGACGGGCCGGGAAGGCTGGGGCAAGGTGAGGGTGGCAGTCCCCCCTCCCCACACATCAGAGAGCAGACGTTGGTCCAATGACGTCAGCGCCTCCAATGCTTCAAGAGGCCCGAGACACCCTCAGTTTGCGGAGGCGTCATCCTTGCAGCAGCGGTCCCGCTGAGAATTGTTGAATTGCCTCGGCAGGGCCCTTTCCATAGACTCCGCCCCTGGAAAATTAAGGGGAGGCTCCTCCCTCTCCCTGATCGTCCATGCAGTCCTAGCTAGCCTCGGCCACCCGTCCCGGCCGGGGCCTTTTTTTGTCAGATGGCATGCTGACGCCGCCACCTTCGGCCCCTTCTTCATTGACGCCAGCGGCATCGCTTTCGCTGCATGCGGGAATCGGCTGCTGAATACCTAATCGCAGTTCACGAAAGCTGCATCAGGCAGCTTACGGCCAGGAGCGGCTGGTCGACATCCTCAACGCGGTTCTGGACAACTCCCGTGCAGCCGTTCCCCGAATCTGACTCTGACTAGAATGGGGTCCCGCCTACAGATGACCTCTCGAATGACGACAAAACAAAGAGTTGCCACTGCGCTGCTTGGCGCGCTCGCCTGGATCATCATCGACCAGGCGACGAAGGCCTTGTTCAAGCAAATATTGACGCCTGGCGAAGTCGTGTCATTGCTGTCAGGAAGCCTGCTCGTTCTACCCACCTATAACCACGGCGCGTTCCTAAGCCTGGGGGCGGGAATGTCGGATGCGACGCGCAATATCGTCTTCATCTATGGCGTCCTGGCGATTCTGGTCGGCCTGTTCGTGTGGGTGCTGCGCTCGCCCACGCTCCGCCGTACCGAAGTCATTGCGGCAGCTTGCATTCTGGGTGGAGGGCTCAGCAACCTGTTCGATCGTTGTGTCTACGATGGCCGGGTTTTTGATTTTCTGAACATGGGCATCGGCCAGTTACGAACAGGGGTGTTCAACGTCGCAGACATCGGAATCATGCTCGGCGTGGCGCTCCTTCTCTTCCGTGGTGTAAAGCGCGGACCAACCCTGCCGGGCGCGTCGACGGCCTGAGGGGTGAAGGGCCCGAGCCAACATCGCGTAGGCGAATCGAAACGCCAGCCGGCTATGCGTCTGCACCGCGGTGCTCGCTGTCGAAATTCAGCCTCGCTTCTCGGAAGCGGTCCGCATTCTCGACGATCCAGGTCCACAACGGGACCATGCGAACGAGCAGCTCCATGCCCGTGTCGGACAGCTCGTACTCCACCCTGGGCGGTATCTCTTCAAAGTCGTGACGGACCACCAAGCCGTCACGCTCGAGCTGTCGCAACGTGCGCGTCAACATGCGTTGAGTCACGCCATGCATGCGCCTGCCGATTTCTGCATGGCGCAGTCTGCCGTACACGCCCAGCGTGTGGACGACGCCGAGTGACCAACGGCTTCCGGCATGGGCGAGCACCTCTCGCCGCAATCCATCATCGTCGTCTCTCAGGCCGTCACATACGGTCTGCGAATAGTTGAGAAGTTCGTCTCGATCCAACTGCGTGGCTCCCAGTATCACGCGTGTGCCTTCTTCCACGCACACCCATGCATCGCTAGACTGCCGCAACTCATTCCTTGGCAGGCTAGATGATGAATCAAACAGATCCTAACGCTACGTCCCAAAACATTCTGGTGCTCGGTGCCGGTGAACTCGGTCTCCCTGTACTGCGCAATCTTGCACGCCGCGCGAAGGGCGTGGACGGCGCGAAGATCAGCGTGCTGCTGCGTGCAAGCGCCGTTGAGTCCAGCGCACCCGGCAAGCAACAAGATATCGCTCAGATCCGAGGTCTCGGGATCGAGATCGTCGTGGGCGATCTTGTGAAAAGCTCCATCGACGAGCTTGCCGACGTCTTCGCGCAATATGACACCGTCATCGGCTGCGCGGGTTATGCAGCCGGCATCGACACGCCGATGAAGTTGGCGCGTGCCGCGTTGCAGGCACGTATCCCGAGGTACTTCCCATGGCAGTTTGGCGTGGACTTTGATGTGATCGGTCGCGGCAGTCCGCAGGACATTTTCGATGCGCAGTTGGATGTGCGCGAACTGCTGCGCGGTCAGCACCAGACCGAGTGGGTCATCATCTCGACCGGCATGTTCATGAGCTACCTGTTTGAGCCGGACTTTGGTGTTGTCGACCTGCAAAACCATGCGGTTCACGCCCTCGGCAGCCTGGACACCGCTGTGACGCTGACAACGCCCGATGACATCGGCGCGCTCACTGCCGAGATCGTGTTCGCTCAACCACGTATCCGCAACGAGATCGTCTATCTGGCCGGCGACACCGTGACCTACGGTGAAGTCGCGGACAAGCTGCAAGCGGCCCTCGGTCGTCCCTTCGGCCGCTCAGAGTGGACCGAGCAGTATTTGCTCGACGAGTTGGCACGCGACCCGCACAACATGATGCGCAAGTATCGTGCGGCTTTTGCCCAAGGGCGGGGTGTCGCATGGGACAAGCGCGGGACGTTCAATCAACGCCACGCCATTCCTGTCACTGACGTGGCAGCGTGGATCCATGCAAACCTTGCGTCGGGCCGCAACGCGCAATCGTGAGGCGGGCCGCCGGAGCGTGGCTGTTCAGCGTGCAGCCTTCGAGTTGTCCGCGCCCGGCTGCGAATTCCGTGTGAGTCGGTCGGCACCGTTTTACTCGGATGGCGAGCCTTTCGCGGAATAGCTTGCAAGCAGCGCCATACAGCGCTCCCGCAGAAAGGCACTCAGCGCTTTGATGGCGGGTGTCAGTTGCGCACGGTGGGCGCAAATCAAATGCAGCGGCGCGGGCTCGCCGTATTCCTGCGGAAAGATCTCGACCAATCGGCCGGCCTTCAAATCGTTGATGAGATCCAGTCGCGATTTATAGAGCAGGCCTTCGCCTGCGATGGCCCAGCGGCGCACCGCATCGGCATCGTCGCTGACGCGATTTCCGGTGACTGCCACGGTGCGTTCGCCGCCGGGCAGCGTAAAGCGCCAGCGTTCGTGGACTTGCTCGCTCCAGATGTACCGAAGGCAGTTGTGTTGCCGCAGGTCGTCCACCTTGGCCGGGGCGCCATGTCGTTCGATGTACGACGGCGCTGCGCACAACGCACGCCGGTTGTTGTCGAGCAGTTTGATGGCCAGCAGGGATGAATCGGGCAGCGCCCCGTAGCGCACGGCAAAGTCCAGCGGCTGGCGGATGAGGTCGGCCGACCGGTCGCTCAGTTTCAGGTGCACTGACAAACCGGGGTGCTCGTGCTGAAAATCGTCGAGCCACGGCAGCAGCAGGTTTCTCCCGAAATCGGACGGAGCAGACAGTCGCAACGGGCCGGAGAGTGCTTCCCGGCCACCGGCCAGCGCCTGTTCGCCTTGCTCCCGCGCGCCCAGCATGACGCGCGCATGCGGCAGGTAGCGCTCTCCAGCCTCTGACAGCTGCATGCTGCGTGTGGACCGGGTGAACAGGCGCGCATCCAGCGCCTTTTCCAGCCGCTGCACAGATGCGCTTGCCTGCGCGGGCGCGATGTTCAGCTGGCGGGCCGCCTCGGAGAAGCTGCCGGCGTCGGCCGTGTGCACGAAGATTTGCACGTCATCGAGGCGGATGATTTTCATTGAAATGCCGAAAGTGTTTGGGCGCGTAGCCCGTTTATCCGCATATCGCTGAAAGATAGCATGGCCCTCATTCACTTCCTGGAGAACGTGCATGAAAGCCATCGGTTTCTATCAGAACCACCCGATCAGCCATCCCCAGGCGCTGCAAGACATCGAGTTGCCGACGCCTGAACTTCGCGACCACGATCTGCTGGTGGAAGTCAAAGCGGTGTCCGTCAACCCGGTTGATACCAAGATCCGGCGTGGCGGAGACATTCCAGGAGGGCAGGCGCGTATTGCCGGCTGGGACGCTGCGGGCATCGTCCGCGCGACTGGCCCGCTGGCCACCCGCTTCAAGCCGGGTGACCGTGTCTGGTATGCCGGCGACATTACGCGGCCTGGCACCAACAGCGAACTGCATGCCGTGGACGAACGCATCGTGGGCCCCATGCCGGCATCGCTGGATTTTGCGCAGGCCGCATCGCTGCCGCTGACAGCCATCACTGCGTGGGAACTGCTGTTTGATCGACTGCGGGTCCAGGCGGCCGATCCGACGGAGAACAGCGTGCTGCTGGTGACCGGAGCGGCCGGTGGTGTCGGTTCCATCCTGACCCAGCTGGCACGCGCGCTGACGGGGATGACCGTGATCGGCACGGCTTCGCGGCCCGAAACCCGTGAATGGGTGTTGGCGCATGGTGCACACCACGTCATCGATCACCGTCAACCGTGGGCGCCCCAACTGGCAGCGCTTGGCATTGATCACGTGACGCATGTGGCTGGGCTGAACCAGAGCGCCGCTCACGTACCGCAGATCGCCGCTGTGCTGCGCCCCGAGGGGCAATTCGCCCTCATCGACGACCCGGCGGATCTGGATATCGGCCCGTTCAAGGGGAAATCCATTTCGATTCACTGGGAGCTGATGTTCACCCGCGCCATGTTCACCACCGCCACGATCGCCCGACAACACGCGTTGCTGCGCCGTGTGGCCGAACTGGTCGATCGCGGCGACATCAAGCACACCCTGACGCAGCGTATCGATGGCATCAACGCCGCGAACTTGATCAAGGCGCATGCGCTGGTGGAAGCCGGAAACATGATCGGCAAAGTCGTTGTTGCCAACGGCTGAACCCTGCAGACATCTGACAAGGAGCCTCACCATGACACTCCCTATCGTCCCCACGGCAACGATCAGCCTGGAAGCCGCGCAGGCCTTGTTGGCAGAGGCACGCCGTGCCTGTGCTGCGCGCGGGTTTGCCGCGACCATCGCCATTACCGATGCAGGCGGCCACCTGCGCGCGTTCGAGCGTGCGGACGCCGCGCCTTTCCTGACCGCTGAGGTTGCCATCAACAAGGCATGGACGGCAGCCTCGTTCGGCATGAGCACGCACCAATGGAACCAGTACATGGCCGAGGCCGCCGTTGCCCCGCTGGCGCACCACCCGCGCCTGATGCCGGTGGGCGGCGGCGTGCCGATCTTTTACGAGGGTCGGCTGGTGGGCGGCATCGGTATCTCTGGGGGCAGCGCTGCCCAGGACCACGAGGCGGCCGAGGAAGCATTGCGCAAGGCAGGGCTTCTGTCTTGAGCTGTGAGCCCGCCTACGCGCTGTTCCTCGGCGTTTGCAACGAGGCATGGGCGGTGACAACCCGCCCAGCCGATTACTTCAACCGCGCCTTCAGTTCTTCGCTGGCTTGATGCAGCGCTGCACGCGTTGCCGGCACGCCGGCCAGCGCATTGAGCAAGCCGAAGTCGTGGATCATGCCGTTGTAGCGCGTGGCGGTCACATCCACGCCCGCTGCATCGAGCTTGCGTGCGTAGGCTTCGCCCTCATCGCGCAACACATCCTTTTCGGCCGTGATCACCAGCGTGGGCGGCAGCCCCTTCAACTGATCGGGCGTCGCCAGCAGCGGCGATGCGTAGATCTCCTGACGCTGCACCGGGTCGGTCGTGTAGGCGTTCCAGAACCACTGCATCATCGGCTTCGTCAGGAAGTGCCCCTGCGCAAATTCGTCGTACGACGCGTTCTCGAAGCTGGCATCCGTGACCGGCCAGAACAGCACTTGCGCGCGCAGTGCGGGCGTGCCGTGCGCCTTGGCCATCAGCGCCACCACGGTCGCCATGTTGCCGCCCACGCTGTTGCCCGCAATGGCCAGCCGCTTGCCGTCTACGCCGATTTGCGCGCCGTTTTCTGCCACCCATTTGGTGGCGGCGTAGATCTGGTTGATTGCCACCGGATAACGCGCCTCGGGCGACGGTGTGTAGTTGACGAAGACGGCGACGGCGCCGGAGTCGGCCACCAGGTCACGCACAAAGCGCTCATGCGTGGGGAAGTCCCCCAGCACCCAGCCCCCGCCGTGAACGAAGATGAAGCCGGGTAACGTACCTTTCGCGCCGGCCGGGCGCACGATGGTCAGGCTGATCGGCTTGCCATCCACGGTGATGGTTTTCTGGCTGACGTCAGCGGGCGGCAGCGACACCTTTGCCGCGGCTTGCGCGCCCACCAGTACGGCGCGCGCATCGGCGGGCGACAGCGTTTCCAGCGGCTGTCCACCGCCAGCGGCCAGGGCGTCGAGGAACGCCTGGGTGTTGCGCTCCACGCCGGGGCTGCCCGCAGCAAGGGCGACGCTTGCTGCCAAAGAGAGCAGGGTGCCGGCGGCAAATTTGGTGATGCGGTTCATGGCAGTGCTTCCAATCGGTTGGTTGGGGAATGGTGTGAATGGACGTGCGGGTCAGATCAGGCTCAGGCGCACGTCGATGTTGCCGCGCGTGGCGTTGGAATACGGGCAGACGATGTGCGCGCGGTCGATCAGCGTTTGCGCTTCGGCGCGGTCCATGCCGGGCAGGCTGATCTTCAGGTCCACTTCAATGCCAAAGCCGTTCGGAATGGCACCGATGCCAACGCTGCCCTGCACGGACACATCCGCCGGTACGCGGATCTTGTCGCGCGCACCAACAAACTTCATTGCACCGAGGAAACACGCGCTGTAGCCGGCCGCGAACAGCTGCTCCGGGTTGGTCCCTTCGCCGCCTGCACCGCCCAGTTCGGCGGGGGTGGTCAGCCGGACTTCGAGCCGGCCATCGTCGGTGATGGCGCGGCCATCGCGGCCGCCGGTGGCACGAGCATTGGCACGGTAGAGGACGTTTTCGATCGACATGGTGATTCTCCTTAGGGAGGGGTTGAGGTGCGTGCATCGGCTGTCGAGGCCGTGCCGCATTGCTTGCTATTAAATAGCGTGCTACTTAATGGGTTTAAAAAAACGGACGCGGTCAGGCGCCCGTCGGCGATACGTGTGTGCTCAGGCGGCGTTCTTGAAGAGCCGTCCTCGCAATGCATTCAACTGTGTGCGCAACTCTTCCAACTCGCCGGGCGCACACTCCATGGCCGTAGCCATGCATGCCGGCACTTTCTCGGCCCGCTTCTCCAGCGCCTTGCCGGCCGCCGTGAGCGAGATGATCACGCGCCGCTCGTCCTCGGCCGAGCGTTGTCGCTCGATCAGCCCGGATGCTTCCAGCCGCTTCAGCAGCGGGGTGAGCGTGGCGGAGTCGAGAAACAGCCGCTCGCCAATCTGCGACACCGTCTGCGCATCCTGTTCCCACAGCACCAGCATGACGAGGTACTGCGAGTACGTCAGGTCCAGCGCCTTGAGCAGCGGCCGGTAAGCCTTGTTAATCCCGATCATGGTCGAGTACAGGGCAAAGCAGAGCTGCTCGTCCAGGGCGAGGTCGCGGCGTGCGGAGGAGGGCTTGCGTGTGTTCATGAACGCAAATATAGATAGTGCACTACTGAATTGCAAGCTATTTTTCTGTGAATTGTTCAGTGCCGGATGGGAGCTACGCTTTTGTCTCCTGGTGACAAACAACGATTGCCCGAGAGCACCGTGCCAGATGCGCGGGCGCGCAAGTAGCGCGCCCGCTTGCAAGGCAAACAACGGCCGGTGATGTGGTCAGCCGGCCTGCACCTCGATACGCCGCGGCTTGGCTTCGTCGCGGCGCGGGATCGTCAGCTTGAGAACCCCGTCGCGCAGCTGCGCATCGATGCGCGAAGCGTCAAAGTCGGGGCTCAGCACAAAGGTGCGCGAGAAATGCGGGTGCCGTACTTCGCCGTGCTGCAGCCGCAGCCCCGCCGGTGTGGGCACCATCAATTCGGCATCGACGGTGAGCGTGCCGTCCTGCACGCGAATATCAAGCTTCTCGCGCGGCACGCCTGGCAGGTCTGCATATAGCGTGATGCCCTGGCGGTTCTCGAAGATGTCGACCGGGGGCGCCATGTGGGTCTGCCGGGCGGCCGCCTGTTCAGCCATCTGCTTTGCAGCCGCAGCCTTGCCGGGCTGTGCATGGGTCGCCAATTGGGTGGTGTCGTTCATGATGTGCTCCTTCATGCTTGTCCCGGGCGCGGCTCAGCCTTGCACCGTAATCTGACGCGGCTTCGATGCCTCCGACTTGCCGACGCTGATGGTCAGGCAGCCGTTGACGTACCGCGCGCTGACTTTGTCGGGGTCGACGTCCTGTGGCAGCTCAATCACACGGCGGAAGGCACCCGTGAAGCGCTCGTCGGCATACACGCGCGTCTCTTCGGTGAGCTGGAAATCGGGGCGCTTGCGCTCGCCGCTGATGGTCAGCAGCCCCTTGTCGATCGAGACATCGATCTGCGCGGGGTCGAGCCCCGGGGCGAACGCGACGATCTCGACCGAGTCATCGGTGCTGCCAATGTTGACGGGAGGAAAAGTGCCGAGGCGCGTGGCGCGCAGGCTTGCGGGTGCCCCCGCAAAAAGAGTGGCCATCTGCCGTTGCAGGCGATCGAATTCGCCCAGCAGATCGGTGCCAAAAAACAGATCGCTCATGGCTGGCTCCTGAAGGGCCCGCACGGAGACTGAACCGAACTACGCGCTCCAGTTCATCGGTCCGTGGCGGGCCACTGACAAACAAATCGAAACACGCAGCGCGAAAACCGCGACTGCATTGACGACACCTAAAATAAGGAAGCAAGGAGAAATTTCAAGAGGCCATTGGGTGCTGGACGAAGAACACACGCGCAAACGCGTGCTACGTCGCCCTATCGCCAAAGGCTTGCCAGCCCCCGCCCAAGCACTGGCCCGGTCCAGAGAGGCCCCTATTGCCGGCACATCCGGCACAGGGTAAAAATCGGTCTATTGCCCAATGTCGACCCGGAGTCGCCTACCCCCATGGACCAACCAGCCAAGCTCAATGCCGATTCCCTGGGCGTCGTCGAATCGGTGATCATGGGCATTGCCGGCACGGCACCGGCCTACAGCATCGAGATTACGACTTCCACCATCATCGGGACGGCTGGTACGCAGTCACCGGCGAGCATTCTGGTCTGCGGGTTGATCATGTTTGGCATCGCCTACGCGTTCATCAATATGAATCGCGCCCTGGCGAGCGCCGGCACCTCATATTCGTGGGTGAGCATGGTGTTCGGGCGTGCGCTCGGCTTCCTTGCCGGCTGGGCGCTTCTGGTGCTGTGCTGTGTGTTCATGGTGTCGGCGATGATTCCGGCGGCAAATGCCACGCTGCTCATCTTTGATCGGCCCATGATGAACAACGTGCACTACGTGACGCTGATCGCTGCGGCATGGCTCACGGTTGTCAGCGCGGTGGTCGTCAAGGGCATCAAGCTCACCAGCTACGTGCAGGTGCTGATGACGATTGTCGAGGGCATCATCCTGCTCGTGATCATCGTCGCGAGTTTCATCGTGTTCCCGCATACGCCAGCGCATCCGTTCTCGTGGGTCTGGTTCTGGCCCTTCACGTTCACGCCCCAGATGTTCGCCAACGGCGCGTTGGTGGCCATCTTCTTCTTTTACGGCTGGGACGTGACGATGAACCTCAGCGAAGAGACGCGGGACGCCAACCACACGCCCGGTCGGGCTGCGTTCTGGTCGATGGTGTTCTTGATGGCGTTCTTTCTCATCTTCATCGTCATTACGCAGCTTGGACTGTCCGACACCGAGATCCAGCACTACAACACGAACATCATCTTCGCCATTGCAGAGAAGTTGTTTGGGCCGACCTGGGGCTACGTCGCCATCGTTGCGGTATTGCTGAGCACGGTGGGAACGGTTGAAACCCAGATGTTGCAGTTCACGCGCACGCTGTTTGCCAAAAGCCGCGACGGCGCACTTCACGCGCGCTATGCGCGACTGCATCCTGTTTGGCGCACGCCCCACATCGCCATCTTCTTCATCTGGATTACCGGGCTTGCCTTGCTGTTCGTGTCGTCTTATCTGCCGACGATCAACGTCATCCTGCAGGATTCGATTACCGCCATCGGCTTCCAGATCTGCTTCTACCTCGGGCTTACCGGGCTTGCCTGCGGCTGGTATTACCGCAAGGTGCTGACACAGGGGCCGTGGGTCGCCATCACCCATGTCATCTGGCCGGTCGCGAGCGGGCTCTTCCTGTTTTTCATCGCGCTCTACAGCATCCCGACCTTCGACTGGGTCACCAACCTCGTCGGCATGGGGGGCATCGCCATCGGCGTGATCCCGCTGCTGCTGAACCGCAAAAAGATCTGGGTGGCTTCCAGAGCCTGAGCAGCACTGCACGCACGACAATCGGCGGCGCCGGATGCTGTCAGCCTGCGCTGACAGCGCCTGCGGGATTGACCTACAGAAACAAGGGCACGCCCGGACAAGACAATTGGCGTCCCCTGATAGCGGCGGCCGGGCGCCCCTCCGATACTGAACCTGTCGGCACCCGGCTCTCGATAAAGGTCATTGTCATGGACGACTATTGCACGCTGTGCGGACGGCGCGGGCATTCTGCGTCGCACTGCCCATGGGGTTCGTATATGCGGATCGGTCGCTGTTCTCTGCTTCTGTCGAAGGACGGCCGCTCATCTACGTTTCGAAGACTCCCCACTTGATGCGAGCCCATATGCGTTCGTGGGCAAAGTAGGCGATCGACGTGTAGATATTGCTGGCGATCATGAAACCGACTGCCAGGTGAACCGTACCGGTCAGCAGATAAAGGGTGCCGAAGTCCAGGCACATGATCACGATCCGATATGTCGCGGCCTTGATCACAGAACGACGAGCGCTGACGGTTCGCACCATGATGTTCCCTCCTGATCCCGCGCATCGATGCCTGGTAGCGCCGATCAATGAATGCCTTCCGGTTTGGCTACCGCACGGTCTCGGGGAGCGGTGCCGAACATTGCGCCACCGCTGATCGCTGCCGCAGCAATGTCACAACGCGCGTCGCCAGCACCAAACCGCACGATATGATTCCAGTCATAGTGCGCGGTAGACGGTAACGCCAGACTGCACTGCATCCGACACGGGAGACATTCATGCCGCGCACATCAGTGGCTTATCTACTCGCCGCATTGCTGACGGCAGGAATACTGTCGTGCCCCGCGATTGCCGACACGCCGGCGCGGCAGCAGGAGGTCGCTCAGCGGGGGGCGGACGTCATGCCATTTTCCCTCTCGGCAACCACCCACATCTTTACCAAGACGGCCGACGGCGGTGTCCAGCAGGTCGTGACCAAGCGGGACGATCCCAGCCAGGCTGCGCTGATCCGCCAGCACTTGGCAATGATCGCTCGGCAATTCTCCGACGGCGACTTCGAAGGGCCGGAGCATATCCATGGCAATGCCATGCCCGGATTGGCGGCACTGCGCGCAGCAAAGCCTGGTGAGCTCAAAATAAGCTATCGCGAGCTGTCCAACGGCGCCGAGATCATCTATCAGAGCGGTCAGCGTCGCCTGGTTACCGCGCTGCACCAGTGGTTTGATGCCCAATTGGCCGATCACGGCCATGACGCCATGGCGGGGCACGACTCCGGTTCAAGGCATCACCACGCGATGGGTGCGGAAAAGCCCGAGTAACACTGCCGTGGCCAAAGCCGCCTGGAGGCAGCGTGTTGCTGCGGCATGACGAAGCGGGCAGTGAGTCCATGACATTGCAGGCCGCCGAGTGGGCAACTCCGTCGTCAAAGCGTGCCTGCCCGGCGCCCAATACCGCTGCGACGAAGCGCCGCTCGTCACCGGCAGGGCTTTCTATTCAAGTTCAACCGCTTTTCGCGGAATCGAAAGCTCGATGCGGTACCCGCCGTGTGGCTGCGGCCCTGCGGTGAAAGTCCCGCCCAGGCGGCGCACGCGGTCACGAATGCCCGCGATACCTGATGACGGCGGCCGCCCGGCTGCCGGTTCGGTTGAGCGCGTGAGAACAGCGCCATCGTTGCGAATCGTCAGCTCGCAACTGGACCGGTCGCATCGGAGATCGATCACCACTTCCGTTGCCGAAGTCGCGTGCTGGGCAACATTGGTCAGCCCCTCTTGCACGATTCTGAACAGCGCAGTGGAGGCGGTGTCGTTGAACGCTACCGCATGCGTGTTGCAATTCAGCGCGACCCGCAGGCCGGTATGTTGGCCGAAGTCGGTCACGAGCCAGTCGAGCGCGGGGAGCAGCCCAAGGTCGTCGAGGATGGTCGGCCGCAGCCCAGCGGCCAGACGCCGGACCGACGCCAGTGCATGGTCGATGGCACTGCTCATTGTCTGAGTTCTTTCGCGCGCATACGCCTGGGCTTCTGGCGTGGTGCCTTCATCGGCAAGCAAGCCGGTGATGATCATCTTCAGCGCCGTCAATTGTTGGCCGAGGTCATCATGAAGCTCGCGTGCAATACGCTTCTTTTCTTCTTCGCGAGTGGCCTCCACTCGGGATGCCAGCTCGCTCGCGTATTCAAGTTGCTTGAGCCGCTCACGCTCGGTGAGATCCCGGGTGACTTTGGCAAAGCCGATCAGCTCGCCGTCTTCATCCCGCAGGGCGGTGATCACCACGTTGGCCCAGAAACGCGAGCCGTCTTTGCGTATGCGCCACCCCTCGTCCTCCCAGCGGCCAAGCGCGGCGGCACGCTTGAGCTCTTCGCTCGGATAGTTCTGCGCAATTGCCTCGGCAGGATAGAAGACCGAGAAGTGTTGGCCGATGACTTCATCGGCGCGATAGCCCTTGATGCGTTGGGCACCGGCATTCCAACTGGCGATGTGACCTGTCGGATCCAACAGGAAGATTGCATAGTCCTGTATCGCGTCCACCAAGGTGCGATAACGCTCCTCCACGGGCACGTGAGCGATTGCTGCATCGCTTCCCAGTCTTCGCAATCTGCCTGCGTTGGTATCCATACCAAGCCCTCATCGCAACGGGTTCGAGCGCCCAAGGCAAACCTGTTGGAAGTCGCTTCCCGTGCATCTGCATAAGAATATGCTGCCCGGCGACAGCAATCAAAGCATGCCCGGCCACTGCGATGAGGTGCCAGAAGTGCCTGGCCAAGGATTGGCTGCCCGCACGCATTGCATGCTGTTCAGCATTCGCTTTGCAAGGTGTACGCCGGCGGCCTGGAAGTTGGTCGCCGCTTCCGGCTACGGACGCTCAAACCTGCGCCATCCCGCCATCAACAAACAACTCGATGCCATTGATAAAGCTTGCCGCATCCGAGGCAAGAAACGCGACGGCCTTGCCCACTTCGGCCGGCTCGCCCAGGCGACCCAGCGGTACTTGCGCAGCGAGGTAGTCGAACAGGCCCTGGCGCGTTTCATCCGAGGCCAGGCCGCCAAGGCCGGGCGTGCGGATCGGGCCAGGGCTCACCACGTTCACGCGGATGCCGCGATCCTTCAGATCCATCACCCACGAGCGGGCGAAGTTGCGCACCGCGGCCTTGCTGGCGCTGTAGACGCTGAAGTTGGCCGTGCCCTGAACGGACACCGTGGAGGACGTGAGGATGATCGATGCGCCGTCGGTCAGCAGCGGCAGCGCCTTCTGCACCGTGAACAGCACGCCGCGCACGTTGGTGCCGAAAATCCGGTCGAAATGCTCTTCGGTGATGGCGCCCAGCGGCATCATGTCGCCGCCGCCGGCATTGGCGAACAGGATGTCCAGCTTGCCGGCCACCTTGGCGATCTGGGCATAGACGGCGTCGAGGTCGGACAGCACCGATGCATCGGCGCGCAATGCGGTGGCGCCGGCGCCGATCTCTGCGACGGCGGCATCCAGCTCCGCCTGACGGCGGCCGGTGATGAAAACCCGCGCGCCCTGGGCTGCGAGTTCCTTGGCCGCGCCAAGGCCGATGCCGCTGCTGCCACCCGTGACGAGGGCGATCTTGCCTTCCAGTTGCTTGCTCATGATGTGCTCCATGTCGTGATTTCAGGTTTGGATGAATGACCTCGCGACGGCTTGTGTCTTGCGCTGCCTTACTCTGCGTCGCCCCGTCGCGTTGGGCATGGAGGCACTGTAGGGCTCAGAAACTTTTCGAAAAAGCGCTGCAAATAGAATTACTATCCACAGTTGTGGATAATTTGCGCGGACATTCGAATGGATCAGCTCCTGGCAATGCGCTCTTTTGCGCGGGTGGTGGAAGCGGGCAGCTTCACGCGGGCGGCCGATTCGCTCGACATGCCCATCGCCACGGTCAGCAAGCAGGTGCAGGAACTGGAGGCGCACCTGGGTGTGCGCCTGCTGCAGCGGACGACACGGCGCGTGACAGTGACGCCCGAAGGTGAGGACTACTACGCCAAGAGCATGCGCATCCTGCGCGACTTGGACGACATCGATGCCTCGTTCAGCCTCGCTCGCGGGCGGCCGCGTGGGTCGTTGCGCATCGATGTCGGCGGGTCGACCGCGCGTGACGTGCTCATTCCGCTGCTGCCAGAGTTCGCGTCGCGTTATCCCGAGATCAGGATTGACCTTGGCGTGTCAGACCGCTCGGTGGATCTGATTGCGGACAACGTCGACTGCGTGATTCGTGGTGGCCCGCTGGACAGCGCTTCTCTGGTCGCACGCCACTTGGGCGATGCGCCGCTGATCACGTGCGCCACGCCCGGATACCTCAAGCAGTACGGCACGCCGGCCTACCCCGATGAACTCAAGAATGGCCACCGGCTGGTGAGCTACGTGTTCAGCCAGACGGGCCGGGCGGTTCCGTTCCGCTTCGAGCGCGATGGCGAAAAGACCGAGATCAAGGTCGAGCATCGCATCGGCGTGAACGAAAGCAACGCGCATCTGGCCGCGTGTCTGGCGGGCCTGGGCATCGTGCAGACCTTCGGTTATGCGGCGCAAGCGCCGATCAACGAGGGCGCGCTGGTGGAAATTTTGAAGCCGTGGCGGCCGGCGCCTTACCCGTTTCACGTCGTCTATCCGCAGACGCGTCATGTCACGCATCGCCTACGAGTGTTCATTGACTGGCTGGTGGAGGCTTTCCCGGCGCGGCTTGAGCGGGCGCCGAAGCGGTAACCGCTCAATATCCGTACTCCCACCGCCATGGCGCGCCTGTTTCCCCCAAGATTGCCGCCACCAAACCGGGAAACGCCCGCTCTGCCCGAACGTCGTTGGACAGAAGCACAACGCACCGCGCTGATCGCGTGAGGCAGACGAAGGTATTGCCAGCGAAATCCTCGTGCCCGCCTTTGAAGAAACCGGGCCCTTGCGGCCCATCGAATACCACCACACCGAGGCCCGTTGCGAGATCAGGCCGCCGAAGCGCTGCGGGGAGTTCCGGCTGGAGGGTGGGGAATTCCGTGGCCGTGGTGATTGGCCCCTGTGACGCGGTCATGGCGGCGCGCGATGCCGCCGACAAGCCGTCGCCTCGCACAAGGCCTGCCACAAAGCGGGCGTAGTCCTCGACCGTCGTGTCCATGGAGCTGGCGGCTGCGGCGCGCCGCCGGTGCGGATGACGGCGCGGCTCACCGTTCTGCGTGGTGCCGTCGGCCTGATTGTCGGCATTGGCCTGCTGCCACGTCATGCTGGTGCGACGCATATCGAAGCGCTGGAAAACCCGGCGGCGCAATTCCGCATCGACATCGAGGCCAAGCCCGCGCTCAAGCACGAACTGCAGCAGGTTGATGCCAGCGCCTGAATAGGCAAACCGTGCACCCGGATCGAAGTGCAGATGCACCCGCCTGTCAGGTTCGAGCGCTGGCAGGTTGGGTAAGCCCGAGCGATGGCTGAGCAGCATGCGCGGCGTGATCGCACGCCATCGTTCGTCGCCGGCAAGGCTGCTCCAGGCCGGATAGCTGGGCAGCGGCTGCGGCAGGTAGCGCTCGATTGGCGTGTCCAGATCGATACGTCCTTCATCAACGAGTTGCATGACGAAGTAGGCGAAGACCGGCTTGGTGAGCGATGCCGCCACCATCACTGTGTCGGTTCGCAGCGGTTCGCCGGCCGCGTTGCGGCGCCCGAACGCGTGGAGGTACACGGTTTGTCCAGCGTCGATAACCGCGACCGCCATGCCGTTGGCGGGGACATCGGCCATCGCGTGACGCACAGCCGCGTTGGTTGCGTCGGCCGTGGCCAGTTGGGGCGCTGCGCGATCGGGCGTCTGCGCACATGCGGCGAGCAGAGCCACCAGGGCGCCGCTCGTCAGTGCGCGTTTGAGAGGCATGGTCGTGATTGCCGCTGTGGACATGTGGATATGTGGATAAGCACGTGAAGAACTTCAGGGACAACTGTGTTGGCTGTCCGGGGTCAGGTTGTCCACAGCACGGGAATAACTTTGGTGGTTGCCGGGAGGGTGGGGCGCGCTCTTCACGAGTCATCCACGCGTCGGCACACACTGTCCGATGGGTTGTGCAGTTCGCAAGCCGTTGACGCGAAAGCGTTTTCGGCAGCTATCCACAGAAACGATCCACCGTTATCTACTACTACTATTTTTATATACAGAAGAAATAAAGAAGACAGCAAAGACGGGCGGGGCACACGGGCAAGATGCTTGATCGTTTGACGTGCGTTACGTGAGCGCGGCCGGCAGTGGCTGCGAACTCATCACCAGATTGCGTCCGCCCGCCTTGGCACGATACAGCGCCGCATCGGCAATCTCGACCAGCGTGTCGATGGAGAGGGCGCCGTCGCCCGGTACGGACGTGGCGCAACCGGCGCTGACGGTCACATAGCGCGACGGCGCGGTGGCTTCGATGCGCAGGCGCAGCACGGCTTCGCGCGCGCGCTCGGCAAGGGCTTGCGCTTGGCTTGCATCGGTGTCAGGCAGGACGACGATGAATTCCTCACCGCCGTAGCGCGCGATGAAATCGGCCGAACGGTGCACCACGCCAGCCAGCGCGTGGGCCACGGCTGCAAGGCAGGCATCACCCTTGAGGTGGCCGAAGGCATCGTTGTAGCGCTTGAAGTGGTCGACATCGACCATCACCAGCGAAAGCGGCTGCCCGCTGCGCTGGGCGGTGCTGATCAGGCTGTCGACCTGCTCGTTGAAGTAGGTACGGTTGTACAGGCCCGTCAAAGCATCGCGCATGGACGCCTGCTGCAGCGAGACGTGCGCCTCGAACAGCCGCCGGTACAGCGTGGTCACTTCCCAAACCAATATGCAGACCAGCACCCCGGGCGCGAACATGCTGAACAGGCGCGCGACGTACCAGCCCAGGGTAAAGCGATCGGTGCTCAGCAGGTTGAGTGTGGTGTCCGTCAGGCAGGCCAGTGCGGCAATGGCCAGCCAAACGTCGAGCACCGTGCGCAAGCGGCCGCTGGCCACCACCGCGAGCACGGCAACCGTGTTGATGGCCCACAGGACGACCGCGACAGGGTTGTTGCTATTGCTGGAGCGCAGCGGCGGCGGCAGGTCGGTCAGCACCGCAAAGCTGCACAGCAGGCCGCCCACCACCACCGGCCCGCCGATCAGCAGCGAGGCCCACCGGCCGACACGCCCGTCAGCAACGGCATCGCGCGAGAGCCGATCGCGCATGAGCACCGCCAGGATCACGAACAGCGGAAAGCCGCCGTGCCAGAACACCCACATCCATGCCGCACTGGCGGGGCGGGCGCCAAACAGCCCGGTGGGCGAGAACACGCCCGGGAAGGTCAGCAATTGCAGCGCCACGGCCAGCGCGGTAAAGGCATAGGCACCGCCAAGCGCCCCCAGCATCGGCTGCCGTGTCACGGTGAACTGCGCGCCCAGCAGAAACGCGGCAATGCCGGCCGTGGTGAACACCGTCAAGGCACACATCGGCATGAACGGGTTGATTGCCGGCCATTGCAGGCCCGCACGTGGTGCGGCCATGGCGAGCGTCAACAGGATCAGCAGCGCGATCGCACCGGCAGCCATCGCTTGCCGGCGTGTGGCTCGCTGAATCAGAAAACTTTCCATCGCCCCCCCGGGGTTCGAGATTGTGTGATCCGACCTGCTCGCGTGTCGGTGTGCCTACATCATAGGCAGCGGCCGACGGTGCGAAAAGCCTAGGCAGGGATCGGGATATCGCTACGGCTGGCCCAAGTCGGCGGCCGTGTTCCAAGGGAATTGAAGGGAATCTTCCGTAGTGTGGGCCGGGCATCTCGCCGTTGTTGAATCACTCGGGCCGTTGGCCGACGCTGTATGGAATCACTCAATCACACGCTGTTTCTTTGGCTCAACGCGCCGGACGACGCTTCGGCCACGACCGTCTGGCTGGCGATGGCCTTTGCCGAATACGCGATCTGGCTGGTGCCACTGACGCTTGTGGCCGCCTGGCTATGGGGCGAGCCGACCACGCGGCGCCAGGCACTGCAGACCGGTGTGGCTGCCGCGCTGGCGTTGTCCATCAACGTTGGCTTCGGTCTCGCGTGGTATCACCCGAGGCCGTTTGCGATTGCGCTGGGCACCAATCTGCTGCCGCACGCGCCGGATTCATCGTTCCCCAGCGATCACCTGACCGCGCTGTGGACCGTGGCGTTCAGCTTGATGTGGAACGCACGCCTGCGCGGGGTGGGCGTGCTGCTGGCGCTGTTGGGCTTGCCGATGGCGTGGGCGCGCATCTACCTGGGTGTGCACTATCCGTTCGACATGCTGGGTGCGGCGGCCGTGTCGGCCTTGAGCGCCTGGCTGTGCAGCGGCCGCGTGGCGCATACCCTGTCGGAGCCGCTGCACCGTTTGGGGCTGGCGTTGCATGATGTGGTGCTGGCACCGTGCGTGCGGCGCGGCTGGGTGCGCAAGTAAGCGTGGCTCAGGCGTACCGGCGCCAGGCACGCCAGAAGAGCACGAAAGACAGCGCGGTCGCCCCCACGTTGTAGAGCGTCGCCAGTGCAAACGCGTGGCCGTAGTGCGCTGCGTGCGTGGCGGCGTCCATCGTCACCGCGCCATTTGCGCCATCCACCTGGCCCAGCAGCGAGAACAGCAGCACGCCCACCACCGTCACGCCCACCGCGTTGCCGACGGCTTGCATGGTCGTGACGGTGCCGGCGCCCATGCCGGCCTGGGCCGTTTCCACGCCGCTCAGGATGGTGTTGAGCGACAGCGGAATCACCATGCCTTGCCCAAAGCCGTTGAGCATCAGGGGCAGGATCAGCCAAGCGGTGCCCGCGCCCAGTTGTGCCATTGTCGCCAGTACCACCATGCCCACGGCGAAGATCGCCACGCCAAGCAGCAGGGCGCGCTGCCCGATGCGTTCAGCCAGGCGAGGCGCTGTGAGCGAGCCGGCAAAGAAGGCGATGGCCGCCGGCGTGAACACCAACCCCGCAGCCAGCGCCGACAGGCCGCGCCCGAACTGCAGCAGGATCGTCAGCGCCAGGAAGTACGAGCTGATGGCCGTGTAGAACAGGAAGATCGCCAGCACGCCCAGCACAAAGCTGCGGTTGCGGAACAGCGCCATCTCGATGATGGGAACGCGGCCAGCCGCCGACAGCGCTTGTTCCACCCGCACAAAATGGCGGAACACCAGCAGTGAAGACAGCGGCACCACCCACGACCACCATGGCCAGCCGGACTCGCGGCCCTGCATGATCGGCACCAGCAGCATCGCCAGCGCCACCGCGCCTGCCACGGCGCCACGCACGTCCAGCCGGGCCGCCACCGGCGCACGCGATTCCGCCACGAACGCTCGGGCCGCCAAGATGGCGACAATGCCGATCGGCACATTCACCAGGAACACCGCGCGCCAGCCCGACACGTCGGCCGCCAGTGGATGCGCAATCAACCAGCCGCCGATGATCTGCGAGACCGACGCCGCCACGCCCTGCACCGCGCCCATGGTGCCGAACGCACGGCGACGCGCATCGCCATCAAACAGCACGCGCAGCGAGGCCATCACCTGTGGCATTAGAATGGCCGCCCCCAGGCCCTGGCCGACGCGCATGGCAATCAGCATCCACGGCGTGGTCGCCAGGCCGCACAGCGCGGATGCCAGCGTGAACAACGCCATGCCCGCCAGAAACATGCGCTTGCGCCCGAACAGGTCGCCCAGGCGCGCGCCGTTGAGGAGGAACACCGCATACGCGGCGCTGTAGCCGACCATCACGAGCTGGATTTCGGCAAAACTGGTGTGTAGACCGGCACGGATGTCCGGAATCGCCACATTGACGATGAACAGGTCGAGAATGGTGACGAAGTTGCCGGTGAGCAGCGCCGCCAACGCCGGCCAGTGCCGTTTGGCTGGCGAGGCAACGCCGCCGGCAGCAAGGGATTCCGTTGACATGGGGGATCTCGGTTTATTAATATACGGTCGTACGTATACTAGAGAGCAATCGGCCCACGTCAAGCGCCGATTGCGTTGACCCCACTCACCGATAGGGCATTGCCATGAACGAAACCGACGGCCGCCGCCAGCGTGGCGAACGTGCGCGCGCCCAGGTGCTCGAGCACGCCACCGCCATTGCCTCCACCGACGGGCTGGAGGGCCTGACGATCGGCCGGGTGGCCACGGATGCGGGCGTGGGCAAGGGCAATATCCAAGTGCTCTTCGGCGACAAGGAAACGCTGCAACTGGCCACGCTGGACGCGGGCGTCGTGCATTACCGCGCGACGGTGGTCGAGCCGGCGCTGGCGCTGAAAAGCCCGCTTGCCCGTCTGCGTGCCCTGACCGAAGGCTGGTTCGACTACGTGGCCAGTGGGGCGTCGCCGGGTGGGTGCTTTGTCTGCGCGGCCAGCTACGAATACCGCGCGCGGCCAGGTGCCATCCAGGACCGTGTGCGCGGGCATCGGGAGGCGATGCGTGCCCGCTTTCGCGAGACGATTTCGGCGGCACAGGCCGCTGGTGAGTTGCGCGCCGATGTCGACGTCGACCAGCTCGTCTTCGAAATCGAATCGTTTCGCTCCAACGCCAATGTGGCGTTCCTGATGGGCGACATGGCGGTATTCGAGCGCGCGCGCCGCAGCACGCGGGCGCGCATCGATGCGGCGCTCGCCTGAGCGGACCTCACACAGCGACGCGCACAAGCAACGCCTGTGCGGCGCCGCGGGCGTCCCTCCGCGCCACCTTTGGTTACACTTGTGCGCAGTCGCACAAACACACCAAACACAAGACTCGCGGGGGAATTAGGTATGACGAGCCGAACGATTGCTGCGGCCATCGGAATCGGGGGCACGCTGTGGCTGACCGGCTGCGCAGCGCCTTATGCCGAGCCGCCTGCCGGCGCCAACACGGCCACGGTGGATTTCGTCCGCCCGCTGACCAGCACCAACGCCACCATCCTCGCGTTTGACGACCCAAAGTATTGCGGCAACCCGCGCACCGCGCTCAAGCCGGCTGACGCCACGCGGCCGATCCGCGTCCTGGCGGGTGTGCCAACCGCGCTGGGCGCGAGTTTCATTCGCGCCTCGGGCACGCTCATCTATCGCTGCGGTGTGTCGGCGACGTTCGTACCGCAGGCGGGCAAGCAGTACAAGATGACGGCCAGCTACCCCACCAACGCCCATGTGTGCCGCGCCGGCGTGGTTGAGTCTGACGACGGCCGGTCGTGGCACGCCATCAACGCGCGTTATCGCACCTACCGCATCAACCCGTCGTGGGGCACCGGAAGCTGCCCCGGCCTGACCGACGCAGACGTGGCCTTCATGCGCGACAAGACGCGCTCCGAAGACGGCTCCACCACGCTAAGCGACCTTTCCGATCTGCTGACGCCGCAATGACCCGCCGCACTACCTTCATGATCCGCACGCTCCTGGCCACTGCATCGGCACTGGCAGCGTTGCCGGCGGCTGCGCTGGAGCCAGCCGAAGTGTTCGCCAAGGTCGCGCCCAGCATCTGGGAGGTGCGCGTGTCCAACGCCGCCGGCCAGCCGCTGGCCATCGGCAGCGCGGTGGTGATCGGCGACGGGTTGGCCGTGACCAACTGCCACGTGCTGCGCGGCGGCAAGCAGGTCAGCCTCAAGCGCGGCAACGCCAGCTTTGGCGCGCGCCTGCTGTATCCCGACGTGCAGCGCGACCTGTGCCAGCTTCGCGTTGCCGATTTCCACTACCCCGCCGTCACCATCGTCCCGAGCAGCACGCTGGTGACGGGGCAGAAGGTCTACGCAATCGGCAACCCACTGGGGTTTGACCTGACGATCAGCGAGGGGTTGATCTCGTCGCTGCGGCATGATGAAAACGGCGAGCTCAAGGCGATCCAGACTTCGGCCGCGATCTCGCAGGGCTCCAGCGGTGGGGGCCTGTTCGACAGCAACGCGCGGCTGGTCGGTATCACGTCGCGCATGGTGTCCGCCGTCTACGGGCAGAACCTGAACTTTGCCGCGCCCGCCGAGTGGATCAACGATGTTCCCGCCCGTGCGCAAAAGGCGCTGGCCGAGCGCGCTGCAGCAGCGTCGTCGGTGGCAGCCAATACGACGCCTGCTGCGGCCATCGCTCCACAGCCGCGCAAGCCCGGTGAACTGGGCCCGAAGTCGCAAGCCGCCTTTGGTGCGTACTTGCACAAGCCGTGGCCCAAGATCTTCGTGGCCGCCGACGGCGATCAATTTGTCTACGAATGGGGCCAGAACGCTGAATTCCGTGCGGTGTCGTCGTGCAAGGAGCGTTATCAGAACTGCTCGATCTATGCCCGCGACGACACGGTCGTCGAAGCCAAATAAACGCCCTCGCAACGCTTGATCTCGATTCAGCCCGGTTCAGGTCGGGGCATGAAGACATTAATATGTGACCCGTTTGGCTGCGCGATGCCCGTTTGAGCGAGCCTGCACAGTCACTCAAAACACGTCGAATAGGAACCTGCGAACATGAATTGGACCGCGACCCGACCGATCCGCGTGGTCGTGCTCGATGATCATGCGGTCGTCCGCCATGGTCTGGCTGCGCGCCTGAAGCAGGAGGCCGACATCGAGGTCTGCGGCATGTTTGCGTCAGGCCGCGAAATCGTCCGGGCACTCAAGGACAGCACCTTCGAGGTGGATGTCCTGCTGATGGACTATTCGCTGGGGCCCACTGAGATCGACGGGCTGAACCTGATCCGCCTGATTCGCGTGCGCTATCCGGAGTTGAAGATTCTGGTGGCCTCGGCGCATCACAACAAGGCGACGGTTGGCATGGTCATGCATGCCGGCGCGCGCGGGTTTGTCGGCAAGGAAGAGGAGCTGTCGGAACTGGTGCGTGCCATTCGCACCGTGGCCACGGGCGGCAAGCGCCTGAACGCCGCGCTGGCTGCCGAGATGGAGAGCGACGCGCTTTCTACCGATGCGCCCCCGCCCACCGCGAATGGCAGCAAGTTCTCTGCACTGCTCGACCGCTCCGAGCTCAGCCCGCGCGAGCGCGAAGTGCTGCGCTGCTGCCTCGATGGCATGTCGGTCACGGACATTGCCGAGAAATTCGCGCGCAGCATCAAGACCATCAGCTCGCAGAAGCAATCTGCCTATCGCAAGCTGGGCATCCGAACCGATACCGAGCTGTTCAAGATCAAGCACGAGCTTGAGGGGCAGTGAGCGCTGAGCGGCGCCCAAGCCATGCCCTGCACACCGGCAACGCCGTCGGCTCAGATGACCGAACCGCGAACGCCTGAACTGGTCAGGCGTTGTGCAGCACGCGCAGCAGCAGGTTCTCCAACTGCTTGACCTCGGCCTGCGAGAACCCGCGCAGCAGGTGGTTCAGCACGTCGATGATCAGCGGCCGGATTTCCGGATACAGCGCGCGCCCCTGCTCGGTGAGCGAGACCACGACCGAGCGGCGATCCGCATCACTGGGCGCGCGCTTGACGATGTTCTTCTTCTCCAGCCGATCGATCAGCCGCGTCATCGCGCCCGGATCGTAGTGCAGCGCCCGCGAGAGTTCGGCCGGGGTGGTGGCGAGGTCTTCAGCCAGGTAGATGACGACCGTCCACTGCGCGGCCGTCAGGTCCAGCGATGCCAGGGCACTGTCGATGTGTGTCACCAACGCGTGTCGGACCCGATGCACGAGCCGACCGATGTTGGTATCGCGGTCCATGGTGTCAAGCTGGTAGGCGCCTTCACTGGTGCTGGTGTCGGCGGCCTCAGGTGTCTGTACGTCGATGCTCATGGTGGTGCTCCCCGTTCTGCCGGTGATCCGGCTTGTAAGGCGCGCCGCATTCCCGTAACGCTGGCGTGCTTCATTGCACACTAATCGTCGCTTGCCCAGGCCGTCAAGCCGGGATCGATACCAACGCAGATCGTCAAATCTCGTTGGATATCGCTGCAAAACGATTGCGGCTGCCAAGGGGTGGGATGGTTCGTATCATGGTTGAAACGTGGCAGCCGACGCATGTGGCGCGGCGTGCTCGTCCTCCTCCATATTCCTTTTTTGAACGCCATGGACCTCCACCTTCAGAACAAGCTCGCGCTCGTGACCGGCTCCACCAAGGGCATTGGTCATGCCATTGCTGTAGCACTGGCCGCCGAAGGCGCCCGCGTGATCGTCAACGGCCGTACTCAAGCGTCTGTAGACGACGCAATTGCGCGCCTGCGCACTGAGGCGCCCGACGCCCAGGTCGAGGGCTTTGCCGGTGACCTGTCCAACGCGGAGCAGGCCGATGCGTTGGTCGCCCGCTTTCCCAAGGTCGACATCCTTATCAACAACCTCGGCATCTTCGACCCCAAACCGTTTGAGGAAATCGACGACGCCGAGTGGCAGCACTTCTTCAACGTGAACGTGTTGAGCGGCGCGCGTCTGTCCCGCGCGTACCTGCCCGGCATGCGTGCCCAGAACTGGGGCCGCATCGTGTTCATCAGCAGCGAGAGCGGCGTGCAGATTCCGGTGGAGATGATCCACTACGGCGTCACGAAGACCGCGCTGCTGGGCCTCTCGCGCGGGTTGGCCGAATTGACGGCCGGCACGGCCATCACCGTGAATGCCGTGCTGCCGGGCCCGACGCGTTCCGAAGGCGTGGATGAGTTTGTCGAGAAGCTCTCCGGCGGCCAGAGCTTCGAAGCGTTCGAGAAGACCTTCTTCGAGACCGCCCGGCCGACCTCGCTCATCAAGCGGTTTGCCAGCACGAAGGAGGTGGCCAACCTGGTTGCCTATGTGGCGAGCCCGCTGTCGTCGGCCACCACGGGCGCTGCGCTGCGCGTGGACGGCGGCGTGGTGAAGTCGGCGTTCTAGAACGTCAGCCCTGACGAATGCACCATTCCGGCGTGCGGCCCCGGCTTTTACGCTGGCCGTGCCGCTGGTGCATGCCGGCGGGACAAGCCGGCAGCGCGTCTGTTCGCCCGTATCGTTGAGAACGCAGACCAGCCAGACCGAGCGTGTCCTTGCCCGTGCGTTGGCGGCATTCCTTCCACATTTTCGGAGTGATTGCCATGTCCCACTGCAAGGTCTACGGAACCAAACCTGACAACGGCCCCGGTCAACTGGCGGCCCAGGCTGCGCGCGATCGCGTCAACCAGGCGCACGCCACCTGGGCCGTCACGCTGGCCTACGACAGCGGCACGACAACGGCTGTCTACACTTCCGCAGTCGCCAGCGTCGACGATCTGGAAAAAGCGTTCGAAGCGCAATTTCCGCAGTACACGGTGGTCGGTTACTGAGCCGCCTGCCCCGCCACGTGCCCCGGCATCGTGGCGGGCACGCCCCGGCAACAAACATTGCAATCGGACGGCAGCCCGTCACAATGAAAGTCGGATTGATTTTCGAGGATCGGGATGCAGGGCAAGCGAGCTGTGGGCAGCATGGGTTTGTGGTGGCGGACGGCATGGCTGGGTGCCGTTACGTTGGCGTTCGGTGTTGCGGCCGCTCGCGCACAGCAGCCGGCAACGCCTGCGCCTGCAGATCCGCAGATCGCCTTCTACTACGGCCGCGATGTGCCCGCCGCTGAACTGCAAGCCTTCGACTGGGTCGTGGTGGACCCGGCAACGGCCGGCAGTTTCGATCCGAAGCAGCCATCGTCCACGCTCTGGTTCGCTCGCGTCGACCTGACACAGCAGACTGATGCGATGCGCTCGAGCGCCTGGCCTGCCAATGTGATCGACCAGGTCTTTGCGCCGTTGCTCACGCAAGGCTACCAAGGCTTCCTGCTCGACGGACTGGACACACTCCAAGGCAGCGCTCCCGATGCCGCCAATGCCATTGCGGCATTGATGCCGGCGTTGCATGCGCGCGCACCGAACGCCAAGCTGCTGGCCGGTGGTACGGCCTGGCTCGAGACGCTGGCGCCGCAGTTGTCAGGCGTCGTGACGGCGGGTCTGGTGCGTGAGCGCGCAGGGGGCGAAGGTCTGCGTGATGTGGACGATGCCGAGCGCAACGCGCGCATTGCCACGCTGCGCAACATCGGTGCCCAGTATCACTTGCCCGCGGTCGCGCTCGATTACTGCGTCAACTACAACCGCACGTGTCTGCGTGAGACCGCCGACGTGGCGCGCGCCGCGGGCGTCACCAGCTACGCCACCACACCGGGCGCGGACTTCATCGGCATTGGCCGGCTGGAAGTGATGCCGCGCCGTGTCCTGTTGGTCGAAGCTCAGGAGCCCGGCACCAGCCGCAACACCGCGCCGTCGGTGCTCTATCTGGCCATGCCTATCAACTATCTGGGCTATCGCACCGAATTTGCCGACGCCAACAAGCCGTTGCCGGCCGTCACGCCCGACCGCTATGCCGGCGTCGTCACCTGGTTCGACGCCAACGCATCGCGACCGGGCGCGTGGGCGTCGTGGCTCAGGCGCACGATGGGCGCCGGCGTGCGTGTGGCGATGTTCAACCAGTTCGGGCTGAACATGGATGCCCCTACGGCGCAGATGTTGAATCTGAAAATAATGCCCGGCACGCCGGCGGGGCCGCTTGCCATCGTCTCGCATGATCCGATGATGGGCTTCGAGCTGCAGCCCCATCCCGATCGGCGCATGGCCGTGGGCGTGCAGGTGGACCCTGGTATGACGGGGGCGCAATCGCTGCTGCGGCTCTCCGCCGGCAGCTACACCTATGATGCGGCGGCCATCATGCCGTGGGGTGGCTATGTGCTTCAGCCATTCGGTGTGTTTCGCATGCCCGATGTCGACCAGGCGCGCTGGGTCATACAGCCGCTGGACTTTCTGCGCCGCGCGCTGCAGCTGCCCGCCATGCCGGTGCCCGACACCACCACGGAGAACGGCCGCCGGCTGATGACCGTGCATATCGATGGCGACGGATTCGCCTCCCGCACCGAGTTCCCGCCCGGCGAGTTCTCCGGCCAGGCCTTGCTGCGCGACATTCTGGATCGCTACAAGGTGCCGACTACCGTGTCGATCATCGAGGGCGAAGTGGCGGCCGACGGTGTGTACCCGAAGCTCACGCCGCAGCTTGAGCCGATCGCGCGCAGCATCTTTGCGCAGCCCTATGTGGAACTGGCCAGCCACACGTTCTCGCACCCGTTCAACTGGCTGCGTACCACCAACCCGCCCGACCCGACTTCTGCCGAAACGCCTGAAGGCACCGACACCGCTTTCTCGTTGAGGATTCCCAATTACCGCTTCAGTTTCGACCGCGAGATCGCGGGCTCCATCCACTACATCAACACCAAGCTGGCCCCACCAGGCAAGCGCGTGAAGGTGCTGCTGTGGAGCGGCAACGGCCAGGTGCCTCCGATTGCCGTACAGAAGACCGTCGAGGCCGGCGTGCTGAACATGAACGGCGGCGACACCTACATCACGCGCTCCAACCCGAGTTGGACGGCCGTGGCGCCGCTTGGCGTGGACAAAGGCGATGGCCTCTTCCAGGTATTTGCGCCCGACCAGAACGAGAACATCTACACCAACCTCTGGCACGGCCCGTATTACGGCTTTTCGCGCGCCATCGAAACGTTCGAGCTGACCGAAAAACCGTATCGCTTCAAGCCGATCGGCATTTACTACCACATGTATTCTGGCACCAAGCTGGCCTCGCTCACCGCCCTGCGGCAGGTATATGACTGGGCGGTCGCGCAGCCGGTCATGCCGATCTACGCGTCGGACTACATCCGCAAGGTGCTCGACTTCCGCGCCATGGCCGTTGCGCGTGACGGCGATGCCTGGGTCGTGCGCGGCAACGGCGATCTGCGGACCGTGCGCTGGGCCGGACCCGGCGTACCGCGCCTTGCCGATGCACGCGATGTGGCCGGCTACGCTGCAAGCCCGGGCGGCACCTACATCCACCTCACAAGCGGCTCGGCGCGCTTCACCCTGAACAACGCCGCGCCAGCGCAGCCCTACGTGCGCGATGCCAGCGGCCGCCTGTCGAACTGGCATCGTGGTGTGGATGGCCGTTCGCTGTCGGTCGATGTGGCCGGCTATACGCGGCCCTTCATCCGCTTTGCCAATGCAGCCCGTTGCCGGGCGACCGTGGACGGCCGCGAAGTGAGCGGCTCACATGGCGCTGAGTGGCGCATCGACCTGGGTACGGGCAACCCCGCCAAGCCCGCGCCCCAGCACGTCGAGCTGACCTGCGAAAAATGACGTCCGGAAACGCGGACGAATGTCTTGTTTGCCAGACATAGCGGGAGGAAAAACGTTTGCGCTCAAGCTTTTCCTGGTCGATCCGTTGTTAACCCGACTGACGACCCCCAGGGAAAAAAAGCATGAGAGCGTCTGCGCCCCTTTCTGAAGTTTCACAACCCCCGACCAGTCTCGGTACCCGGCTGGCCGCGATTGGCCTCATCGCCCTGGTGGCGGTGTTCGGCATGTTTGCCCTGGCGAACTCGCAATCGAGCCTGCGCATGCTGGAGGCCAATACCCAATCGGCCATGCACAACCAGGAAGCCGCCATGCGCGACATGATCGGCCTATTCGACGGCACCATGCGCACCGAGGCCGACCGTTTCCTGACCGCCTTTGCCGACGCCGCGCCCGGCCCCTACAGCGTGGACCCGGCGCAGATCGTGCAAGTGGCGGGCAAGCCGACGCCCACCTTCAAGAGCGGCGACACGGTGCTGAACCTCAACTTCACCGTGCCGGACAAGTTCTTCGCGCGCACCGGCGGCACCATCGCCACTGTGTTCGCCCGCACCGGCGACGATTTCGTGCGCGTGACCACCTCGCTCAAGAAGGAAAACGGCGAACGGGCGATCGGCACGCTGCTCGACCGCGCGCACCCGAGCTACAAATCGTTGATGGCCGGCGAGTCCTTCCGCGGCCTGGCCTGGTTGTTTGGCGTGCCTTACATGAGCAAGTACGAACCCGTGCGCGATGCGTCGGGCAAGGTGATTGGCGCGCTGTATGTGGGTGTGGACGTGCGCTCGGAGCTGGCCTTGCTCAAGGACAAGATCCGCTCGCACGGCATCGGCAAGACGGGCGGCTATTTCGTGGTTGACGGCAAGCCCGGCGCCGATCAGGGCAAGGTGCTGATCGACCATACGCAAGCCCGCGAAGGCAAGAACCTGCTCGACGCCAAGGACGCCGCAGGCCAAGCCTGGGTGCGCGAGATGATCGCGCGCAAGGATGGCACGCTGCGTCATACGCTGGCCGACACGGAAGGCGGCACCGCCCGGGAGCGCCTGACCGTTTTCACGCAATACCCGGATTGGCAACTGGTGATTGCGGGCACGGCGTATGTGGATGAACTCAACGCCGACCTGGTGGCCGCCCGCAATCGCTTCCTGCTGCTGGGCCTGGCACTCGGTGCGCTGCTGGCCGGCGGGCTGTACTGGATGCTGCGCCGTACTGTGAGCACGCCGCTGGCCGAGGTGGTGAACGTCGCCCAGCGTGTGGCTGCGGGTGATCTCACGCACCGGCTGCCCACCACCCGCCGCGATGAGATCGGCCAGGTCATGCGCGCCGTCAACGGTGTCGGCGACGGCCTTTCAGGCATCGTCGACAAGGTGCGCGCCAGCGCCTCCACCATCGCATCGAGCACCGGCCAGATCGCGGCCGGCAATGCGGATCTTTCCGCACGCACCGAAGCGCAGGCCGGTAATCTGGAGCGCACCGCATCGAGCATCGAACAACTGGCCGCCACCGTGCGCCAGAACGCCGAAAGCGCCCACCACGCGCATGACATGGTGCAGTCCGCCAGCGAGGCGGCCAACGCTGGTGGGCAGACCGTCGAGCGACTGGTCGGCACCATGTCTGGCATCCACGCCACGGCGCAGAAGATTGCCGACATCACGGGCATCATCGACGGCATCGCTTTCCAGACGAACATCCTGGCGCTGAACGCTGCCGTGGAAGCTGCCCGCGCAGGTGAACAGGGCCGGGGCTTTGCCGTCGTGGCCGGCGAGGTGCGCAGCCTCGCCCAGCGCAGCGCAGCCGCCGCCAAGGAGATCAAGGAATTGATCAGTCGCTCGGTTGAAGAAGTGCAGGCAGGCAACGAGGCCGCCCGCGGCGCCGGGGACGCCATGCAGGACATCGTGACGCGCGTGGAGCGCATCGCCGGTCTGATGGGCGAGATCAGCCACGCCTCGCGAGAGCAGTCGCAAGGCATCGAAGAGGTCAACCATGCGGTCACGTCGATGGACGAGGTGACGCAGCAGAACGCTGCGCTGGTCGAAGAAGCGGCCGCCGCCGCCGAAAGCCTGCGCCAACAAGCCCAGGAACTGCGCGGCGCGGTGGACGTGTTCCGGCTCGCCTGAGCCGCGGGGCTGTGCGCCCGGTTGGCGAGATAGAAAAACCCGGGCTTTAACCCGGGTTTTTTGTTGGCGCCTCCTTCGTGCGCGGCGATCTAGTGCAGGATCACCCGCCGCACCAAGGCGACCAGGGGCGGCCGAATCGAGCGCTCGAAACCCGGACGCAGGCGCAGTGGCTTGAGCAGCATCTTGGCAGCCATGTCGAGCGGCAGATAAGAGCGCACCAGGGCACTCACGCGCGAGTTCAGCGCGCGGACATCGGCTTCGGGCACATCTTCCTGGCTGCGCTCGATGCGCAGCACATTGCGCAGGGCGATCATCGAATCTTCATTCTTGATTTCACGCAAGCGCGACGCGAGCGCCTTGAGCACGCGCGCGCGGCCCACGCCCTCGCTCGCGTTGCATTCGTTGAAGAAACGCAGGAAGTGTTTGTAATGTCGGACTTCATCGGCCGAGATGCGGCTGGCGAGGTCGCGCAGCACCGGTTCATCGGCTTCAGCCGCGGCTTGGGCGATGGCCCGATAGAAAGTGGCGGTGCCCATTTCGACGACGCAGCGCGCGACCATTTCCAACGCCTGCGTGGGCTCGAACTGGTCGACCGAACAGGTGACCGAGTATTCATCGAAGAAGCGGGCGTAGCCGCGCTCCCAGTCGAACTCGGGCCAGACAGTTTCAACGTAGCGGCGCAATGCACGGCCGTGCTGAAGCTCTTCGCGTTCCCAATGGTGGATCAGCCAGTGCGCAGTTTCGGGGCGGTCGGCGTAGTACTGAGCGAGGTTGCCGGCATAGAGGTCGGAGCCGCTTTCCACAAACGACGCACTGGCAACGAGGTAGAACAGCGTGCCGTTTTCGCGTACGCGTGCGACGTCGATGCTGTCGTAAGCGATCTCCTGGACCGACCACGGCATGCGCTCGCTCTCAGATGTTTCCAGATGAACCTGTGACAAGGCGCTTCCTCCGTCGGCAATCTCGCAAAAAGCGGACCGCCTCTGCTATGAGAATGAAACATCACGTTCCATGTTTCAAGACAGATGTGCGCTTCCAAAGGTTCCTAAAAGCAATCTCTTGCTTTCAAAGTGGTGAATGCGTCATGGCGATTGCGTCACCCCTGTACGCGACGCAGCGGTGGGTACGGTGCGTTTTCGCGCGTTCCGCAAGCCGTAGGCGAAGGCCCCGAGCGCGACGAGAGCAGCGCCAACCATCGCCCATTCCACTGCAGCATAGCCGCCGCTCGCCCGCCAGAGCAGTGCGCCCAGCCATGGGGCGCTGGCCTGTGCCAGCAGCACGGGCGTCATCATCAGGCCGTTGAGCGTGGCGTACTGGTTGGGCGAAACCAGTTCCGGCATCGCAATCGCGCGGACCATCGTGTTGATGCCGTTGGCTGCGCCATAGACGAGCGCAAACACGATCAGCAGCGGCCCGCTGGACAGCGCCAGCAAGCCGAGCGCGCCAGCCATGGCGCCGTACGTCCACGGTGCAATGCGTACCGGGTGCGCCGGGCGTGAACGCATCATGGCCAGCCGCCCGAGCACTTGGGCGGGGCCGATGAGCGCGGCGATCAGCAACTGGCGACTGGTCGGCACGCCTTTCTCCGTCAGCAGCGGAATCAGGTGCGCGCCGAGCACGGTGGCGATCAGGCTGGTGGCCACGAAGGCCAGCACCACCGCCCAGAACACCGGCAAGCGCAACACCATGCGCCATGCCGAGGCATGCACCGGTGCCGTCGGGTCGAGCGCCTCGGCTGGCGCGTGCACGGGCGGCCGCACGCGCAGGCGCGCATGGATCGGCAGGCAGATCAGCACATGCGCCAGCGCAAAAAGCTGCAGCGTATGCCGCCAGCCGAGGTGTTCCACGCCCCATTGCGCGAGCGGAATGCACAGCGTGCTGGAGAACCCTGCGATCAGCGTGAGGCCGATGATCGGGCGCTGATACGCATCGCCAAACGCCTGGCGAAGCACGACAAAGGCCGGGTCGTAGAGCGTAGTGGCCATCGCCAGGCCCATCGGCAGCCAGAGCAGCAGGAAGGCCGCCTCACTCGAGACGAAGGACCACGCCAGCAGGCCGCCCGCCGCGAGCATGGTGCCTGCACCCATCACGCGGCGCGCAGGCCAGCGGTCCAGCGCGCGCCCAACCCAGAACGAGCACAGCGCCCAGACCAGCAACCCGAGCGAGAACCCGCCCGCCAGAAACGGCCGGGCCCAGCCGAGCGTCTCGTGCATCGGCCCCAGAAACACGGTGAAGGTGAAGTACAGCGTGCCCCAGGAGACCATTTGTGCCAGGCCCAGCAGCAACACAAGGCGCCGGCCTTCGGGCGAGCCTGGGGAGAACATGGGGTTCATGAAGATGGGAGCGGTGGGGGGCAGATCGGCGCAGCAAAAAACCATTCTATCGGCGGAGATTGCGGCGCGCGTGCCCCATGCGCAGGGCACGCTCAGGAAGCGTGCCCGTCCATCAGCCGCCGCAAAGCTGCCGTGTCGACGATCTCGACCGTGCGGTAATGGCAGCGGATCCAGCCCGCGCGCTGCCAGGCCTGCAGGTACTTGGAAATCGTCTGCCGCGAGCGTGCCAGCATGCGGCCCAGCTCTTCATTGCTGGCGGCCACGGTGCGGCCATCGCCGGCGCGGGCAAGCTGCAGCAGTCGTTGGGCGAGGCGCGCATCGGCGGGCATTTCGCTGGCGTGTTCGAACTCGTCGAAGATCAGGCGGATGCGCTGGCAGAGCTGCTGCATCAGCGCCCACATGCCGGCCGGGTAGGCCGACACCACGCGCGCAAACGCCGCGCTGCCCAGCAGGACGAGCGTGGTGGGCCCTTGCGCATGGGCGCTGTGCGTGCGGCCGCCCCCGTCGATGAGCGCGATCTCGCCAAACCATTCGCCCGCGCGCAGCACGCCGTAGACGAGTTCGCTGCCGCCGTCCGTCGTCCGGCTGATGCGCACGCGGCCACGCACGATCAGGAACATGCCCTGCGCCGGGCCGCCGTGCGGGTGGATGCACTCGCCGTCAGGGTAGGTGACCAGGCGCGCGGTGGGCGCGATCTCGGCCAGCAGGTCGGCGGGGGCGTCGCGCAGCCAGCCCTGCGCGAGCTGCGAGGGCGTAGGAGCCGGGGCGGTATGGGAGGCGTCTGCGGGCATGGCGGCAGGATGCGGCGAGGGCGGTCCGATCATTGTCAAGCGCTTGACAGTCTGCATGCAAGCGCCGGGCAGAGAATGGTTCGCCAGCCGCGCACCACCATTCAATCAATACGACGCGGCACCGACGCGACCATTCCGGCGACGAAGGAGACACCCCCCAATGACCCATCCCCAACACACCGCCCCGCGCGCGGCGTTCTCTCACATGGAGCACGGCACGCGCGAAGACTGGGCCGCCATCTCGGCCGAGTTCATGCCCTTTGCCCGCGCATTGCCCGATCGCGTGCTCGCGCACCTGAAGCTGCTCGACGGCGATTGCGGCGGCTTCCCGATCGATCGTCTCGCGCATTCCCTGCAAACCGCCACGCTCGCCCACCGCGACGGCCGCGACGAGGAATACGTGGTCTGCGCGCTGCTGCACGATATTGGCGATACGCTGGGCAGCTTCAACCACCCGGACATCGCCGCGGCCATCCTCAAGCCGTTCGTGAGCCCCGAAAACCTGTGGATGGTCGAGAAGCACGGCATCTTCCAGGGCTATTACTTCTTCCACCATCTGGGGCTCGACCGCAACCTGCGCGAGCAATACCGCAACCAGCCCGAGCTGTTTGAGCGCACCGCCGAGTTCTGCGCCAAGTACGACGCCGCGGCCTTCATGCCCGATTACGACAACCTGCCGCTGTCGTTCTTCGAGCCGATGGTGCGGCGCGTGCTGGCCAAGCCGCGCAACTCCATCTACGTGAAGGAAGGGGAGAGCGAACTATCGCAGCCGAAGGCCGTGGCAGCGTGATGTGCCGGCCTAGGCTTTCACCACATTGACGGGCGCGCCTGCCGCCCACGCCGCCACGTTGGCGAGCGTGGTGTCGGCAATGCCCGCCAGCGCCTCGCGCGTGAAGAACGCCTGATGCGCGGTCACGATGACGTTGGGAAAGCTCAGCAGCCGCGCCAGCACGTCATCCTGCAGCACGTCGGCGGAGCGGTCTTCGAAGAACAGATCGGCTTCTTCTTCGTACACGTCCAGCCCGAGGTGGCCGAGCTGACCGGTCTTGAGGGCGTCGATCAGCGCGGGGCTGTCGACCAGACCGCCGCGGCTTGTGTTGATGAGCATCGCGCCCGGCTTCATGCTGGCGAGCGCGCTGGCGTCGATCAGGTGATGCGTATCGGCGTTGAGTGGACAGTGCAGGCTGACGATATCGGCCTGCGCCAGCAATTCAGGCAGCGGCACGTAACGCACGCCCAGCGCCGCAAGCGACGCCTGCGGAAACGGATCGAATGCCAGCAACTGGCAGCCGAAGCCCGCCATGATGCGCGCGAACACCTGCCCGATCTGCCCCGTGCCGACCACGCCGACGGTCTTGCCCGACAGGTCGAAGCCCAGCAATCCATCCAATGAGAAATCGCCTTCGCGCGTGCGGTTGCAGGCACGGTGCAGCCGCCGGTTGAGCGTGAGGATCATGCCGACCGCATGTTCGGCCACCGCGTGCGGCGAATACGCCGGCACGCGTACCACCGTCAGCCCCAGGCGCTGTGCGGCGGGCAGGTCGACATGGTTGAAGCCTGCCGAGCGCAGCGCGATCAGCCGCGTACCCCCCGCTGCCAGCGCTTCGAGCACCTCCGCATCGAGGCAATCATTCACGAACGGGCACACCGCTTCAAAGCCCGCTGCGAGGGGCGCCGTTTGCGCTTCAAGGTGCGCGCGCTGGAAAACGAGGTCGAAGCTATGACCGCCGCGCGCGAGTGAGGCGCGGAAGCTGTCTTCGTCGTAACGGTGGCTGCTGAAAAAGAGGATGCGCATGGCGGTGGGGCAGGCGGACGTGATGCCTGCAGCTTACTCGCACCGCCGGGTGGCGGCACTCAGAGCGTCAGGACGATGCGGCCATCCACCTTGCCGGCCTTTAGGTCGGCGAACACCTGGTTGATGTTGTCGAGCTTGTCGCGGTGAATGTGTGCGCGCACCAACCCCTCAGCGGCAAACTCCAGGGACTCTTGCAGATCACGCCGCGTGCCGACAATCGAACCACGCACTGTGATGCCGTTGAGCACCGTGGAGAAGATCGGCAGCGGAAAATCGCCCGGCGGCAGCCCATTGAGCGAGATCGTCCCGCCGCGCCGCACCATGCCCAGCGCTTGCGCAAAGGCACTGCGCGACACCGCCGTCACCAGCACGCCGTGCACACCGCCGATCTCTTTCTGAATCACGGCCGCCGGGTCTTGCTGGGAGGCATCGACGACCAGCTTGGCGCCCAGCTCGCGCGCGAGCGCAAGTTTCTCTGGCGCCACGTCGACGGCCACCACGTGCAGGCCCATCGCAATCGCATATTGCACCGCCACGTGGCCCAGGCCGCCAATGCCGGAAATGGCGATCCACTGGCCGGCCCGCGTATCGGTCATGCGGATGCCTTTGTAGACGGTCACCCCCGCGCAGAGGATTGGTGCGATCTCTTCGAAGCCGACCTGCGCGGGCAGGTGGCCGACGTAGTTCGGGTCAGCCAGTACGTATTCGGCATAGCCGCCGTTGACGGAGTAGCCGGTGTTCTGCTGCTCGTGGCAGAGGGTTTCCCAGCCGCTCAGGCAGTGCTCGCAGTGGCCGCAGGCGGTGTAGAGCCAGGGCACGCCCACGCGGTCGCCTTCCTTGACGGCGGTCACGCCTTCGCCGACGGCCGCCACATAACCCACCCCTTCGTGCCCGGGGATGAACGGCAGGCTTGGCTTGACGGGCCAGTCGCCATCGGCGGCGTGCAGGTCCGTATGACAGACGCCCGAGGCCGCGATCTTGACAAGAATCTGCCCGCGCCCAGGTGTGGGAACCGGCACTTCCTCAATGCGCAAGGGTTCGCCAAACGCATGGACTACCGCGGCTTTCATCGACTGGGCCATGAGACATCTCCTGGTTGGGGGGAGATACCAGTCTGGTCGACGCTTGGCGGGGGTGGGTTGATGTGAGTCAACCGCCGAGGAGGGCGTGCGGGATGGGCAACACTGTTAACATGCCGGCATCTTCAGTGTTTTCGAGCGAGCTGCTGCCTTGCCTGTCACTTCCACCTTTCTCTGGCACGACTACGAAACGTTCGGCGCCGTGCCGCGCCGTGATCGCCCCGCGCAGTTTGCCGGCATCCGCACCGATGCCGAACTCAACGAGATCGGCGAGCCGGTCGAACTGTTCTGCCAGCCCTCCAACGACTGGCTGCCCGATCCGGTGTCATGCCTCATCACCGGCATCACGCCGCAGCAGTGCGCCCGGCAAGGCATTCCGGAATACCGTTTCGCGCAGGCGATCGAGCGCGAACTCGGCACGCCCGGCACCATCGGCGTCGGCTACAACACCATCCGTTTTGATGACGAGGTGACGCGCCACCTGTTCTGGCGCAACCTGATCGACCCGTACGCACGCGAGTGGCAGAACGAATGCGGGCGCTGGGATCTGCTGGACGTGGTGCGCACCACGTGGGCGCTGCGCCCGGAAGGCATCCAATGGCCCACGCATGAAGACGGCAGGCCGAGCTTCAAGCTGGAGCATCTGTCCAAGGCCAATGGCTTGGTGCACGAGGCGGCGCACGATGCGGTGTCCGACGTGCGCGCGACGATCGCGCTGGCGCGCCTGATTCGCAACGCGCAGCCGCGCCTGTTCGATTTCTGCCTGGCGCTGCGCAAGAAAGACCGCGTGGTGGCCGAGATTGGCGATGCGCCGCGGCCGCTGCTGCACATCTCCGGCATGTACGGCGTCGAGCGCGGTTGCATGGCCGTGGTGTGGCCGCTAGGTGGGCATCCGACCAACAAGAACGAACTGATCGTGTGGGACCTGGCGTTCGACCCGTCCGAGCTGTTCCACATGGATGTGGCGACGATCCGCGAGCGCATGTTCACGCGCACAGCCGATCTGGCCGAAGGCACCACGCGACTGCCGATCAAGTCGATCCACATCAACAAGTCGCCCATCGTTATCAGCAACATGAAGACGTTGCAGCCCGCGCAGGCAGAACGCTGGGGCATCGACTTCGCCACGATCGAACGCCATGCCGCCATCGCGCAGGGCGCGCCCGACATGCGCGAAACGTGGCGTCAGGTATACGCCCGCGAACTGGAGCCGATCGAAGACGTCGACCAGAACCTCTACGGCGGATTCGTCGGCAACGACGATCGCCGCCTGCTCAACGAGCTGCGCACGCTCAGCGGCGAACAGCTCGCGCGTCTGCATGCAGAGTTTGCCGACGCGCGTCTGCCTGAATTGCTGTTCCATTACCGCGCACGCAACTTTCCCGACACGCTGAACGAAGAGGAATACGAGCAGTGGGAGCAGTTGCGCGCCGAGCGCCTGTTTGAGGGCCGTGACGGCTATATGACGTTCGAAATTTTCGGCGAACGGCTTCAACACCTGGGCGCGGAAGCGGCGGAGAACGGCGACACGCGTGCGCAGACCATCCTGCAGGATCTGTACGACTACGCGCAGCAGATCGTGCCGGGCTGACGAAGCCAGCGCACATCAAGAAAAACGGAGGCCGAAGCCTCCGTTTTTTTCATGGTGATGCTGAATGCTTGGCGCCGATCAGGCTGCCCGCTGTGCCGCCGCCGGATCCCGCCACTGCGTCAGCAGCTTGTTCCAGCGAATGCGCGCCGCCGCCAGGTTGGCCTCCTTCACATGGCCGAAGCCGCGGATGTCCTCCGGCAGGCGGGCCAGTTCCACGGCCTGCGCCAGCTTCTGCGCGGTCAGGCTCTTCACCAGTTCATCGACCAGCGCGCGGTATTCGCCGATCAGCGCGCGCTCGGTGCGGCGTTCTTCGGTCTTGCCGAAGAGGTCGAACGCCGTGCCGCGCAGGCCCTTGAGCTTGGCGAGCACCTTGAAGATGCCCATCGTGCTCGGGCCGAAGCGCTGCTTGACCAGGTGGCCCTTCTCGTCACGCTTGGCGATCATGGGCGGCGCGAGCCAGAAGTTGAGCTGGTAGTCGCGGCCGGGTTCGCCTTCGAACTGCGCACGCAGCTTGTCGAGGAACGCCGGGTCGGTGTACAGGCGGGCGACTTCGTATTCGTCCTTGTACGCCATCAGCTTCGACAGGTTGCGCGCCACCGCTTCCGTGAGCGCCAGGGGTTGGCCCGCACCCACCACGGCGGCCTCTGCTGCACGCACGCGTTCCACCACCGCGCGGAATTCTGCGGCATACGCTGCGTTCTGGTACGCGGTCAGCAGATCGACACGGCGGGCGATGAGCGTGTCCAGCGAGGGCAGGGCGATGACGTCGGCCTTGGCACGCGGGGCGTCGCCTGCCAGCTTGAGCACCGCCTCGCGGTCTTGCGCGAGGTGGCGGCCCCATTCGAAGGCGGTCTTGTTCTTCTCGACGGCGACGCCGTTGAGTTCGATCGCGCGGATGAGCGCGTCGTACGTCAGCGGAACCCAGCCCTTCTGCCACGCAAAGCCGAGCACGAGCGGGTTGGTGAAGATGGCGTCGCCCAGCAGGCGCACGGCGAGTGTGTTGGCGTCTTCAAAGGCACAGGCGTCGCCGACGGCCGCGCGGATGTCCGCCTCGGCCGAGCTGCCCGGGAAGCGCCAGTTCGGGTTCTTGATGAAATCGGCCGTGGGCGATGCCGTGCTGTTGATGATGGCGCGCGTCTGGCCGTGCTGCACCTTCGACAGCACTTCGTCCGACGCCGAGACAATCGCGTCGCAGCCGATCACCAGGTCCGCCTCGCCCATGGCGATGCGCGTGGCATGGATCGAATCGGGGCGTTCGCCGATCTGCACGTGCGAGAGCACCGCGCCGCCTTTCTGCGCCAGGCCTGCCATGTCGAGCACGGTCACGCCCTTGCCTTCGATGTGCGCTGCCATGCCGAGCAGGCCGCCGATGGTGACCACGCCCGTGCCGCCCACACCGGTCACCAGCACGCCATACGCGCGCTGGATGGCGGGCAGCTCAGGATGCGGCAGCAGCGGCAGGCCCTCCATCGACACGCCGTGCGATTCCGGCTTGCGCACCTGCGCGCCTTCGACCGTCACGAAGCTCGGGCAGAAGCCGTTCACGCACGAGAAATCCTTGTTGCACGACGACTGGTTGATCTTGCGCTTGGTGCCCAGCTCCGTGTCCAGCGGTTCGACCGACAGGCAGTTCGACTTGACCGAGCAATCGCCGCAGCCTTCGCACACCGCGTCGTTGATGAACGCGCGGCGTGCCGGATCGACCATCGTGCCGCGCTTGCGGCGGCGGCGCTTTTCCGTCGCGCAGGTCTGGTCGTAGATCAGCACGCTGGTGCCTTGCACCTCGCGCAGCTCGCGCTGGATCGCGTCGAGGCGATCGCGGTGATGCACCGTTACGCCTTCGGGCAGCTTGATAGCGGCGTTGTACTTCTCGGGCTCGTCCGTGACGATGACGATGCGCGAGGTGCCTTCGGCATGCACCTGCGCGGCAATCTGCGGCACAGACAGCGGGCCGTCGACCGGCTGGCCGCCCGTCATGGCCACGGCGTCGTTGTAGAGGATCTTGTAGGTGATGTTCACCTTGGCCGCGATCGATGCGCGGATCGCCAGCAGGCCAGAGTGGTAATACGTGCCGTCACCCAGGTTGGCGAACACGTGCTTGTCGCCCGAGAACGGCATTTGGCCGATCCACGCCACGCCTTCGCCGCCCATCTGGCTGAAGGTGTCGGTGCGGCGGTCCATCCACACGGTCATGTAGTGGCAGCCGATGCCGGCCAGCGCGCGCGAGCCTTCCGGCACGTTGGTCGATGTGTTGTGCGGGCAGCCCGAGCAGAACCACGGCTTGCGCTCGGCAGTGACGCGCGGCTTGGCGAGCGCCTTTTCCTTGGCGTCGATGATGGCGATGCGCGAGGCAATGCGTGCGCGCACGTCCGACGGCAGCTCGAACTTTTCCAGACGCGTGGCGATGGCGCGCGCGATCAGCGCAGGCGACAGTTCGTAGTGCGCCGGCAACAGCCAGTTGGCCATCGGTACCGACCATTCGCCGCCGGCGTTGTCGCGCTCGTCAAACTTGCCGTACACGCGCGGACGCACGTCGTCGCGGTAGTTGTACAGCTCTTCCTTGAGTTGGTATTCGAGGATCTGGCGTTTCTCTTCCACCACCAGGATCTCTTGCAGCCCTTCGGCAAACGCGCGTGCGCCGTGCGCTTCCAGCGGCCACACGCAGCCGACCTTGTACAGGCGGATGCCGATGCGGCGGCAGGTTTCCTCGTCGAGGCCGAGGTCGACCAGCGCCTGGCGCACGTCGAGGTACGCCTTGCCGGCGGTCATGATCCCGAAGCGCGCCTGCGGCGAGTCGAGCACCACGCGGTCCAGCTTGTTGGCGCGCACATACGACAGGCCGGCGTACCACTTGTAGTCGAGCAGCCGCGCTTCCTGCACCAGCGGCGGATCGGGCCAGCGGATGTTCAGGCCGCCCTGCGGCATGACGAAATCTTCGGGCAGGATGATCTGCGCGCGATGCGGATCCACATCCACCGACGCCGACGATTCCACCACGTCCGTCACGCACTTCATCGACACCCACAGGCCGGAATAGCGGCTCATCGCCCAGCCATGCAGGCCGTAGTCGAGATATTCCTGCACGTTCGACGGATACAGCACCGGAATGCCGGCCGCCTTGAAGACGTGCTCGGACTGATGCGCCAGCGTGGACGACTTGGCGGCGTGGTCATCGCCGGCCAGCACCAGCACGCCGCCATGCGCGGACGAGCCCGCCGAGTTGGCGTGCTTGAACACGTCGATGGTGCGGTCCACGCCCGGCCCCTTGCCGTACCACATGCCGAACACGCCGCTGAACTTGGCGTTCGGGTACAGATTGACCTGCTGCGAGCCCCAGACCGCCGTGGCGGCCAGGTCTTCGTTGAGCCCCGCCTGGAAGACGATGTTGTGCCCGGCCAGATGCTTCTTGGCCTTCCACAAGGCCTGGTCCAGCGCGCCCAGCGGCGAGCCGCGGTAGCCGGAGATGAAGCCCGCCGTGTTCAGCCCAGCGGCGCGGTCGCGCTCCTGCTGCAGCATCGGCAGACGCACCAGTGCCTGCGTGCCGCTGATGTAGATGCGGCCACGCTCGAGCGTGTACTTGTCGTCCAGGGAAACGGTTTCGAGCGCGCGGCGTAGCGCGTCGTTCAGAGGGGCATTCATGCGTGCTCCGGGTGGGTGTGTCGGGATCACCGACAGCAGGTCTCTTTTGGTGCTGCCTGCGCCGCTTCTTGTGGAAACTGGCATGCAGCCGTGGGTCGAGGCATCGTAGCATCGCGTGACATTCCGAACACCGTGCAACGCAGCAAGAATGGGGGTGGGTTTTCCCTGGGTTGTGGTGTCCGATGCACGCATGCAGGGGGATGGAAGCGGTGGTTGCACCGGTTGTGCGGTGCATGCAACGTTTGCGGAAAAGTCTAGCGGGCGACTGCCGGGCTGGTGAGTCAGCCTCTCACGCTCTCGATCACGTCGTGCATGCGCAGGACCAATCCGTCCATCGCTTCGGCAGGCACGTTGCCGTAGCCAAGCACGAGGCCGTTGTATTGCGCGCTCAGCGTGCCCGGCAGGCAGAAGCGCGACAGCGGCCGCAGCACCATCCCGCGTTCCCGGGCGGCGCGGCTGACCTCCGTGTCTGGCACCGGCGCGTCGAGCCGCGTGGAAAGATGCATGCCGCCCGCACCGCCCGATACGGTGACGATGCCAGCCAGGTGTCGCTCGATCGCGGCCTGCAGCGCATCGCGGCGCTCGCCATAAAGGCGACGCATGCGGCGCAGGTGCCGCGTGAAATGTCCCGCCTCGATGAACTCGGCCAGCGCGAGCTGCTCGGCTACGCGCCCGCGCAGCATCAGCGCACCCGCCGTCTTTTTCAGCGCGGGCGCCAGTGCCGGCGGTACCACCATGTAGCCCAGGCGCAGCGCCGGAAACAGCATCTTGCTGAACGTGCCGAGATAGATGACGGGCGCATCTTCGGTCAGGCCTTGCACGGCGGACAGCGGCGCGCCCGTGTGGCGGAATTCGCTGTCGTAATCGTCTTCGATGATCCACGCGCCGGCTGCGCGTGCGTGCTGGATGAGCGCAAGACGGCGCTCAAGGCTCATCACCGCGCCCAGCGGGTATTGGTGCGACGGCGTGATGTAGATGAGCCTGGGTGGCGTGTCGCGCCAGTCTTCAGCGCGGGGGGCGAGGCCATCGGCGTCGACGCTGATCGGCACCAGGCGCATGTCGGCCGCCTGCAACGCGGCGCGCGCTCCGTAGTAGCCGGGGTTCTCAATCCATGCAGTGTCGCCCGCATCGGCGAGCGTGCGTGCGCACATGTCCAGGCTGTTCTGCGTGCCATCGGTGACGAACACCTGCGTCGCATCGCAGCGCACCCCGCGCGAAACACGCAGGTATTCCGCCACGGCTTGGCGCAGCGCGACGTTGCCTTCGACAGGGCCGTAGCCCATCTGCCCCGGGCCGATGCGACGCCACCCGCGCTCCATGCAGCGGCGCCATTGCGCCAGCGGGAATTCATCCAGCGCAGGCGTGCCCGGCAGGAAGGGCAGCAGGTCGCTCATCTCGCCGCGCGGGCGTTCGAGGTCTTTCACGCGGTGCGACAGCTCGGGCGCGGCTTCGGGCGCCTGCACGGGCGTCTGCTGCAGGCCAACGCGCGCCACCACTGTGCCTTGCCGTCGGCTGAGCACGAAGCCCTCCGTGGCGAGCTGCTCGTAGGCGTAGAGCACCGAGTTGCGCGCGATGCCCAGCTCTTCGGCCAGCGTGCGCGATGGTGCCAGGCGCGTGCCTTCCTCGATCTGCCCGCTCAGGATGGCCGCACGCAGGCAGGCATACAGCCGATGCTGTTGTGAGGTGCGCGCTGCGCCTTCGCCGTGCATCGCCGTGCGTTCGTAGTTCGACAGCAGGACGCCGTAGTCCATCGTGGCTCTATGATTTTGGATTTTTGTGGGTCTATGCATGGTGCCACGATTTTTTTATCGTCGGCATATCGATTGACGATTCGGAGCCCCCGCATGTCCACCACAGAACCCACATCGCCCACCGCTCGCACCCGTGTGCGCCGCGTCGCGCACCGCGGCCACTACGACCGCACCACGCTGCACGCCATCCTCGACGAGGCTTACGTCTGCCACATCGCTTTCGCCGACGAGCATGGCGTGCACTGCATTCCCACCGCGTGCTGGCGCGAGGGCGACCACCTTTACATCCATGGCTCCAACGGCAGCCGGATGCTCAAGCTGGCGGGCAGCGGCGCGCAGGTCTGCGTGACCATTACGCACATCGATGGCCTGGTGCTGGCACGCTCGGCATTCAACCATTCGATGAACTACCGGTCGGCCGTCATCTACGGCGCGTTCGAAGTCGTGCCGGAGGCGCAGAAGACTGCGGTGCTCGATACCTTCATGGAAGTGCTCGCGCCTGGTCGTTCACGACAGGCGCGGCCGGGGAATGCCAAGGAACTTGCTGCCACGACCGTGCTGCGCATTCCGCTGGATGAGGCAGCGTGCAAAGTGCGTACGGGCGGGCCGAAGGATGATGCTGAAGATCTTGACCTGCCTGTGTGGGCTGGGGTGCTGCCGATGGCGCTGTTGCCGTTGCCGCCCGTTGTGGAGGCTGCGCCGGCGGGTACGCCTGACTACGTGCGGGAGTGGAGGGACAGTGCTCGCGGCCAGGCGGTGGATGTGGTGATGTCGTGACGGCAGTTGTCGGCACGGTCGGTGCAAAAACCCAGACCCGCACGGCGTGGTTGCTGCTGGGCGTGGTCGCCCTGGCGTGGGGCATCAACTGGCCCGTCGGCAAGGCGATGCTGGCCTACCTGCCGCCGATCTGGGCGGTGGCGCTGCGCTCCGCCGTCGGCACGCTCGCACTGCTGATGATTTGCGCGGCGCGCGGCCGCCTTGTGGTGCCCAAGGCGGGCGACATTCCCGTCATCCTGAGTGTGGGTGTGTTGCATATGACGGCATTCTCGGCACTGGTCAGCCTGGGACTGCAGTTTGTGCCTGCGGGCCGTTCCGTGGTGCTCGCCTACACCACACCCCTGTGGGTTGTGCCTGGCGCATGGCTGTTGCTTGGCGAGCCGCTGACGGTGAGACGACTGTTCGGCGTCGGGCTCGGGCTGCTCGGTTTGCTGCTGATCTTCAATCCGCTGACGTTCGACTGGCATGCGGAGCGTGCCGTGTTCGGCAATGGCCTGGTGATGCTGGCAGCGCTCTGCTGGGCCGCGAGCATCCTCTACGTACGGTCGCATCGATGGGTGACGCCGCCGTTTGAGTTGGTGTTCTGGCAGGCGTTGTTGGCGACCGGGATGCTGATTCCACTGGCACTGCTGCACGACGGGGTGCCGTCGATCGATTGGCAGCCTTCATTGATTGGGTTGCTGCTCTACGGTGGGCTATTTGGGATTGCGTTGGCGTATTGGGCGGTCACCACGGTGAATCGCGTGCTGCCGGCCGCGACGACTTCACTCGGGCTGCTGGGTGTGCCGGTGTTCGGGATTGGTTGTTCTGCTGTCGTGCTTGGGGAGACCATCAGCCCTGCGCTGCTTGGGGCGATTGCGTTGATTCTTGGGGGGATCGTGCTGGGGGCCTGGGGGAGGCGTTAATGGGTTTCGTTTTGGTTTTAGTGGTGCATCCCTTGTTTCGTCTCAGGCAGGGAACGAAAGGGGGGGATGGACCAGAGGCCAAGAAACCTCAGTGCACCAACTGATTGATCTCAATAATCGGCATCAACACCGCCAACACGATCAACAACACCACCACACCCATCGTCAGAATCAGCGCCGGCTCAAGCAAGCCAGTAAGAAACAGCGTCCGGCGCTCCAGCTCTTGCGCTTCCCCTTGCGCAGCCCGCTCCAACATCGCAGGCAGATTCCCCGTCGCCTCACCCGAGCGGATCAAATGCACCAGCACAGGCGGAAACTGGTTCTGCGCCGCCAACGCCCGCGCCAGCGAAGTCCCCTCCCGCACGCGCGTGGACGCATCTTCCACGTTGGTCTTGAGCGCCACGTTGTTCAGCGTTTCACCCGCTGCCTGTAACCCACGCAAAATCGGCACACCGGCACTGGTCAGGATCGCCAGCGTGCTCGCAAACCGCGCGGTGTTGTAACCGCGAACGAGCTTGCCGAACAGCGGCGCTGTCAGCAGCCACTTGTGCCACGACAACCGCAATGCCGGCTGCTTGAGCAGATTGCGGATCAATACGCCGATCACCACCAGCACGATCGCTGCCAGCCATCCCCAGTTGCGCACGAAGTCGGACAGCCACAGCATGATGATCGTGAGCGTCGGCAGCTTCTGCTTGGTGTTGGCAAACACGCTCACCACCTGCGGCACCACGTACGACAGCAGGAAGATCACGATCGCAAATGCCACCACCGTGACGATGGCCGGATACGTGAACGCCAGCTTGATCTTCGATGTGAGCGCGTTGCGGCTCTCGATGTAGTCGGCCAGGCGGGAGAGGACGAGGCCGAGGTTGCCGGAGTGCTCGCCCGCTGAAACGAGGGCGCGATAAATGTCGGGAAAATCCTTCGGATGCTGTGCCAGCGCGACCGACAGCGAGCTGCCGCCCACCACTTCCGCGCGGATGGCGGCGAGCAGTTCGCCGACGTACGCGCGTTCGGCCTGATCGGCCAGCGCGGCCAGCGCTTCATCGAGCGGCAGGCCCGCCACCAGCAGGCTGGCGAGCTGACGGGTGACAAGCGCGTTTTCCTGCGCCGAGAGCCGCTTGCCGAAGCTCGACCCGCCGCGCTTGGTGGCTTGCGCGCCCAGCGCGTCGACCAGCAGCGGCGTCAGCCCACGTGCACGCAGTAGCGTGCGCGCCTGACGCGCGCTGTCGGCTTCGATGACACCCTTGTCGGTCTTGCCGGTGGCGTCGGCGGCTTCGTAGCGGAAGGCTGGCATGCGCTATTCGTGTAATCGCGGCTTAGTCTCGTGTGACTCGCAGCACTTCTTCCAGCGACGTGGCGCCCGTGTCGATCCAGCGCTGTGCATCCATGCGCATGGTCTGCATACCCTGCCCGATGGCGAACGCCTTGATCTCGGATTCAGCGGCCTGGCGGTGGATCATCGTCTGGATCTCGGGGGTGACGGTCAGCAGTTCGTACACGCCAGTGCGGCCCTGATAGCCGGATTGGTTGCAACGGTCGCAGCCGACGTGGTGCCACACCGATTTGCGTGCCGGTGCAGCGGGTGCCACGCCATCGGCAACCGGCGTGCCGGCCACGGCTTCCACCTCGGCAGGCGTGAGTTCGAGCACTTCTTCGCGGCGGCAATGCACGCACAGGCGGCGTACCAGACGCTGCGCCAGCACACCCAGCAGCGACGACGACAGCAGGAACGGCTCGATCCCCATGTCGATCAGGCGCGTCACGGCGGAGGCCGAATCGTTCGTGTGCAACGTCGCCAGCACCAGGTGGCCCGTCAGCGAGGCCTGCACGGCAATCTGCGCGGTTTCCAAGTCGCGGATTTCCCCGATCATCACCACGTCCGGGTCCTGGCGCAGGATGGCGCGCAGGGCCTTGGCGAACGTCATGTCGATCTTCGGGTTGACCTGCGTCTGGCCAATGCCGTCGAGGTCGTATTCGATCGGGTCTTCCACCGTCATGATGTTGGTGGAAGCGGAATCGAGCCGCGACAGCGCCGCGTACAGCGTGGTCGTCTTGCCCGAACCCGTCGGGCCGGTGACGAGCACGATGCCGTGCGGCTGGTTGATCAGGTGGTCAAAGCGCGCCAGCGTGCCGGCGCCCATGCCGAGCTTGCCGAGATCGAGCCGGCCGGCTTCCTTGTCGAGCAGACGCAGCACTGCGCGCTCGCCGTGGCCGGTGGGCAGGGTGCTCACACGCACGTCCACCGGGCGGCCGCCCACGCGCAGTGTGATGCGTCCATCCTGCGGCAGGCGTTTCTCGGCAATGTCGAGCTGCGCCATGATCTTGATGCGCGAAATGAGCGCGCCGTGCAGCGCCTTCTTGGGGCGCACGACGTCGCGCAGCGTGCCGTCCACACGGAAGCGTACGACGGAGGCATTCTCGAACGGCTCGATGTGGATATCCGAGGCACCTTCGCGCGCGGCCTGCGTGAGCAGCGCGTTGATCATGCGGATGATCGGCGCGTCGTCTTCGGATTCGAGCAGGTCTTCCACGGCTGGAATGTCCTGCATCAGGCGCGAGAGGTCGACTTCGCCTTCCACTTCGCCCACCACCTGGGCCGCGCTGCCGTCCTGCGCGTTATAGGCCGTTTGTGTGGCCGTGGACAGCGCCGCAGTGCTAAGCGTCACCAACTGCAGCGCGCCGAACACGCGGCCGAGTTCAGCCAGCGCCGTGCGCGAGGTTTCGGGGCAGACCCACACCTCCAGCGTGTCGACGTCCTGGCGGGCGACGAGCAGCTTGGCGTCGCGCGCAAACGCATACGGCACCAGCCGCACGGCGGACTGCGAGGGCGGCTCGAGCGTGCTGACGTCGGTGGTGGGAGCTTGCGTTGCCATGGTTCGTTGTCCGTTGTCAGCCACCGTTGCGCGGCGCGTTGCCGTCGTAGCCGCCCGACGTGGGCGCCGCGAAGTTCTGCAGGCGCGGCTGGCTGCGCGTGGTGCCTTGCGGCATCGGCATCGGGGCGCCCGGGGGCACCTGCGTGCCGGCCGGGCCCTTCGGCACGATCGACACATCGCCGTAGTTGTCGGCCGGGCGCATGGCGTTGGGCGAGGGCAGCACCGGCGTGTCCTTGTCCGACGTGGTCGGCAGCATGTTCGGTGAGACAAAGCCCTGCTGCGTATCGCGCATGTAGTTGTAGCGGTTGTCTGACAGCGCGCCCGTGGCATCGGCCGTGCGCAGGATGATCGGGCGCAGGAACACCAGCAGGTTGGTCTTCACGCGCGTCTTGTTTTCCGAGCGGAACAACGCGCCCAGGATGGGGATGTCGCCCAGGCCCGGCACCTTTTGCTCGCCGTCCTGGTAGTTGTCTTCGAGCAGGCCGCCCAGCACGACGACCTGGCCGTCATTGGCCAGCACGTTGGTCTCGATCGAGCGCACGTTGGTGGTCGGGCCCTGCGTCGCATTCTGCGTGCCCGGCACCACGGCCGACGACTCCTGGAAGATCTGCATCTTCACCAGCCCGCCGTCGGTGATCTGCGGCTTGACGCGCAGCGTGATGCCGACGTCCTTGCGGTCGAACGTCTGGAACGGCGTGACCGAAGCGGACGTGCCCGTCTGCGCATACGAGCCCGTGGTGATCGGCACGTTCTGGCCGATCAGGATCTTGGCCTCTTCGTTGTCGAGCGTGATCAGGTTCGGGGTGGACAGCACGTTGACAGAGCCGTCCGAGCCCAGCGCCGACAGAATCGCGCCCAGGCCGCTGGCCTTGTTGAAGACGCCGAAGTTGCCGCCATTGAGCTGCCCGACGTTCACGTTCGAGAGCGCCGTCTGCGCCGCCGTGCTGCCGATGCCGCCCGTCGTGATGGTGGCAATCGTGCCGGCCAGCGTCAGCAGGTTGCCCGAGCCGGTGCCGAAGTTGGTGCCGCCGCCGCCGTAGGTGTTCGGGCCGCCCGCGCCCACCATCCACTGGATGCCGAGTTGCGACGCCTTGGTGGCCGTCACTTCCACGATCATCGATTCGATATAGACCTGCGCGCGGCGCGCGTCGAGATCGTCGATCACGGCGCGCAGGTTGCGGTAGACCGGCTCGCTGGCGGTGATGATGAGCGCATTGGTGGCCGGATCGGCCTGGATGATGCCGCCGGTGGTCGGCGTGTTGTTCTGCCCGAACGAGGCGCGGAACGAAGAGCTGCCGCTGCCCGAGCCGCTGCCCGACCCCGAGCTGCTGCCGTAGTTGGTGTTCTGCGTGTTCTGGTTCTGCGAGGTGTTCACGCCGCCCGCCGGCTGCGAGGTCGCACCTTGCGCGGCGCTCTGGCCGCCCGGGCCGGTCGCTGCCGAGGGCGACAGCGTGGCATCGGCCGCGACGATCGCGCGCAGCGTGGTGGCCAGCTGCACCGCGTTGGCGTTCTTGAGCGGTACCACCCAGATGTTGCCCGGGCGTGCGTTCGGAACGTCGAGCTTGGCGATCAGCTGTTTGGCTTGCGCAAGGCGTGCCGCACTCGACGCACGCACCATCACGCTGTTCGAGCGTGGTTCAGCCACGACCGACGTGCGCAGGCTCGGGTCCGACAGCGCCGCGCCGGCGCCCGCTCCGCCTGCGCCACCGGCCGACGGGTCGAGCAGCTTCTGCAGCGTGGCCGCCACGTCGATGGCCACGGCGTTCTTCAGCGGAATCAGTTCGGTCTCGCCGGCCACGGGCGTGTCGATGGAGGCGATGATGCGGCCGATGCGGCGCAGGTTGTCGGCGTAATCGGTAATGACCAGCGTGTTGTTGGCCGGGTAGGCGGTGATCGTGTTGTTGGGCGCGATCATCGGGCGTAGCACCGGCACCAGGTTGTTGGCCGATTCATGCTGCAGGCGGAAAACCTGCGTGACGACCTGCTCGCCGCCGCGCGAGCCCGCCGCGCCCACGCTCGTGGGGGAGCCCTGCAGCTTGGCGTCGGCTTCCGGCACGACCTTGGTGAAGCCGTTGCCCTCGACAATCGCGTAGCCCTGCATGCGCAGGATCGAGCCCAGCGATTCCAGCGCCTGCGCGCGCGTCACCGGCTTTTCGGTGACGAGGTTGACGGTGCCCTTCACGCGCGGGTCGACGATGAAGTTCTTGCCTGTGGCCTGGCCGACGGCCTTGACCACCGAGTCCAGATCCGCGTTGACGAAATTCAGCGAGACCTCATCCCCGGGGTTGCCGGCGGCGCCGTTCTGGGCAGATGCCGCGCTCGGCGGAGCGGCAAAGACTGGCATCGAGCCGGCCACCATTGTTGCGCAGCATGCCAGGACGATGGCGCGAACGGTGAGTCGGGGGGAGGCGTTGTACATGGTCTCGTTCATGGTTGTCGGCACGCTGGCTCGCGCGCCGGCTTGAGGATCAAAAGCGGAGTCGATGATTGGACCCGTCGCGCGGGCCCAGCAGACTCAACAGGCCAATCAATTGCGGTTCCGACTCCGGCGTGGCACTGGCCACGCCGGCAAAATGCGCGCCCTGGCCAAGCGTGCCCTGGCCCTGCAGGGTGAGCGGCCCGGCCAGCGTCGACAGCGACAGCTGCATCGGCCCACCGCTCACGCCGCCAAACGACACCACCGCCTGGTAGCTGCCCAGCGGCCGTACCCGGCTGAGGCTGGATGATACCTGCTCGAGCGTGACAGTCAGCGCGCCCTGGGCGGTGTCTGGCTGGCCCTTTCCACGGCCGAATCGGCCCGAGAGCGGCGTCCACTGGGCCCGCAGCCGGCCGTCCAGCTTGAGCGTGTTGAACGGTGCGCCAATGCCTTCCAGCAATGATGCCGGCAGGGCGACCGTGCCCGCCTCCGCGTCCCAATGCCCTGGCGTGACCGTCAGCGTGACCGGCTTCTCCAGCGCGCGATCGTGCGTCAGGTGCGCGCGCAGCGTGCCGGTCAGCAGGGGCAGCATGTCGATCGACCAGGACAGCCGACCGGGCAGCACGGTTGCATCGGCGCCGCCGTTGCCGGCCGTCAGCGCCAGCGTTGCGCTGCCGTGCCAGATACTGCCCTGGCTGTCGGCCAGCAAAACGCGGTGGCCCGTGGCTGCGGCGATGCGCTCCGCCGCCCATGCGGCCGGATACTGCGCCACCAGGGTCACGCCCACGGCCAGCAGCGCCACGCCACACCACAGCACGCGCCAGCCGAGGCTCGTGCGCTCGTCGGACTCGGCACGGCGGCGCAAGCGCAGCGGCGGAAGCGATTCAATTCCCATCGGCACGATCGGACCCGTCAGTGGCCTGCGGCGGCGGGGCCTTGCAGCGTCGCCGTCACGTTGACCAGGGCCGTCGCGCCCACGTATTTGATGTTCGTGTCGATCACCTTCATGCGCTGCGCCTGCCGCACCTCCTGCAGCCATTCGGCGACGGCGCCGAAGGGCACCTTGTCCAGTTGCACCTGCACGCTCTCGCCCGACATCGCCATCCGCGTGGCCTTCAGGCCGTGGTTGGTCAGGCTCGTGTTGAGTGCCTGCTGCAGTTCCGCGCCGCGCGGCACGGGTGCAGCGGCAATGGCCGACAGGCTGCGCGCTTCCTGACCGAGCGTTTCCATCTCGGCGAGTTGGGTACGCATTTGGGGCAGGGCTTTCTCGATGCGGCGCTGGCCTTCAAAGGCCGGCTCCCACAGCACCAGGTAGACGATCACGAGTAACAGCACCACGCCGCCGCCAGCCAGGATGCGGCGCTCGCGCGGTTCGCGCTGCATCCAGAAGGTCGTGGCCGCATCGCGCACCGAGTCCGGCACGCCAATGCGCGGCAGGCGGCGGGATGACGATCGGGAAGAAGAGGAGGAAGTCGCCATGGAGGAATCGTTATTGGGCGATGGAGACCGTCCAGCGCGAGCCCGGTACGGTCGCCTCGGCACCGCGCGGGGCCTCGGCGGTGTCCATGTTCAGGCCGACATTGCGAGCAGCGGTGCGCAGGCTGGCGGTGTCGGTGCCGTCCGTGAGCGTGACCGTGAGCGCGCGGCCGTGGTAGTCGAGCGCGAGCAACGCGTCGGGCGCGAGGCCGGTGGCAGCCTGGGCGAAGCGATCGGCCAGCGGCAGGAAGTCGTCCGGCGCCGATTTGCCGGCGGCCAAGCGCAGTTGCTCGACCTGGCGGCGCATCTGCGCGGGCGGGTCGAGGATCACGGGCGTATTCGGGAATGCCGTCTGCAATTGCGCGCGCATGGCGGTATCGAGCCGCTTCTGCTCGGCGCGCAGCGTGAGCCAGCGCGCGTTCATGCCGATGAGCTGCACGACCACGATCAGCACGGCCAGCGCGATCGGCAGGCGCCACAGGCTCCAGTCCATGCCGGCCACGCCGCCGCTTGCAAAGTCGAACTGGCAGAGATCGGCTTCGCCTGACGCGAGGGCGTCGCGTGCGCCGGCGGCCCAGGTGGACCAGTCCAGCGTGGCGGTTGCGGGGTCGGCGGAGAGGCTGGGCGCCAGCTCGCGCAGTGCCGGGGACACCATCAGCGTGGCCGGCGTGGGGGCAATCCCCAGCCAGTTGCCGACGTTTGCGGGCAGCACGCGCAGACCGTAGCCCTCGGCGCGGCCGGTGCGTACGGTGATGTCGATGGCGACGGGCGCATCCGGGTCGGACGGCGGTGCCGCATCGAGCGCGATGATTGCCGGTGCGACCGCGGCCACGGTTTTAGCAGCAGGCGCGTCGGCTGCGGGTTCAGCGGCAGAGGAAGCGTCAAGCGACGGCTCGGCACGTTCGACGGCGCTTGCCGATTCTGCAATCGGCGCTGCCGCTACGGCAGGTGTTTCAAACGGCACGCAAAGCTGCGCGGGCAGCAGATGGCAGGTGCGGTGCTTGTGGCCGGCAAAGGTATCCAAGATGAAGCGGACCCACGCGCGATCGGCAATCATCAGCGCGCGCGATTGCGGCTCGCGGGGGGCGCGCCAGCCACGGGCCGGTGCATCTCCGAGGCGGGGCCCAAGGGCGATATGGCATTGCTGCGCGTCCTGCACGAGGCGGTCTTCCACCAGGTTGGGCAGGGCCAGACGCAGCTTGGGCAGCGCCAGCGGCGGCATGTTGGCCGGCACCAGCAGCACATCGGCGGCGGGCAGCAGAAGGATCAGGCGGTCAGCCGCGGGCAGCTCGTCGGTGCGCGACGTGCCTTCGCGCTGAACACGTTGCGGCCCCTGCGCGCCTTCTTCACGCACCAGCGCGAATGGCACGGAGGCAAGCGCGCCCGCCGACCAGCGTTCGGGCGATTGAATGGGCCGGTGCGGCAGGCGCACGTACAGGGAGGTCGTCAAACCGCTCCTCTATTGATATTGATCTTGAGAGTGTGAATGCGAACTGCCGACGGAAGCGCCGGATTGCGCAAAACCCGCGATGCTGAACGATGCGGATGACAATACGGCGAAGGCCAGGGTCTGTCTACAAGCGGCGCGTACGCACGTGGCGGGGTGTTGCGCCGCCGTCATGACGGAATCTCGTCGATGCGGCGGACCCAGACGATGCGGGTCGCGTTATTGTTGATCGGATCGCCACGTGAAACAAGCGCCACTTCCCCGATCCGAGCGCGCTCGTGGCGGGCCATGCCGTAGACCAGAAAATAGTGGGTCTGCACGTCCAGCAGATTGGCTGCGGCGGTGGTGTCGACCCCGGGCGCGATGCCGCGCAACTGGTTCGTGACATCGCCGATGTTGCGGAAGTACGCGCGGTCGCGCGCCTGCACCAGCGAGCGGGCGCGGTCCAGGCTCAGGTTCGGGATGACGGCGGCCAGCACTTCGGCGCTGGCCGTGTTCGCGTTGATCTGCGTGCGGGTAGGCAGCACGATCACGTAGGGGCGCAGCTTGGCGATCATGTCGGCCGTGTAGCCGGGAATCGTCAGCAGGCTGGCCACGTCGTCGAGCGGCCGGGGGCCGTTGCTGTTGCTGCCGCCGCTCCCGCCGCCGCTGTCTTCGCCGCCTTGCTGACCGCCCTGCATGCCTTCGAGCGACTGGAAGCCGCCCAGCATCTGCGCCAGGTACGTCGCCGTGATATTGGCCAGGCTCGGGTCGATGTTGAGCGACTGCAGCAGCAGACCGTACGCCTTGATGGCGTCCTTGTCGCGGCCGGTGATGAGGGTGCGGGCGCCCAGCGTCTGCGCCGTCAGCAAGTTCATCAGGTTGAAGCGTGCCTGGGCATCGAAGATGCGGCCCGACAGGTACGACTCCTCGCCGGCCGTATCCGTGCGCAGCGAGCTGCCGAGGAAGTCCGACAGCTTGGTCTCCTGGATCGGCACAGCCCAGATTTCGCCAAGGTGGTCGACGGCGCCGGTGCGGCGTTGGTCATCGCGCAGGATGAGGCGCGCCCAGTCGATGCCGGCCCGCGCGATCCATGTGGCCTGCGCTTTCAGGCGCTGGTTTTCCACTGCGCGGATCTCCACCTGCTGGCGCCACAACATGCCCGACACGATGACCACGGCCAGCGTGACGACCAGCAGGGCCGTGATGATGGCCGCGCCGCGCTGGCGCCGGGCACGCGCGTTACGTTGGGCAGGTTGACGAGAGCATCGCGCCATGTCAAAGCCCCGTCATGCAGATGCGCGTGAAGCGCTGCGGCGCGCCCTGCGGCGTCATGCGCACGAGCAATGCCAGTTCCACCGCGCGCACCGAGGCGGCCGGCACGACCACGCCCGGGCTGTTGGCCGTCGGCGCCGACGCGCTGGGCGCGGAAGCCGTCGGCAAGCCGGTGAGGGTGGTGGTGTTGCTGCCGGCCGGGAACAGCGCCGCCGACAGCGCGCCCGTGTTGTCCATCCAGCCGCCGGGTTCAATCCAGGCGCGCGCGCTGATGCTGTCGACGTTGGCGGCGAGCAGGTAGCGCGCCGCGCCCGCGCCGCCCTGGCGCAGGTTGTCCATCGCATTGCGCAGGTCGCCGCGGTTGGTGATCGGTTGGGTCTGGAGGCGTTCGAGCCGGCCGTCGACGATGCGGTAGAGCACCACCTGCCACGCGGGCGGCTGGCCGTCGTCGCGGCGGTCGCGCACCATCAGCACGCGGTTGGCGTCCACCTCCACTGGTGAGCGCGACAACGTGTTCGGATCGGCCAGTTGGGTGCAATCGGCGTCGAACTGGGCGTAGGCCGTCTTGAGTGCTTCGATGCGTTCGTCGCGCTGGGCCAGCGCCTCGTGCGTGCGGGTCATGCTGTCGAGCCCGCGCCAGGCAATCACGGCCAGGATGGCCAGCAGCGTGATCGCCACCAGCAGTTCGAGCAGGGTGAAGCCGCGCGCCGAACGGTTAGAAGACATTGCGCGCATCGTTCGGCAACAGAGTCACGAGCCAGGCCAGCCGCACGGATTTGGAAGCGTCCGGATAGACGGACACCTCCACGCGGCGGAACACCGGGTTGGGCGTGGTGGCGATGGTCTCTTCGCACCACAGTTGTGTATCGCCCTGCGGGCAGGCGAAGCCGCGCGCGCCGGGGTCGGGGAAGACGCGTGCCAGGCGCAGGTTGGCGAGGTGGTTTTCGGCGCTCCAGGTGGCTATCATGCGCGTCTGCAGGGAGTCGCTTGCGGTGGTCATGCTGCCCATGGCGCGCATGGTGGCAGTCAGCGCCACGGCCACGATGGTCAGCGCCACCAGCACTTCGAGCAGGGTGAAACCGCGCGTGCGCGTTGGACGGTGGCTGCGCGTCATTGCGTTTGCGTCTCCGTCAGCACGCGCGGGCCGCCGTCTGATACCACGTCGACGCGCGAGCCCTGCGAGGTCAGCGCCACGCGCCACGGCAGGCCGATCGCCTCACGGCCGAACACGAGGCGCTGCGGGGCGCCCGGCACCGCAGCGGCACCGGCTACGATCTGTACGTTGTCCATGCCTTGGCGCCAGTGGCCCGGCGCGAGCACGTCCTGGTTGAGCACGCGCCAGCCACTCGGCGTCGATTCGTAGAAGCGCCAGCCCTGCGCATCGCCTTCCCACGCCACGGGGCGCGAGGTGAGTTGCGCCTCTTCCTGAGCCAGTTCGATCAGGCGGGCGAGCTTCTGCGCGTCATCGGCCAGTTGCGAGCGCGGGTTGGGCGTGGCGTTGACGGCCACCACGGCCAGCACGATGCCGATGATGACCACCACCACCAGCAACTCCAGCAGCGTAAAGCCGAGAGCCCGCCGGCGGCGGTGTGGATGGCCGAGCATGGTGAGCGGGTGGGGGCTGGGGGGACGGCGGCGGCTTAGTTGTCCCAGTTGCCGATGTCGGCGTCGTTGCCCGTGCCACCGGCCTGGCCATCCGCGCCGAAGCTGAAGACGTCCACTTCACCGCGCACGCCGGGATTCAGATATTGGTACGGGTGGCCCCACGGGTCTTTGGGCAGGCGTTCCAGATAGCCGCCGCCTTTCCAGTTGTTGGGGATCGGCTCGGTGGTCGGCTTGGCGACCAGCGCCCCGATGCCTTGTTCGGTGGTCGGGTAGCGGCCGTTGTCCAGGCGATAGAGCTTGAGCGCCTGCGAAATGGAGGCGATGTCCTGTTTGGCGGCAATGATGCGCGCCTCGTCAGGACGGCTCATGATCTTCGGCACCACCAGCGCGGCGAGGATGCCCAGGATCACCACCACCACCATGATTTCGATCAGGGTGAAGCCACGCGCCGCATGTCGGGCGAGGGCGCGCTGGCGGAAGGAAGAGCGAAGTTGGCCTTGCATCATGGCGACAGAGTTGGCAATAAGGGGAAGAGACACAGTATATCCGTGACATATGACCATATATTGCACGCGGGGGTCATGCCGCGTTGGCTCTAGAGCCGCACCTCCAAGCTGTTCACCGAACCGGCATGAAGGGCGGATAGAATCGGCGTATTCCTACGGTGCCTTGCCCCATTTCATGAACGCTCGACAGTCGTCCCGCCTGCTCAGTCTTGTACTGTTTGCTGCCCTGTGTGCGCTCCTGACGCACTGGGTGCTGACGCTGTCGTCGCTGCGCTCGCTGGGTACGCCGCGCGAGGCGCGTGTGGCCCAGACCGACGCGCTGGAGACCGGCGCGGCCGTCACGCTCTTTGGCGGTGGCCCGCAGAATGGCCCGCGCGATGTGCAGGTGATGGGCGTGGTGGCTGATCTGGCCGATGGTTCGGGCGCGGCCATCGTGTCGGTGGACGGCGGCGCACCGCAGGCGGTTCGGGCCGGCAAGTCGCTGTCACCCAACCTCAAGCTGGTGGAAATCAAGGCGCGCTCGGTAGTGATCGAGCGTAACGGTGCGCGCCAGGAGATTCCGCTGCCAGCCAGCGCCGTGGCCGGCGTGTCGCCTGCCAATCGCCATGCGCCGCCTTTGCCGCTGCCGCCTGCAGGTGCCGCAGCTCCGCTATCGACGCCCGCTATGCCACCCGCGCCGCCAGTTGCCAACAACCCGGCCAACACCGCCATGCCGGGCGCCATGCTGCCCATTGCGCCCGCTCAGATCAACACGGGTGACGAGCCTGCCAGCCAGGGCGGCGGTATCGTCGGCCCGCGTCACCGCGCGGCGGCGGCCGCACGCAAGGGCGATAACCCCCAGCCGGGTGCCAACCAATAGGCACGGGGCGGCCCCGCCATGCGGTGGGGCGCGCATATTACAGGGCATGTCATCGGGGTAACAGCGTGTAAAAGCCGGCAACGCGTCGGCATTGTCGGGTTCTAATCCGCTACACAGTCCATGTGAAAAGGAGCTGACCATGACCAACAAACGTGCTGTCCAAGCCTTCCTCGCCACCTCGGCCCTGTTCCTGGCCATGTCGGGCATGAACGCCCGTGCCCAGGATGCCAGCGCCCCAGCCGCCAGCGCACAGGCGCCCGCGACAGTGCCAGCTGCGCCGCAAGCCAATGCGCCTGCCGGCAAGCCTGGCCGTCACGGCGGCGGCCTGAAGGCCCTCGACACCAACGGCGACGGCCAAATCTCGCGCGACGAGGCCAAGGGTCACACCTGGCTTGAGAAGAACTTCGACCAGATCGATACCAACCACGACGGCCAACTCAGCAAGGACGAGCTGGCCGCCTGGCACAAGGCCCACAAGGGCGAGATGCGCGAAAAGATGGCGCAACGCTTCGACGCCAAGTTCAAGGCCGCCGACAAGGACAACGACGGCTCCTTGACCAAGGACGAAGTGCAGGCCGGCATGCCGCGTCTGGCCAAGAACTTCGACCAGATCGACGCCAACCACGACGGCAAGATCACCGAAGACGAAATCCGCGCCTACATGAAGGCCCGTCACGATGCCCGCAAGGCGCAGAAGAACACCCCTGCAGCCGCGGCCATGCCGGGCGGCCCGTCTGCCACCAAGGGCGAATAAGCCTTCCACCCGCGGTATCGGTTGTAAGCAAGCGGCGCCTTCGGGCGCCGTTTTTTATTGCTTGCCGCGACGCCCCAAAAAAAACACCCCGATGGCGAACCACCGGGGTGCGGGTACAGCTCGCCTGAAGTTGAGGGTTTTCAGGCCGGCTGATCGTCGGCCTTGAGCACGCCGCGGCGCATCTGGTCGAGTTCGATCGACTCGAACAGCGCCTTGAAGTTGCCCTCGCCAAAACCTTGGTTGCCCTTGCGCTGGATGAACTCGAAGAAGATCGGGCCGAGTTGGTTCTCGGAGAAGATCTGCAGCAGCAGGTCGCCCGGCGCGCCATCGATCAGAATCTTGCGCTTCTTCAGTTCCGCCACGTTTTCGCCATGGCCGGGGATACGCTTGTCGACCAGTTCGTAATACGTGTCGATCGTGTCGAGCAGCGTGATGCCGTTGCTGCGCAGTGCGTCCACCGTGTTGAACAGGTTGGTCGAGCCCAGCGCAATGTGCTGGATGCCCTCGCCGTGGTACATGTCCAGATACTCCTGGATCTGGCCGGCCTTCTCCGTCCCTTCCTCGTTGATGGGGATGCGGATGTTGCCGCACGGGCTCGTCATCGCCTTGCTCTTCACGCCCGTGACCTGGCCTTCGATGTCGAAGTAGCGCACTTCGCGGAAGTTGAAGAAGCGTTCGTAAAACTCGGCCCATTCCTTCATGCGGCCACGGTAGACGTTGTGCGTCAGGTGATCGATGTAGGTCAGGCCGTGCCCGGTGGGGTTCGGGTTGGCGCCCGCGATGGGCACGAAATCCACGTCGTAGATGCTGATGTTGCCGATGTCGCCGGCCTTGGCGTTGTTCTTGCCGGTCCAGCGGTCGACCAGGTAGATCAGCGAATCGCCGATGCCCTTGATGGCCGGAATGTTCAGCTCCATCGGGCCGCTGTGGGTGTCGAAGCCCCAGGCGCCCAGTTCCAGAGCGCGCTTGTAGGCGAACGCGGCGTCCTGCACGCGAAACGCGATCGCGCAGATCGACGGGCCGTGCAGGCGCGCAAAGCGCTGCGCGAACGAATCCGGCTCGGCGTTGATGATGAAATTGATCTCGCCCTGGCGATACAGCGTCACGTTCTTGTGACGGTGCTTCGCGATGGCGGTAAAGCCCATGTTCTCGAACAGCTTGCCCATGGCAACGGGGTCCGGCGCGGCGTATTCGATGAATTCGAAACCGGCGGTGCCCATCGGGTTTTCCCAAGGCGTGAATTGCATGGTGAGTCTCCTGTGGGGGCGCGCTCTGGAGCGCTCAGGTCTTTGACGATCCTCGCAGTGTAGGAGTGTCCCTCCAAGCAAAAATTGCGAAGTTGTGCCCACCTTGCTAAATTTGCGCAAGAAAATTGCCGAATTAATTGGTGCGGAGCAACAAAAATGAATAAAGTGGAACTCGACAAGATCGACCGCAAGATCTTGGAAGTCCTGCAGAACAACGGCCGCCTCACCAACCTCGAAGTCGCCGAGCGGGTGAATCTGTCGCCCAGCCCGTGTTTGCGACGCATCCGCCGCCTGGAAGAGTCCGGCGTCATCCGCCAATACGCCGCGCTGCTCGACCCGACCAAGATCGGGCTGGGGCTGTCGGCCTACATCAACGTGCGGCTGGAAAAGCAGGGCGGTGCGCCCAAGGGCAAGGGGCCGTCAGACATCTTTCGCGCCGCCGTGGCGACATGGCCCGAGGTGGTCACGTGCTACGCCATGACCGGCGAGATGGATTACCTGCTCAAGGTGTTCGTGGAAGACATGGAGCACTTCGCGCGCTTCATCCGCGACCAGCTGCTTGCGCACCCGGCGGTGATCGATGTGAAGAGCAGCTTTGCGTTGGAGCGGATTAAAGATACGACGGCGTTGCCGGTGGTGGTTTGAGGGGATAGTGGAGTAGGTAGTGGCTTATCCAATAGAACGAAAGTTAGTAATTGGGGTGGCGTCCAGCGCCTTGTTCAATCTCTCTGAGTCGGATGAGATTTACAAACGACAAGGCGTTGAAGAGTATCGGCTGCACCAAGAAGAAAATCTAGACACACCGTTCCCGAAAGGTGTTGCATTTCCGTTCATCAGGCGGTTCTTACGCATCAATCAAGTCTTTCCGAAGCAATCGCCCGTGGAGGTGGTTCTCTTATCTCGAAATTCTCCGGAAACAGGGCTACGTGTCTTTCGTTCTATCAGGTACTACGGACTTGATATCACACGGGCGGCATTTATGGCCGGGCGGTCACCCTATGAATATGTCCCCGCCTTTAACGCGGCCTTGTTTTTGACGGCAAATCAGGCCGACGTTCAACAATCAATCGACGCTAACTACCCAGCAGGCCTGGTGTTGCCCTCGACAGTGTATGACGACGAGCTTGATATCGAGTTGAGGGTCGCTTTCGATTTCGACGGTGTTATCGCAGACGATGAAGCGGAGTCGGTGTACAAGCGCAACAACGATCTGGGAGAGTTCCAGGCCCACGAATCGGCTCATCGCGAAATACCTCATCAACCGGGGCTACTTGCAAATCTATTTATGAAACTTGCCTTCTTACAGAAGCTTGAAGAAAAGCGAGTGAAGGAGGAGCCCGGATATAAGAAATTGTTACGTACGGCTATTGTGACTGCGCGCAATGCACCGTCGCACGAGCGCGTAGTTACCACTTTGAAATCGTGGGGAGTATCACCCGATGAGTCATTTTTTCTCGGAGGAATGGACAAGACGAGAATTCTCTCGATTCTGAAGCCGCATATGTACTTCGATGATCAATTGAGTCATCTGCAATCTTCTGCCGCCAATATTCCGATGGTCCATATCCCTTTCGGAATTGCCAATCGAGGGCATGCTGGTCGATCCGTACCGGTGGGAAGTGTTGGACCTGCTTGAGCGAGAAGAAAACAAAAACAGTAGGAAGGCTTCCCCGAGACGGGCGGGGATGCTGAATCAGGCGGCCACTAGTGAGCCATCGCTGAAGATGAGCGGTGCATGTTCCGTGGGGCTCCAAGATTTCAATGCGGCGCCCAAACGACTGATTGCCGCAGCCTCGATGGGAACCGCGAAACGAGCGCTTTCTTGGTCCAGTCGGTCACCGCGTCGTTCATATTCGATCTCCAGTGCTGTGGCGCCAGCACCGTTCACCACAAATGCACGGATAGCCAATCGGAGAATGGTGTTGTCGCCCGTGGCGCCCTTCTCGAAAGCGACTTCGTCATCGATACCGGCTGGAAACGCAGCCAATTGCGCGCCCCATGCAATCAAGCTCGGTGCGTAATCGTAGAAATCGACTGCGACGGACTGGGTCGCGCTTCGAAGTGACAGCCGTAGTTCGAGCATCTCGTCATCAGGGTCGCGCCAGAGTAGTTCCAGTGAAAGTCGCATGGCAAAAAGGTCTAGGTCGGCGTCAGGTGTTCTACCCAAACGGGCTCACCGGGATGATGCTCTGCGATCGTTTCGACTGCACCTTGCTGCACCTCGGTAGAGGCCCCGCGCAGCGGATAGACAAACCGCGATACGTTGCGTCCGGCGAGTTTGCCGTAGTCAGCTTCGGACATTGCATCCGATCCGCACCAGATTGGCAGATTCGCCTCGCTTGCTAGTTGTAGCGCGCGTTGCAAGCCTTCGGGGCTGATTGCTAGGAAGACCATGACGGTATCAGTTTGTCGAGTCAGCCATCACCAAATTCGCATCCCGCACCACCCGCCACTTCCCATCTACCTCTTTGCGCAGGATCGTCAACGTCTGCCCCGAGCGCCGCGCCACCTTCCCATCCGGCATCGTGACGACGATGCGCAGCGCGTTGCGCAAGTAAGCGATCTCGCCAAACACCTGCACCTCCTGAATATCGCTCGTGCCGTCGATGTGCACGTCCTTCATGCCGCCGGACATCTTGGAGAAGGCGTCCTTGCCAAAGGGCGCTTGGCCGGGCGTGAGAAACAACACGTCGTCGGTCATCAGGCCGAGCACGGTATCGATGTCGCCGGTCTTGCTGGCGGCGAGCCAGGTGTCCACTACGTTGCGGATGGCGCGTTCGTCGTCGGTCATGGCGGCAGGTATCGATGAAAGGGCAGCCTTTCACTCTACACCGCGGGCTCGACCGGCGGCGCCACACGGCGCTTGATGAAGACGGCCGGCGATAACACCGGGATATGGCGGGCGCGCAGCGTGACCAGCCAATCACCCACGGCGTCTTCGCAGGTGAGGCGAAAGTGGCTTGCGTCGATCCACTCGACGTCATCCAGCCAGAACGTGTAGTACGCCGCGCCGATGGTGCCGGTGCTGATCGCGCGTGAAAGGTCGGGCGCGATGAGCGTGATGGAGACGGCCTCTTCAAACGGGCAGTCGTAGCTGGTGATGAGGACGAAGCCGAGGTCGGTCTGGTATTGCCGGAGCAGCTCGTAGCCGGGGATGGTGAGCGTCGGGTGCGGCACGCCGTCGACGATCACGCGTGTGCGCATGGGCCACTGCTCATACGGGCCGCTGTGTTTCTCCAGGGTGAAGCGTTGGAGCGGCTGCATGGCGGCGGCGCGTTGGCTGCGCTATTCCTTGCGCATGCCGCACAAGGCGACCTGGCGTGCGGGGTCGGCGGAATCCTTCCAGCCGGGTTCCTCGCGCTTCTGATAGGCCTCCACGGTCTGGTAGCCCTTTACGCTCCAGGAGAACTCGCTGTACCGCGAGACTTCGATCACGGCCAGGCCGCAGCGTTTGCGGTGGTCTTCAATCTTGAACGACGCATGCGGATGCTCGCCCGACAGGTCCTGCTCGATCACCTTGTAACGCGTGGGGCCGCACTTGAAGAAGCTGGCGTTCCACTCGATGGTCTTCGGGCGGAGGAACAAGGCGCCGTAGCAGGCGCGGCCATCACCGCGGAAGGTTCCGGTCAGGGTATCTGCAGCCATGGCCGATTGTGCGGCCAGCAGCGATACGGCGATAAGGAGGCGGCCTACTTGCATGCGGCGGTTCCGATCTTCGGGATAAGCGTGAGCACGTAATCGAGTTTCCGGATGTACGCGGCGTCGCCGTGGTTGTACAGCACGGCAATGTTCTGCGTCGTCACGGGCCGCCAGCCGGTAATCATCTTGCGCATGGCGGCCTTGCGGTATTTGACCACCTGTCCGGGTTTGAGTGTTGCGGCGTTCGGGTTGAGCGTGCGCATTTCCGCCAGGGTTGAGCCTTGTGCGCGGGCGATCTTGTCGAGGCTGTCGCCCGCCTTGACGGTGACCTCATAGACCTTGTCGTCGGTATCGCGCACGCTCCGGACGTCGAACTTCGCCATGCGCGTGAGGAGGTAGCCGATCCCGGCGCGAATGTTCCACGCGGGCACCGTTCGGGCCAGGCCCGCGTTCAACCGGGTGCGGATGGCCGGCGGCACGATCAGGTCGCTGCCTTCTTCGCCGCGCAGCAGGGTATTCAGACCGGGGTCGCCCAGGTTGCCGATCTGCATCGGCTTGGTCTGCCACGCTTCCGAATCTGCCCCAGTTTCGACCCACACCATCGCCTTGACGATCTGCCAGTCCAGCGGCAGATAGCCGGCGTTGCCCATCAGGTAGCGGTTGTATTCCCCCACCGCAGATTGGATATCGCAGTCGTAGCCGTTCCAGCGGTCGGGGTGCTTGGTAGATGTGTTGATGTAATCCTGCCAGCGCTCGAAATCGGTTTTCGGTTTGGCCTGGGCCTTGGTGACCATGTGCCCCTCCGCGGTTGCTTGACCTATGGAGGGGCATGGTAGCCAGCGCCCGCCGGCCGCGTGTTAACGGCTGTTTATGTACCTTGCTGGCGGCTGTCCACGGCAATGCATGTGCACCCAAGCGGTGGCGTCGGCTAGTCCGTGACTTCAAACGCAGCCGGGTCGGCCAGCGCCTCCAGCCGGTGCGGTGCCGTGGGTTTGACGGCCGTCGCCGTCTTCGCTTGGAGCATGAGCCGCTCGCGCACGCTGCCCAGAAAATCAGCGCGGTGGCGGCGCAAGACAAAATCGCGGTAGTTGTCCGTTTCCAGTGCGTGCCATGCCGCCTGACGGCCGGATTCCGAGCGCATGCGCGCCGCTTCCTGTGTGTGTGTTTCGATGCGGGCGTTTGCGGCGGTCAGCGGGGCATAGCCGTAGCGGGCCATGTCGTCGCGCGCCAGGGTTTCGATGAGCGTGATTTCGTCCATCGACAACTGCTGGTGGAATTTGTCGATATTGGCCGTGATGGGCGCGAAGCAGTTGGACGTCCACAACGCTGACAACCGCGAAATCTGCCGCGCTTCGGCCGAGCGCGAGACATCGAGCATCTGCGGCAGGAAATCGATCTCCAGGAAAGCACAAACGCGGCGCAACGTGCTTTCCTGATCGACCAGGAAATCTTCATACCGGATGGTGCAGGTTCGCTCCGGGTACTGGGCGATGAGCGCGTTGGCGGCGCGGTGCGCGGCCACCCAGGTCTGCGTGTTCAGCAGCGTGTCGAAGTCGTGGATGATCGCGCGGTTCATTGACGCGACTTGGGCGCGCGGGTCGCGCACGACATTCAGGAAGCGCATGTCTGGGAAGAGCGTCATCAGCTCGGCGGCGTAGTGCACGCTGTCGAGTGATTTGTCCATGACGACGCGGGCACCGTGCTGCGCGCCCGCACGCAGCAGCAGTTCCCACACCACGCGGTGCACGCTGCGCGGTTGGTCGCGCAAGGCTTCGAACACCTCCACCGGATCAAACACCATGCCGGGCCACTTCACCATGCTCGCTGCCTGCAGGCCGATCACGTCGGTCACGAGGCGGAAGTAGGCGCGATCGTCCTGCAGGTCGCCGTACAGCGGCACCAGCGGCATGAAGTCGACGATGTGCAGCGGATACGGTGCGTAGAACGCGGGGTTGAAGTTCAGCCGCAGGCGCAGCGCATGGCTGCCGCAGCGGCGCAGCGGAATCATCAGGACGGGGCGTGGCAGGGCGGTCATCGAACGGTCTCCGGTTGGCGATTGTCCAGCCAGGCGGACAAGTGAGCGTGCAGCGCGGCCGTGGCTGCCAGCAGCGGCATGGCGCCGGTATCGAGCCGCAGCGACGGCGCCTCCGGTGCCTCATACGGCGACGAAACGCCGGTGAATTGCGGGATCTGCCCGCCTCGCGCCCGGGCGTATAGCCCCTTTGGGTCGCGCGCCTCGCACACATCGAGCGTGGTGCAGACGTGCACTTCCACAAACCGGTCTGCGCCGATGATCTCGCGCGCCATCTCGCGATCGGAGCGCAGCGGCGAGATGAACGCCGTCACGACGATCAGGCCGACGTCGTTCATGAGGCGCGCCACCTCGGCGGCGCGGCGCAGGTTCTCGGTGCGGTCGGCTTCAGTAAAGCCGAGATCGTGGTTCAGGTGGTGGCGCAGGTTGTCGCCGTCGAGCACGGCGCAGCGCTGGCACGTCTCGTACAAGCGCTTTTCCAGCGCATAGGCGAGGGTGGACTTGCCCGCGCCGCTCAGGCCCGTGAGCCACAGCGTGAGCGGCGCATGACCGAACTGATGCGCGCGGGCTTCGTCAGCCACGGCGCCGGTATGCCAGTAGACATTCCGTGCGCCGGGGCTGGCGCAGGAAGAGAGCGCAGGCTTCATCTCGGCGTTCTCCGCGTCAGGCCGGCAACAGGGCGGGTTGGTGATAGCCGATGCGCGCTGCTGCGGGGGCTGCCGCTTTCGCCTGGTTTGCCAGCTTGAATACGCTCACCACGCCCACCAGTCGGCTCGACTGCTCGCGCATCGATTCCGCTGCTGCGGCCGCTTCTTCAACCAGCGCGGCGTTCTGCTGCGTGACTTCGTCCATTTGCGTGATGGCGCGGTGGATCTGGTCGATGCCGCTGGCCTGCTCGTCGGTCGCGCCCATGATTTCGGTCACGATGGCAGTTACGCGGTGGATGCTGGTCACGACATCCTGCATCGTGGTGCCGGCTTGTTCCACCAGCGTGCTGCCGGCGTCGACATGGTTGGCAGAGTCGTTGATTAGCAACTTGATCTCTTTGGCTGCCGCAGCAGAGCGTTGCGCCAGCCCGCGCACCTCGCTGGCGACCACCGCAAAGCCGCGTCCCTGCTCGCCGGCACGGGCCGCTTCCACGGCTGCGTTGAGTGCCAGGATGTTGGTCTGGAAAGCAATGCTGTCGATCACGCCGATGATCTCGCTTACCTTGCGTGCCGATTCGCTGATCGCGCCCATCGTGTCCACCACGCGCGCTACCACCGTACCGCCTCGCGTAGCGACCTCGGCAGCCGTGGCGGCGAGCTGGTTGGCGTGACGCGCATGATCGGCGTTCTGCTTGACGGTGGCGTTGAGCTCTTCCATCGACGCGGCGCATTCCTCCAACGCCGAGGCCTGTTCCTGCGTGCGGGTCGACAGGTCGAAGTTGCCGGTGGCGATCTGCTCAGATGCCGTGGCCAGCGTGTCGGTGCTGGTGTGTACCTGTTCGGCAATCGTCGCGAGGCTGTCGCGCATGCGCTTCATGGCGTGCATGAGGCTCGTCTGATTGTCGTCGCGCGTCGGTATGGCCACGGCCAGGTTGCCGCCGGCGATCTGGCTGGCAATGTCGGCCACCGTGCCGGGCTCGCCGCCGAGCTTGCGCAGCAGCCCGCGCGTGATGAGGACGCTGGCCGCGAGACTCACCAGCAGTGCCAGGACGCTCAGCGCCAGTAGCCAGTTGCGGCTGTCGATGTAGCTCGACTTGGCCTTGGCGGTGTTTTCGTCGTTGAGCTTTTCTTCAAACGCCTGCAGCTTGCCGAGCAGATCCCACCAAGCGCGCTGCACCGGGCGGAATTCGAAGCGCAACACCTTGTACGCGTCTTCCTTGTGGCCGGCGGCAATCAGCGCCTTGACGCGCGCTGCGAACGGCGCGGCCAATTCAGCCTGCTGCCGGATTTGCGCAAGCAGCGTTTTTTCTTCGGCGGTGGTGTCCGGCAACGTGTCGAACATGCGGCCAAGCTTGCGGTCGGCTTCGCTGTACAGGGCCTCCTGCTTATCAACGCGGCTCAGTTCGATCTGGATTTCGTCATGCTGCTCCAGCAGCACGATATTCCGATAAGCCAATGCCCGTTCAGTAACGCTCGAATACATTTTTGCGGCGAGCTTGGCTTCCACGGCGTTGATTTCCGTAGTGTCCTCCAGCAGCCGTCGAAAATCTGACATGCGCTGCAGGCTGAATGCCATCAGCAGCACGAGCAGCCCCATTGTTAAGCCAAAACCCCACGCCAGTTGGGTGGCCACCTTCATTTTCGAGAAGCGCATCTTTGTCCCCGTCATAATCGATAACGAATGCACTATCGAGCGGTATGGCGGGAGCTTGAGTGATTTAAATCAAATTACTCAATATGCGTAATGGCACGTCGGACTGGCATCACAAAATAAGGCTGGGAATATCGATGACGCTTTTTGCAGATATTATTTTATTGAAATGACTTGCATTAAATTGCGAGCAATCCAAATGCGCCGCGCAAAACAAAAACGCCCGGGTGGAACCGGGCGTTTCTTGTTGGGCGAAGCAGTTACACCGTGCGCTTTTGCGGCACCAGCGAGCGCCAGAAGCGCTGTCCAAACCGGCGCACATCGCGCAGGTTGCGCTTGAGCATGTAGTCCAGGTCGGCCACTTGTTCGTCGATGGCTTCCGTCAGCAGGCTCATCGTGTCGGCGGGCGGCAATTCGAGATAGGCATCGGCTTCGCCATAGGCGTACTGAACGCGCATACCCGCCTTCTTGGCGATGTGCATCATGGCTGCATTGCGTGACAGGCAGTGCATGTACAGCGTACGCACCTTGGTGTTCTGGCCATGCATGGCGGCACGTTGGAACAGCGCGCTGCCCACGCCCTTGCCGCGCGCCGATTCCGACACCGACACGCCGAACTCCGCCACGCGCCCTTGCGGGTTGTCGCGCAGGTAGGCGAGGTGGCCCACGCCCGTCAGCTCCAGACGCTCGTCGTAGACGCCGAAGACCTTGTCGTGGTCGAAATCGATGCTGTCGACGTACGCCTCGATCACGTGATCCCGCACCACCTGGCCGAATCGCAGCAGGCGGTCTTCCTCGCCCAGGGCGAGCAGGTGTTTGAGCAGGCGCGACCGGTGGTGCGCAGCAAGCTCGCGCACCAGCACGGTGGAACGCGGCGCGCCTTGCGCTGCTTCCGTTTTGTCGATGTCGTCCTGGGTGACGACGCCGATGGCCTTGCTCAGCTCGAGCGGGTTCACGACACGGTTTCCTGTTCTGATCGCGCCTTTCAGTGGAAGGCTGCGAAGTGATGAGTCGGAGGCGCGGATGGCACCTCCGGGGCACTCAATCGGGTGCAACTGAGTGTTGTGCAATGCACCATGCTATTGTAGTGCAATCAGGGTTTCCCCGTAAGTCTGGTGTCAGACTTTCCAGAGGATTTCCCGGTAAATCATTGATTTAACGCATCCGACGGTGGGTTCCAGAGGTGTGGCGTGGCAACAACGTAAATGTTGCATCGCGCAAAAGCGAGCGAAGGCGCGCTTTCCGGGTGCTCTGAAAGTTACATCGCCCGATTACCTGCCGCCGCCGTTCGTAACGCCGCTCAACAATAGCCGTGCGAAGATGCGCCATCAAGACGCCCCAGCCTCCTGATTTTCCATGACGCCCTCGCGCATTCTTGTGATCTACGCGCATCCTGCGCCGCGCCGTTCGCGCGCCAACAAGCCGCTCGCGCGTGCCCTGGCCAGCCTGCCTGGCGTGGCCATGCACGACCTGTACCGGCAGTACCCGGATTTCGACATCGATGTGCGTGTTGAGCAGGAAGCGGTGGAGGCGGCGGAGTTGCTCGTCTTCCAGTTTCCGGTGCAGTGGTACGCCACGCCGTCGCTGCTCAAGGAATGGATCGACGTGGTTCTGGAGATGGGCTGGGCCTACGGGCCGGGCGGCACGGCGCTGCGCGGCAAGCATCTGATGGTGCTGGCCACGACCGGCGGTCGCGCGCATTCCTACAACCCGGATGGCGTTCACGGCCACACGTTCGACATGTTCCTGCTGCCGCTGCAACAGACGGCTGCGTTGTGCGGCATGCAATGGCAGCCACCGCACGTGCTGCACGATGCCGACGATGTGTCTGCCGATGTCATCGACGCCCATATCGCCCAGGTGCGCGCCGCGCTGCAACCCTGGCTCCCGACCGACGCCGACTCCGTCGCCTGACGTTTCCGATCTCCTCCCTGCCTATGCAATCGCACGATCTGCTCGTCAATTTCGTCATCTACCTGGCTGCGGCCGTGGCGGCAGTGCCGCTTGCGCGTCGGCTGGGGCTGGGCTCGGTGCTCGGCTATCTGCTGGCGGGGGTGATCGTGGGGCCGTGGGGCTTGCGGCTCATCACCAATGTGCAGTCGATTCTGGATTTCTCGGAATTCGGCGTCGTGCTGATGATGTTTGTGATTGGCCTGGAGCTGGAGCCGGCGCGGCTGTGGTCGCTGCGGCGGAGCATCTTCGGTTACGGCGGGCTGCAGATTCTGGTGTGTGCGCTGGCCGTCGGGCTGGCGGTCATGGCGGTGGGCCACCCGTGGCGCGCGGCTGTGGTTGCGGGGCTGGGGCTCGCGTTGTCGTCCACGGCGATTGCGCTGGCTACACTTTCCGAGCGCAATCTGATGCGCACGCCGGCGGGCACGGCCAGTTTCGGCATTCTGCTGTTCCAGGACATTGCCGCCATTCCGATGATCGCGCTGCTGCCGCTGCTGGCAACCGAGGCAAGCGACGCGTCCGGCGGTCATAGCTGGGTGGCGGCGGCCAAGGCAGTTGGCGTGGTGGCGGCCGTGATCTTTGGCGGGCGCACGGTGTTGCGGCCGGTGCTGCGCGCCATTGCCCGTACCAACATGCGCGAGATGTTCACCTCGTTCTCGCTGCTGCTGGTGGTGGGCATTGCGCTGCTGATGCACAGTGTGGGCCTGTCGATGGCGCTGGGCGCCTTCATTGCCGGGGTGCTGCTGGCCGATTCCGAATACCGTCACGCGCTCGAAACCGACATTGAGCCCTTCAAGGGCCTGCTGCTCGGCCTGTTCTTCCTGGCCGTTGGCATGTCGATCGACTTCGGCGTGCTGATGCGCCAGCCGCTGGCCGTGATCGGGCTGGTTGCGGTGTTCCTGGCGGTGAAGATTGGCGCGCTGCGCCTGCTTGCCACCCGCTTTGGCATTGCGCGTGGGCAGGCATGGCTGTTTGCGTTCCTGCTCTCGCAAGGCGGTGAATTTGCGTTCGTTGTATTCGGTCCCGGCGTGGCTGGCGACGTGCTCGGGGCGGAGACGGCCGCTGCGCTCAACCTCGTGGTGGCGCTGTCGATGGCCGCGACGCCATTGCTCCTGCTGCTGCACGACAAAGTGCTGGTGCCGCACCTGATGGATGGCAAGAAGCGCGCGCCCGAGGCCATCGAGCCCCAGGACAACCAGGTCATCATCGCGGGCTTCGGCCGTTTCGGGCAGATCGTCGGCCGCATGCTCTACAGCCAGGGCTACAGCGCCACCGTGCTCGATCACGATCCGGACCAGATCGACATGCTGCGCCGCTTCGGCTTCAAGGTCTTCTACGGCGACGCCACGCGCATGGACCTGCTGGAAACCGCCGGCGCCGACAAGGCCAGCATGATGGTCGTCGCCATCGACGACATGGAAACCAACCTGGAGGTGGTCGACCGTGTGCGCGAGCGCTTTCCGCACCTGAAGCTGTATGTGCGGGCGCGCAACGTGTCGCACGTGTACCAGCTGCGCGACCGCGGCGTGGAAGTGATCGAGCGGGAGATGTTCGAGGGCTCGCTCATGCTCAGCCGCCGGGTGCTGGAGGGGCTAGGCAAGGAGCCGTACGAAGCGCACCGCATCGCGCAGACGTTCCGCCGCCACACGCTCAACTCAATGGAGCAGGTCTACCCCGTTTACCGCGATCAGAAGAAGCTCGTGTCACTTGCCCAGCAGGGGCGCGACGAGCTGGCCGAAATGTTCCAGCGCGACCGCACACAGCGCAAGCGTCTGCGCGAATCCGGCATGCCCTGGGGCGAGGGCGACGTCCATAGCGATGAGGAAGGCACGCAGCCCGATAGCGATCTCGCCAACGAGGTCGACGGCGGCGACGCCGATGCCCCGATCGATTGCCCGGCACGCGCGGGCCTTCGGCGCGACGGCTGACTCGCGCCGGTTACGGTCGCGATTCATGCGCAAGCCGTGCTCAAACAAAAAGGAGCGCTTTTGGCGCTCCTCGCGGCAGATCCAGGTTTAGGGCGGCACTTACACGGCCACGCTCACATTGCGCCGCAGTTCACAGGTGCTGAGCGAATCGGCCTCGCCGCGCAGCAGCAACTGGCCGTTGCCGACCAGTTCGCGGCAGCGCCAGAAGACAAACCAGTCGCTGGCGAGCAGGCCGTCGATGGCGCCCATGATGCTGCCGACTACGTCGCGGGCGCTGGCCCAGTCGGTGGGAACGTGCTCCAGGATCACTTCGTCCACCGTGCCGTACGACACCGGCACCAGCGTGTTGCCCTTCCACAGCCGCGTGTCGGCGTTCTCGCGCACGGTCTGCTGCCATTCGTAGGCCAGGCGGCCGATGCGCAACACCGACACCGGCGCGATGGTCGAAAACCGCCGTGCCAACCGGGCACCCGAATACATGCCGATGGTCGTCAGCGGGCCCTGGCCGTTGGGCGCCTCAAGTTCGCGCACATCCATGCCGACTTCATTGATGCGCTGGGGCGCTTGGTGCAGGTGGAACGCCACCCGGCGCAGCATGAGCTGGTCCGACGCGCTTTGGCCGTGCCAGATGGCGACTTCGGTAGTGGCATCGCGCAGGTCGGCGAGCGACGCAAGCGCGTCGCGCATCTCGGCGGCGAAGTCGATATTGCTGTTGGGCGCCACGCGCTGCCAGAAGCCGGAGCGCGCCATGGCGACGCTGTCGACGTCGACCAGCGGCCCGACGGCGAGATCGTCGCGCAGTACGACTACGGAATCGGGGCGGCCAGCCTGTGCGAGCGCCTGCTTGAGCGTGGCGCCGGCAACATCGCCGTTGACGACATGGATGTATTGCATGGCAGCAATTGTAGCGAGAGTGTCAGCCCAGCGCTTTCGTTTTGCGCATCTCTATCAGTATTCCTTTGCGCGGTGTCATGCGCCTATCCAAAGGGGGGATAGCCCTCGGGCAATGCTCAGGCGGGCGTGCGAAAATCGCCGTTTTGTTGCAGACCATAACTAAGAACAGGTGAGGAAACATTCATGAGAGCCCCGTTGTTGCCCAAGGGCATGCGCCCCGCAGTGCTCGCCGTCGTCGCAATGGTGGGTGTGCTGGCTGCCGGCCATGCCGCCGCCGTGCCGCCGGCTGAAATCTACAAGCGCGCCCAGCAGGAAAAACCGGCGCTGATCGACACCATGAAGACATTGGTCTCGATCGAATCGGGCAGCAAGGACATCGAAGGCCTGGACAAGATTGCCGGCGTGATCGCCGAGCGCCTGCGCGGCATGGGCGGCGACGTGAAGCTCATTGACCCCAGCGACCACGCCTACCGCATGGCCGACACGCCCGAGAAGATCGGCAAGATGGTGCTTGCGCGCTTCAAGGGCGAGGGCAAGCGCAACATCATGCTGATCGCGCACATGGATACCGTGTACTTGAAGGGCATGCTTGCGCACCAGCCATTCCGCATCGACGGTGAGCGCGCCTACGGCCTGGGCATTGCCGACGACAAGAACGGCGTGGCGGTCATCCTGCACACGGTATCGATTCTGCAGGCCGTCAACTTCAAACAGTACGGCACGCTCACGGTGCTGATCAACGGCGATGAAGAGATCAGCTCGCCGGGCGCGCGGGCCATGCAAGCCAAGCTGGGCGCCGAGCAGGACGCCGTGTTCTCCTGCGAAGGCACGCGCGTGACGTCGGACAAGCTTTCGCTGGCCACCAGCGGCATCGGCGCGATCCTGCTGGATGTGAAGGGCAAGGCTTCGCACGCGGGCGGCGCGCCGGAGCAGGGCCGCAACGCGCTGTACGAGCTGTCGCACCAGATCCTGCAGATGCGCGATCTGTCCAAGCCGGAAACCGGCCTGAAGGTGAACTGGACCGTGGCGCAGGCGGGCACCAACCGCAATGTGATCCCGGCCGTGGCCAGCGCCCAGGCCGATGTGCGGCTGCTGCGAGCAGCCGACGCCGACAAGCTCGAAGAAATCGTCAACGAACGCATCAAGAACAAGCTGATCCCGGATACGCAGGTCTCGGCCAAGTTCGAGCGCCGCCGCCCGCCGCTGGAAGCCACGCCGGCCTCGCGCGCGCTGGCCGAGCACGCCCAGAAGATCTATGGCGAACTCGGCAAGACGCTGGAGATTGACGACAAGGCCGAGGGCGGTGGCACCGATGCCGCGTTCGCCGCCTCGAAAACCAAGGCGCCCGTGATCGAGCGCTTCGGTCTGGCGAGCTTTGGCGCGCACTCGAATGACGCCGAATATGTCGATCTGAATTCCATCGTGCCGCGCCTGTACCTGTTGACGCGCATGGTCATGGATGTGTCGCGCGATCGCGTCGGCCCGGCCAGGTAACCGCACTGCAACGCGGCGCGTAAGGCTTACACGCGCCGCGGCACATCTCCTGCGCGAAGCCGCTGCTCAGCGGCTTCCCAACGCCCGGCTGCCGGGTATTCCGCTTGCTTTCCGCTGACGCATGTCCCCAGCTACGGCCGCCCCGGCCGGTGGAGCGCGCGCCATGTCCGAACATCCCTTCCCAGCATCGAATGACCCCGCCGACGAACCGGATGGGTCGCCTGCGCGCCCGAGCCGGCGCGGCTTTCTGCAGGGCGCGGCGGCTGCGGCGTCGGCGTTTGCGCTGCCGCACGAGTCGGCCGGCGCGCGCGCTTCTGCGTCTGCCCCGGCACGTTCAGCCGCGTTGGCGCCGGCGCGGCCGGTCTCGCTCAATATCAACGGCAAGCCGTATGCGTTGTCGCTGGAGCCGCGCGTCACGTTGCTCGATGCGCTGCGAGAGGTGCTGGCGCTGACCGGCACCAAGAAAGGCTGCGACCGCGGCCAGTGCGGCGCGTGCACCGTCCTCGTGAATGGGCGGCGCATCAACAGTTGCCTGACGCTGGCGATCATGCACGAGGGGGACTCCATCACCACCGTCGAAGGGCTAGCGCACGCGAAAGACGGCCTGGTCGACCGCGCGGCGCTGCATCCGGTGCAGGCCGCGTTTCTTGAACACGACGCGTTTCAGTGCGGATATTGCACGCCGGGGCAGATCTGCTCGGCCGTGGCGGTGCTGGAGGAGGCGCGCCGCGGCATGCCGAGCACGGTCACCTCGCCGGCGGCACTGGGCAATGACGGCCCCGTTGCGCTGACCGAAGACGAAATACGCGAGCGCATGAGCGGCAACATTTGCCGCTGCGGCGCGTACCCCAACATCGTGGCGGCGATCCGCGTGGTGGCCGCCAAGTCCGGCAACACTGTTTGAGGAGCCGCCATGCAATCGATTGCCTATGACCGTGCGTCTTCAGTGGAGGCCGCCGTGCGCTTGGGCCATGAGCCGGGCGCGCGCTATATCGGCGGCGGGACAAACCTGCTGGACCTGATGAAGGGCGGCGTCGAGCAGCCGCAGCGGCTCGTGGACGTGAGCCGCCTGCCGCTTGCGCAAATTCGTGCGTTGCCCGATGGCGGACTGCGACTGGGCGCGATGGCGCGCAATGCCGATACGGCGGCGCATCCGCTGGTGCGCTCGCGCTATCCGCTCCTGAGTGAGGCGATTGTGTCGGGCGCCTCGGGTCAGCTGCGCAACATGGCCACCAACGGCGGCAACCTGATGCAGCGCACGCGCTGCCATTACTTCTACGACACGGCGTACCCGGCGTGCAACAAGCGGCAGCCCGGCTCCGGCTGCGCCGCGCGGGAGGGCTTCACTCGCATGCACGCCATCCTCGGTGCGAGCGAGGCCTGCGTGGCGACGCATCCGTCCGATATGGCCGTCGCGTTGGCGGCTCTGGACGCCACAGTGGTTGTGCACGGCACGCACGGCGAGCGGCGTATCCCGATCGAAGCGTTCCACCGGCTGCCCGAAGCGCATCCCGAGATCGACACGATGCTGGCGCCCGGTGAGCTGATCGTCGCCATCGACCTGCCGCCACCAATGTTCGGCACGCATGTGCATTACCTGAAGGTGCGCGACCGCGCCAGTTATGCGTTTGCGCTGGTGTCGGTGGCGGCGGCGCTGGCGTTGCAGACGGATGGTCGGACGATCCGGGAGGCGCGCATCGCGCTGGGCGGCGTGGCACACAAGCCTTGGCGCGCGCATGCGGCAGAACAGATGCTGGCGGGGCAGGTGCTGGACGCGCAGTTGTTTGCCCAGGCCGGTGCGTTGGCCGTGCAGGGCGCTCAGCCGCTGCGCGACAACGGCTTCAAGGTACCGCTCGCACAGCGGGCGGTGGCGCGCGCGCTGACCTCGGCGGCCAATCCACCCAATCCGGCCAACCCGGCCAATCCGACTGGGGGTGTGGCATGAGCAACGTCGGCCAACCGCTGGACCGCACAGACGGTCTGCTCAAAGTCACCGGCCAGGCGCGCTACTCCGCCGAGTTCCAGGTGCCGCGCCTGGCGCATGCCGTGCTGGTGCAAAGCACGGTGCCGGCCGGCAGAATCACACGGGTCGATACACACGTCGCGCAGGCCATGCCCGGCGTGCTGCTGGTGATGACGCACGAGAACGCACCGCGCCTGCCCAACGGCGGCAAGCCCGCGCTGGAGCCGCCGGCCGGACGCGCTCTGTCTTTGTTGCAGGACGATCAGGTGCACTACAACGGCCAGCCCATTGCGCTGGTGGTGGGCGACACGCTGGAACACGCCCAGGCCGCAGCCCGCATGGTCCGCGTGGAGGTCGCTCAGCAGCCCGCGCGGCTCGATTTCGAAACCGCCCGCGCCGATGCGCACTCGCCCGGCAAGGTGCAGACGCAATCGGCCGACACCACACGCGGCGACGTGGCCGTTGGCATGGCCCAGGCGGCGCAGCGCATCGAGGCCCTCTACGGCACGCCCATGGAAACGCACAATCCCATGGAGCCGCACGCGACCATCGCTGTCTGGGAGGGCGATTCGCTGACGCTGTACGACAGCACGCAATACGTTTCGGGCGTGCGCCGCACTGTTGCCAAGACGCTGGGCTTGTCGCCCGACAAACTGCGTGTGGTGTGCCCGTTCGTGGGCGGTGGATTCGGCTGCAAGGGCTCGGTGTGGTCGCACGTGGTGTTGGCTGCGATGGCCGCGCGCCAAGCGGGGCGGCCCGTCAAGCTGGTGCTGGAACGCCCGCAGATGTTCGGGCCGGTCGGCGGGCGCCCGCGCACCGAGCAACGCATCGCCTTGGGCGCCGCCAGCGATGGCCGCTTCACCGCCATCTCGCATGACTCGCTGACCACCACGTCGATGATCGAAGACTGGACCGAGCCATGCGCCATCGTCACCCGCATGCTTTACGACACGCCCAACCAGCGGACGACGCATCGGCTCGCGCGGCTCAACATCGGCACGCCGACGTTCATGCGTGCGCCGGGCGAGGCCACCGGTACGTTCGCACTGGAAGTGGCGCTGGATGAAATGGCCTACGCGCTCGGCATCGATCCGGTGGAGCTGCGTCTGCGCAACGACGCCGCGCAGGACCCGGAAAAACGCATCCCGTGGTCGAGCAAATCGCTGGCGGCGTGCTACCGCGCTGGTGCCGAGCGCTTCGGCTGGGCGCGGCGCAACCCGCAGCCGGGCAGCATGCGCGAAGGCAACACACGCATCGGCTGGGGCATGGCATCGGCCACATACCCCGCCAACCGCAGCGCGGCCGGCGCCACCGCGCGCTATCTGCCCGACGGCACGGCGCAGGTGGAATCCGGCTCGCAGGATCTGGGCACCGGCACCTACACGGTGATGACCCAGGTGGCGGCCGATGCCATGGGCATGCCCGTCGACCGGGTGCATTTCAGCCTGGGCGATACGCGCATGCCCGAGGCGCCGGTGTCGGGCGGCTCGCAAAGTGTGGCCAGCGTATCGCCCGCCGTGCAGGCCGCCGGCGCGCAGGCTCGCGATGCGCTGATTGCCGCGGCCATTGCCGATGCCAGCTCGCCGCTACATGGGCTGGCCGCAAGCGACATCACCGTGGCCGACGGCATCTTGACTGCGCGCAGCGGTGCGCGCGAGCCCGTGGCTGCCGTGGTCGCGCGCTACGGCCGTCCCATCGAGGCGACCGCCAAGGTGCAGCCGGGCGAGGAGAAGCAGAAGTACTCGATGCACTCGTTCGGTGCGGTGTTTGCCGAGGTGCATGTCGATGCGGACCTGGGCGTGGTCCGCCTCTCGCGCATCGTGGGCAGCTACGGCGTAGGGCGGTTGCTCAACGCCAAGACGGGCCGCAGCCAGCTCATGGGCGGCATCGTCTGGGGCATGGGCATGGCGCTGTTCGAAGAGAGCCTATTCGATACGCGCTACGGCCGCATCGTCAACAACAACCTGGCGGAGTACCACGTGCCCGTCAACGCCGATGTGCCCGACATCGACATCCTCGTGCTCGACGAGGCGGACTCGCACATCAACCCGCTGGGCGCCAAGGGCATTGGCGAGATCGGCATCACGGGCGTGCCGGCGGCCATTGCCAACGCCGTCTATCACGCCACCGGCCGGCGCGTGCGCGAATTGCCGATCACGCTCGATAAGCTCATCTGAGCGCGCATGAAAAAGCCCCGCTGGCGCATCACCAGCGGGGCCTGAGTGGGCCAAGAGGCGGAAAAACGGAGGATGCCTGGAGACCGGCCCGTAATTGATCAATGCGTAACGACTGCGTGACGAACGCAGTGCATGCCGATCAGCGCATCAATTCGGAACCGGGTACCCGTAGACCGTACCGCCGCCCTCGCGGGAGCGGCCGGCAGGGTCGCTGCGCATGCCGTCCGAATACGGATCGAAGCGGCCGCTGCGTGCGCCTTCTGTATACGTGTCGAAGCGTCCGGTGCGGGCACCGTCGCTATAGACGTCAAACCGTTCGGCCCGCGCATTCTGGCCGAACACTTCCACGCGGCTGGCCTGCGCCCAAGCGCTGCCCGCCGCGAGGGCCCCGACCGCCAACATGGCGGCCAACCCCATTTGCTTGAGTCGCATGGCGAACTCCTTCTTCAACTGATTTTCGGTGCTGTTTTAGGCGTGGTCATTTGATGTCTTGCCACGGTCTACAGCCTAGGTCAGGGGGCATGCCGTATCCACGGTGGTGCGACGAACGGTTTGTTGTCGGTGCCGAAATGATGCAAGTCAGCGTGAACGGCGCTGAATATCGCGCCAATGGCGTAACGCCCCCGGCAATCCCCCAACCTTTTTGACTAATCAAGAGAGCGGTTCAAAGCCGGCGGTCCGCGTTGGTGCACCACGGCAGGGCAGTGCACGCTGGCAAGCCTTGCCGTAGGCCGATTTGGTGCGGTGCATTAAGAGCGATGCGCGCGTACCACACTTGGTAGAACGATTCCGTGAATTACTTTGCCGGGCATATGGGCTTTTGTTAAATTTGCGCGGCACTTCCGACACGGAAGTTAAGGAAACGGAGGAGCCCAACCTCATGCACACGGGGTCGGGCGGTTTGAGACAACTCTTTTATTACGAGCCCACATGAAAAAGTCTGCCATTCTGGTTGCAGTTGGCGCCCTGTTCGCAGGTTCTGCCTACGCCCAATCGAGCGTGACGCTGTACGGTATTGTCGATACCAGCATTCACTACACCACCAATGCAAATGCTGCCGGCAATAGCAAGGTCGAACTGACCAATGGTGCTGTGTCCAACAGCCGCTGGGGCCTGAAGGGCTCGGAAGACCTGGGTGGTGGCAACAAGGCGCTGTTCGTGCTGGAAAGCGGCTTTGATCCGGATACCGGCCGTGGTAATGGCGGTGCGGGTGCTTTGTTCAATCGTCAGTCGTTCGTGGGTCTGTCCAACAGCAGCATGGGCACCATCACGCTGGGCCGCCAGTACAACTTCGGCTTCACGATGGGTGGCAACTTCGATCCGCTGGGCGTGGGTAACTACGACCAGAACTCGTGGCCGTTCTACGGCATCACGGGTCTGCGCGAGTCGAACATGCTGAAGTACGAAGGCAAGTGGAACGGCTTCTATGTTGGCCTGGGCTATGGCTTTGGTGAAGTGGCTGGCAGCAACTCGGCCAACCGTTACCTGGGCGCTGCGGCTTCGTACGAATTCGGTCCGGCCCTGCTGGGTGGTTTCTATCAACAGCACAAGGATGTCGCTGGCAACAAGCAAAGCGTGTGGGGCATTGGCGGCAACTACGCCGTTGGTCCGGCTAAGCTGTTCCTGGGCTATATCGACAGCAGCGATGCCACAGGTTGCGTGAGCAGCTCCGCGGGTTGCGTCGGTAACAGCGCTTTCGGTCTGAATATTGACGCCAACAATGGCAACGGCTTTACCCAAACTCAACTGGGCGCTGGCGCATTTGCTGGCAATACGAAGCGCCGTGACCACGTTGGCCTCGCTGGCGTGACGTACCAAGTGACCCCGGCTCTGGCTCTGACTGGCGCGTTCTATTACGACAGCATCAGCAATGCCAACCTGACCGCCGGCAACGATGGCAAGCGCTACACTGGCGTTCTGCTGGCCGAGTACTCGCTGTCCAAGCGCACGCAAGTGTATGGCACGGTGGATTACAACAAGGTCAAGAACGCAGCTATCCCGCAACTGTCGGGTGGCACGGCTGACGGCCAGAACGCCAAGACCAACCAAGTTGGTGCTGGCGTGGGTATCCGCCACATCTTCTAATCGACGCTGTCACTCGATTGGGAATGGAAAAGGCGCCTTCGGGCGCCTTTTCTTTTGCCTGCTGTTTTTGTGCTTCGTCGGGCAAGGTTGCCTGGGCATCCGCCTACAATGTTGACTCCTGTTTCGTTCATCTGACATTGCGCCATGACTTCCGCACGTACTGCCCGCCGCCGTCTGATTGCCTCTGCCGTGCTGCTGTGCGCCGGTGTGCCGCTGCTTGCCGCTGTGCCCGCGCAAGCGCAGGACTATCCGGTCAAGCCGATCCGCATCATCGTCGCGTACCCGACCGGTGGCATTTCCGACAACGTGGCGCGTGCACTGGGCGAAAAGCTGTCGGCGCAACTTGGCCAGCCCGTGGTGGTGGAAAACCGCGCCGGGGCCGGCGGCAGCATCGGCATGGACGCCGTGGCCAAGGCGCCGCCCGATGGCTACACGCTGGGTTTTTCGTCGGTGAGCCCGCTCACGCTGAACCCGCATTTCAGCAAGCTGCCGTATGACCCGCAGAAAGACATCGCACCCGTGGCCAATGTCATGTACGCCCCGATGATCCTGCTGGGCACGCCCGCGTTCACGGGCAAGAGTTTTGCCGACATGCTGAGCCAGTCGCGCAGCAAGCCGGGCTCGATCCGCTGGTCGACATCTGGCCTGGGTACGGTGGGGCATCTCGCGCTGGAGCAGATCAAGTCGCAGGCGCATGTGGATATCACGCTCATCCCGTACAAAGGCGGTGGCCAGCAATTGACGGATGCGCTGGGCGGCCAGGTAGAGATCATGTCGACCAACGTTGGCCCGACGCTGATGCAACACATCGCGAGCGGCAAGCTGCGCCCGCTGGCGGTGGGTGCGCCGCACCGGCTCGATACGCTGCCGAACGTGCCGACCTTCACCGAACTGGGTTACGCCAAGGCCAACATGGCGTCGACCTTCGGCGTGTTCGCGCCGGCCAAGACGCCTGCGCCCGTCATTGCCCGCCTGAACGCGGAGATCAACAAGGCGCTGGCTGCGCCTGATCTGCGTGATCGCCTCACGCAGGCCGCCGTGGTGCCGGCCGGCGGTACGGCCGAACAGTTTGCCGCGGCCATCCGCGCGGAATACGACAGCAACGGCCGCATCGTCCGCGCCGCAGGCATCAAGGAGCAGTGAACCGGCTTACGCCGTGAAACGGTACCCGACGCCGACTTCGGTCAGCAGGTGTTCGGGCCGCGCCGGATCGCGCTCGAGCTTGTGACGCAGGTGGCCCATGTAGATGCGCAGATAGTGGCTGCTGTCGGAATGCGCGGGGCCCCAGACTTCGCGCAGCAGCTCGCGGTGCGTCATCACGGTGCCACGGCGGCCGAGCAGTACTGCCAGCAGCCGGTATTCGATGGGTGTGAGATGCACGGCTTGGCCATTGCGGCTGACCAGGCGGCGCGCGAGGTCGACTTCCACCTCGCCGAAGCGGATAACGCTGCCGCCGTCTTCGCCGCGCTTGGCGTGCCGTCGCAGCAGCACGCGCAGGCGCGCAACCAGCTCCCCCACGCCGAAGGGCTTCGTCAGGTAATCGTCTGCGCCGGCATCGAGCGCGTCGATCTTGTCGCGCTCATCCACCCGGGCCGAAAGCACGAGCACCGGCACTTCCGTCCAGGTGCGCAATTCGCGAATCAACTGCATGCCATCGCCATCGGGCAGGCCGAGATCGAGGATCACCGCATCCGGCTGACGCGTGCCCGCTTCGATCAGGCCGCGCTCGACGCGGTCGGCTTCATGGACTTCGCAGCCTTCCTCCTCCAGTGCAGCGCGGACGAAGCGTCGGATGTGCGGTTCGTCGTCGATGACGAGGACGGTGGGTGTGAATGTGAACGGCATGGCACGCATTGTAGAGGGCGCGCCCATAAAAAAACGGACCCCGAAGGGTCCGTTTTGCCTGCATGCGATACCGCTCCGCTCAAGCCTTCTTGGCCCAGGCGCTGCACCAGCCCTTGTTTGCGACGTCCTTGCCGGCGAACAGCGGGCAGGCGCCTTGCGCAGCCGCACCGCCTTGGTACAGGGCGCAGTTGCCGCAATGCTGATCCGGCGTGTGCTTCGGGAATTTGGCTTTGTCGGCCTTGGTGGTGTCAGCCACGTAGCCCAGCGCTTTGGCTTGCGGGTCGGTTTCCGCCACCATCGGTGCAGCCAGTGCCAGGTCCGACATCGACATGACGGCGCCCGCAGCGGCCACGATGGGGATGCTCTTCAGGAATTGACGACGATTGGACATGCTGATTCCTTTTGTGGGAGTGTGTTGTGTGGCGTCCCGTGCCGCCCGTGCAATGCTCAGGCTCGCCCTAGGGGACAGCGGACGGCGTCGGCGCGCCATTTACCCGCTCATGCATTCTGGCACAGCAATCGGCCGGCAGCATCTGCGTACGGTCAATGTTCCGCATACCTGAGTGCAGCAATCGGTTGCTTTCGTGGCCTTCGATCCACACCACGCAATGCCGCGGATGCACCGTGTGGTCGAGGAATGCCGGCGTCAGCGCAATCGCAGTCGTCCAAATGGCTGGTCCACTCCGGTGGCAATTTGCCGCAGAGGCGTGGGTGCTTACGCCAGCAGACCTTGCAGCGCCTTTAAGAATGCGTCGCATTCATCATCGGTGCCGACCGTGATACGCAGATGCTGGTCGATACGCGGGAGCTTGAAATGGCGCACGAAGATGGCTTGCTCTTTCAGCCGCGCTGCCAGCGTTGCCGCGTCGTGGGCGGGATGCCGCGCGAACACAAAGTTCGCCATCGACGGCACGACCTCGAACCCCAGCGACTGCAGCGATTGCTTGAGCCGCGCGCGGCTCGCCACCACGCGTGCACACGTGGCACGGAAGTACGCATCGTCTTCGTAAGCCGCTTGGGCGGCCGCCTGCGCGAGGCGATCCAGCGGATATGAATTGAAGCTGTCCTTCACGCGATTGAGCGCCTCAATGAGCGCCGTATGCCCGAACGCAAAGCCCACGCGCATGCCGGCCAGCGAGCGCGACTTCGACGTCGTGTGCACCACCAGCAAATTCGGATAGCGGTCGATGAGCGCAATGGCGGACTCGGCGCCGAAATCGACATAGGCCTCGTCCACTACGACCACCGACGACGGGTTCGCGGCGACGATCCGTTCGATCTCTGCCAGCGGCAGCGCGTGGCCGGTCGGCGCGTTCGGGTTTGGAAACAGCACGCCGCCCGCGTCGCCAAGATAGTCATCGGCGCGGATGGAGAAGTCGTCCGCCAGCGGCACCACTTCGCACTGCACGCCGTACAGCCGCGCGTAGGTCGGGTAGAAGCTGTATGAAATGTCGGGAAAGCGCAGTGGCTTGTCGTGTTTGAGCAGCGCCTGGAAGACGTGCGCCAAGACTTCGTCCGATCCGTTGCCCGCAAAGACCTGCTCAGGCTTGAGGCCGACCTGCGCGGCCACTGTCTCGAGCAGCCGGCGCGACAGCGGATCGGGATAGCGGCGCAGGCTCTCGCCCGTCTGCCCCAGCTCGGCCGAGATTGCCGCCACCACGCGCGGCGATGGCGGGTACGGGTTCTCGTTGGTATTCAGCTTGATGGGCCGCGCGATGGCCGGCTGCTCTCCCGGGACGTAGGGCACAAGTTGCTGAACGATATCGCTCCAGTAACGGCTCACGGCTTGACTCCTGATGAGGTGACTATTTTCTAAGCGTGCCCGCAGCGCGATCGATGGATCGAAACAGGCTGGGAAGCTGAATAAGGTTCGGGAATGGGCAGGCCTGCACGTTGCGGCAGAAGCGCGGTTCTGGCGTCGGAAAATCGTACAAGCTGCGTAAATCTTTGATTTTTGGCGCGCCCGGCTGGGATCGAACCAGCAACCCCTGCCTTCGGAGGGCTGGAACTAAGGTTTTTTACCGACCGGGGACGTCCACTATGTTTTCTAATGCGTTGATTTTAAAGAAATGTTGGTCCATTGACGATCGAGGGGGTGCGCCATAGAATTTCCGTACCCTTTCCGTACGGACCCGCATGAGCGAACCCATCCAATCCAAGACGGCGCGCGACAAACTCGAACCCCGCCGCGAGCCATATTTTTCCCGAATCCGAACGGGTCTCTACGTTGGCTATCGCAAGCTGTCGCACGGTGAGGGAAGTTGGGTGGCCCGCCGCAGAAACGACGAGGGTAAGCAGGAATACAAGACATTCGCAGCTTGCGCAAGCTACGACGAAGCCCTCAATGCCACGCTTGAGTGGGCGGAGGCGGTCGATGGTGGGGTCTCATCGAAAGGCATGACAGTCAAAGAGGTATGTGAGCACTATGTGAGGCACCTTGCCCTTCACAAAGGTGATAAGAGCAAGGCAGACGCGGAAGGGCGGTTCAAGCGGCTCGTTTATGGGGCGAAGATCGGGAGGATCGACATATCGAAGTTGCGCACGTCGGACCTCAAGGCATGGCTGTCCGCTCAAATTGAGTTGGATGAGGATGACGCGGAAGATGAGGATGACTTGCGGCGCGCTAAAGACAGTGCAAATCGCAACCTTGCTTCGCTTAAGGCCGCGTTGAACCTCGCATTACACGACCGGCTGGTGCCGACGGATGCGGGTTGGAAAACAGTTGGCAAATTCAAGGATGTTGGAAGGCGGAGGCTGGGGTTTCTGGCGGCTGAGCAACGGAAGGCTCTAGTTGACGCCTGTGCCCCTGACATTCGACGGCTTGTGCAGGCTATGCTGTTCACGGGCGCCCGCCCTGGCGAATTGGCTAACGCTAACGTAACGCATTTTGATCGGGCGCAGGGAACGTTGGCCTTGGACGGGAAGACAGGCTATCGGGTTGTCTCGCTACCTTCGGCAGCAATTGCGTTCTTTGAGGCGCAGGCTAAGGACAAGATTGCTAACGCCCCTATTTTGGCGACGGAGTTCGGTCAACGCTGGAATAAAGACTCTTGGAAGAAGCCGTTCAAGGCGGCCGTGGCCGCCGCTCAGCTTCCGCCAACTGTAGTCATGTACTCACTCCGGCATACCGCCATTAGCGAAATGATCGCCAGCGGAAGAATGGATAGTTTCGAGGTTGCGAGAATGGCCGGTACGTCTACCGAGATGATCGATAAGCACTACGGACATCTTCGTCACGATAGGGTGCGGGCGAAATTAGACGCTATCGGGATACTGTAGTCGGGTCGTGCTAGGCAGCATTTGGAAATAGCGGCTCCCACGCGATCGGCTTCCTATGCCCGTCAACATTCCCGGGGCACCAGAATAGGGGCAAAGAGACCTTGGGCAACGAAAATGAAAACGCCATTGCAAAACCTAGGTTGCTTGCGCCAAGAGCGACCCGGTCCAACATGTCTTCTGACACCGGTTTATTTTTCTTGCGCCAGTAGCTTGACCAGAGCGCACGCCCAACACGGTCGCACCACTTGATGCCCTCATCTGCTCGGTCCCCCCAAGCGGGAGTCTGGAACGCTCGGGGCACTACGGCATCGCGTTCGATCTTTCCGTCTTCCGAGAATAGCGTTCCTGTTGCCAACCGTTCTCTGCCAAGTGGTGAAAGAACTTGCAGTGGCTCCGTACCGAACGTTAGCCGTATATGTTGAAGTCCAAGCTGCTCAAGTTCCCGTTGCAGGAAAGCGATACCCACGGTTGTTGCGATGGCGAAGCGGACTTCCAAATCCATCTCTCTCAATGCAGTCGGGTCGTCGAGCTTCTCGCACTTCTTACTGCTGCCTTCGTCCACGCCGAGGAGGCTTCGGAAGATGCCAACCCATTCAGTACCCGAAAACAAGCCGTCTTCGTAGATGACAACTTTGCCACTGTGTCGGGGCATACGCCGCACCAGCTCGTCAAAGCTGTCGACTACGCCAGCATTGTTCAGAACCCCTTTCTTGAGCATCCCAGTAATGGCATCGGCGCTTTTGCCATTTTCATACCTCATCACACAGAGGGCATTGTCCCCAGAGACCTTGCTGAATGCTGCGATGAGCTGAGCGCGCGCAATGAACTCAAAAGAATGCAGCAAAGCTTGCCCTAACCACCGGCAGCTAGGTTCTGCCAGTCGGTCGAATTGCTGTAGCCATCTATTAACGCGCTCTTCTGCCCAATTAGAGGCAAGCGCCTCTTCAGGGTCAGGGTATTCCCATGCTTCCAGGATGTCTTCTATGCGCTTGCGCCAATCTGCGCCGATCCATTGAAGTGCTTTCCTCAGTTCCTGCTTGAGGAAGATGTCGAGATTTCCTGGTGATCTTGTGACGCTCCGGATAGGCGGCAGTCCATTCTCGTCGAAACGGATATCTGGTCGCAGTAGATAAACGCGAGTATCTCTGACGGGCCGGAGTACACCCTTTAGTTTTTTACGTACTTCTTGCGGGTTTTGTCGGTCCTTAACGGGGACTATGACAATCTCGCTTCTGTCCGGCCATCCTGGCCCCGCATATGCGTCAAGCCGCCTTCTTAACGTATCTACGTCATCCGTAGAGCCAACAAAGACCAAGCGCATGGTTAACGGGGGGACAGCAGCGCGTCAATGATGAGTCCCATCGGAAGGTTGAGCGCGCGGATTTGGTCAATTGGCATCTGGTCAATTGCCTTCTTGGCCGCATTGCGGACCATCGCATCGAGCTCATCGCTGGTAGCGGCTGACTTCAACTGCTTGGTTGGAGCAGTGATTGGCTCCGCCGACGCCTTAGTCATGTCGCGCCGCGCCTTGGAAGAGGTAAGCGTCTGTGCGAATGCGCCAACTCTTTCTTCGGTGCAGCCGGCTAGACGCAATTGCTCCTTGAACTGGTCGACGACGTACTGGACGCGCTTTTGCTCAAGTACCCGGCTGGTCGCTGTGTTCTCTGTTTTTCGGAGGAGGTTCAGTACTTCAGACCAGGGCGTGGTCTCGTTTGAGGATAGGATCGCGTTGAAGCGGTCTTGTAGGTCGGCTGGTATCTCGCCGACACTACTCAGAAGAAGCGTGGCATAGTCGCTTGCCTTTATCCGCTGCAACTCTTGTGCCCCTTCGGGGGCGCTCGTCCCTTCATCTTGGGCTAGAAGCTCGTCGCCGCGAAGGAAGATTCTTCCTCTACGCTGTGGATTACTGAACAGGCTCCACAGCGTCCGGTCGTCGCCGGATAGTGAGTTGTCGCTCGGGCTATAAGTTTTGTTGCGGTAAATATCGTTTCCGCCTTGCTTCCCTACATTCTCCAGCACATCACCCAGCTCTTCTTCCACAAAGGCTCGCAGGGATCGGTACTCGGTTTTCAGATTCCAGCCAGGCGCAAGCTTCTTGATCAAGACGCCCAGGTCACTTCCAAAGATTTCGTGCCTTCCAGCCAGATAGGTGAGGATCGCTTCTCGGAGATTATTCGGCATGGGTTTCTTCTTGTCGCCGCACATAAGGAAAAGCCCCTTCATAGAAGGGGCTTCGTGGCTAGCCAAGGGCCTAGAATTGGTAGCCTGAATTCGTCAAATCACATGCGACAAAGCGCCTAGGAATTGTCTGCACGCCGGCGGCCACCTGGTAGGCCAACTCCGCCTCTGCTTGCAGGACTGTGCAGTCCTGTTCCCACAATCCAAGCGCGCATCTGATTGGATGCGAGATGGCTTGGACCAAGCACGAGAACATGTTAGCGCAAGTGTCACCGAAAGCGATAGCACTTTTGGTTAATAACGTTCCTTGCGCACGATGTTTGCGTAACGGGGGCAAGTGCTCACCCATGGCATGGCGTTGCTTTATTTGGGGGGGCGAGTGGTGAAAAATTCCGTGAAGTGCAGTCCGCATGGCACAACTAGCCTCGCTGCTGGGTTAGATGATTTTGCAACCGGTTGCGCAGCGATCCTTGCCGCACTAGCGGTTAACAGCACCTTCCATGCGCGCGCGGAGGCGCATGACGGTTTGGCGACTTGTATTCAGTGCGCGCGCAATTGAAGCTATTGATTCGCCTTGCGCCAGCCGTTCGCGCGCCATCGCTTCCCGCTTGTCGCCCAGGGCACGCGGGCGCCCCAGCACCTTGCCCGCATCGCGCGCACGTGCGAGGCCGGCAGTCGTTCTCTCTAAAAGCAGATCACGCTCGAATTCCGCCACGGCGGATAGTACCGACATCGTCATCTTGCCGGCGGCACTGGTAAGGTCAGCTCCGCCAAGCGCCAAGCAGTGGACGCGCACACCGATCTCTTGAAGGCCCTCGACAGTGGCGCGCACGTCCATGGCATTGCGGCCAAGACGATCCAGTTTGGTCACCACCAGTACGTCTCCCGCCTCCAAACGGTCACGCAGCTTGGCGAAACCCGCACGCTGATTTGCCGCCACCGAGCCAGACACCACCTCAGCGATGACACGGCGCGGTTCCAGATTGAAGCCGGCAGCCTTGATCTCTCGGACTTGATTCTCAGTTGTCTGCTCGGCTGTCGACACGCGGCAATAGGCGAAGACTCTCACACTCACAACCCCTGTACGAAATATCTGTACGGAAGATTAACCACGTACGGAATCAGGTCAAGCAGATATTTGGACAGGGCTGGTGAGGGTGTTCAAAGACGACCGTCTTTGGACACCAGACGAGCGAGCCAGTCCGCTTGGTACTGATAGTCCGTGGACTCATAGTCCTCATTCCAGCACTCTCTCCGAATGGAATCTACAGCACTTATTTTGCTCGGCGCTCGTATCCGCGAGGAACGAAAGACGCGAGGGTGGACACAAGAAGAGCTCGCAGACCGAGCTCAGATGGACCGTTCGTATCTTGGTGGGGTGGAGCGTGGCGAGCGAAACGTAACGTTCACCGTCCTCTGTGAAATCTGCCAGGCTCTCGGTTGTGATGTCGGAGCAATCGCTGCAGGCCTTCCAGGAGAGGCAAAGTGAGGTGGCTGCGTTCTATTGTCGTTTTTGATCGAAGCAACGTGCTCGCTTCGACGGATTGGGCCGCAATTCACGAAAGCTATGTGCGCTCTATCCAGAGCATCGATTTCCCACGCGGCAGCGGTTCGCTCACTCTGAAAAAGAAGGTGCGGCGTCCTGACGGTCAGTGGAATCGGAACGGGGTCAACTACCTGAAGCGGAGCTTCCTCGAACATTTGACCGGCGTTGAGGGCTGGGCTCCCGAGATTGGTTTCGACTCGGGGCGTATCCGCACCCCGTCCGTACTGCAGCTTTATCCATCGATGGCACCGCACGAGGAGCCCATTACGTCAGATTTCGGCGGCTTTGACTTCGTGACAACCGGCCCGGAGCGTACGCGTGTTGCGATAGAGTGGGAGACGGGGAACATTTCGTCCTCACATCGCAGCGTGAACAAGTTAGCTATCGCTCTGATCAGTGGAGAGATTCAGGTCGGCGTACTGATCGTCCCGAGTCGGGCATTGTACGAACACCTTACCGACAGAATCGGCAACATCGGCGAGTTGTCAGGTTACCTAACGATGTGGAAAGACTTAGAGCCACGAGTTGCTCGTGGAGCTCTAATCATCAGCGTTGTGGAGCACGATCACCTGACTGACGACGACGGCTACCCTTACCTGCCAACGGGCAACGATGGCCGTGCAGCTCAGGGAAGAGCTAGACGCGCCTGAAGCTGTGGGCGCGCTAATCGCATTCACATTCTGCTGCGTGGCCGTTCAGCCTGTAATGTTTTGAAAGCGGCCTCCCCTGTTTTTCGCGGCGCTCGATATCAGAGGCCGTGAACAGAGTGTTCTTGCTGTCGTGAAGCGATCGCATGTGATCTCTATCTCCCTCCAGAGACTGAAAACGGGCAACTATGTCTTCGCAATGAAGATCGCCGCCCACCCAGCGGCGCCCGAGCAATTCGGCGGCAACAAAAGTAGTTCCAGACCCGCCGAATGGATCAAGAATCAGGGAGCCTGGATCGCTGGCCATAGAGATGATGCGGTCCATCAGCTTCAGCGGTAACGCATTCGCCTCACGCTTCTTATATTTGGCATGCCGAACCGGCGGGATGTCGGTCCACACATCTGAGATGTTCACACCAAGTGGATTCATCTTGTTCTTGTAACCCCCGTAGTCCTTTAACTCTCCGCCACAATGTCGGCAGCAAGGAATCGGGAGGCGATCCGGGTGGAAGATCGCCGGTTTGTTTCCCTTTATGAAATAGAGCAAGGAGTAGTGAGACGGGTACAGCCTCCCGGAAATGGGAAGCGAGTACTTGATGTCCACGGCAATCCAATGTCGGAAAGTCAGCCGTTCCGAAAGATATGCCCCAAGTGGCAAATTCCACTTAGGCAAGTTCCACAGCAATAGAGCGCCACCAGGCTTCAATGCCATGATCATGCCGTCGAGCCACTCCTTACACCAGTCGACGTACTCGTGGTCGGCCACGGCGTCGTTAATGTTGGACTTGTAGCGCTTGCCTAAGTTAAATGGGGGGTCGGCGAATGCGAGATCGACGCTCTGCGGCTCGATCGTTTTCAGCAGATCGTTACAGTCGGACTCGTGCAGCTCGCCTAGCTGCGTTCGGAAAATGGGTACCATAGTCATCATTATGGCAGCCTCCGTAGGTACAGGCAACTTGTCGACCTTCATCGTTGGTGGGACTCAATAAGCATGCACCTGCAACCGCAATGCTTCGCCGGCGGATCAGCGTGACAATGGCGAGTGCCGCCGCTCGCCCCTGAACTGACCGACCGGCACGGTCACCCACGCAGGGTGTGGCGCGTGCGCGAGCAGGTCGTCCACCGAGCAGCGCTTGGCGGTTTGGGTGTCGTTCGCTGACAGCGCGTGAGCCCAGGTGCCGGGCAATGCCTCGCCGGCCAGGAACGCCGCCCACTTGTTCGAGTAGCGGTCGCGCGTGTGGATCAGCAGATGGGCGCGACGTGAAACCGGGTAGGCGTCCCACGGGCGCGCGTAGTCCTCCTGATGAAGCCCGACCTCGCCCTCTCTGCCAGTGACGGAGCACACCTGCGGATACCGTAGCCAACCGTTCAGTTCGTAGAATCGCACGATCTGCCATGCCCGGATGCGTGCCGCCCCATCGAAGCCGTTGTAGGGACCGATGGTCGGCCACTTCCAGCGCGGGAGAGAGAACACTGTCTGCGGCCGGTCGAACGCCAGTGTCACGAACTCGTAGCGGTGGACGACCGGGGGAATGTCACCCGACAGCTCTGGCAGACAGCTGCTGTCATCCGCTATATCTTCATTGTCGACGTCCGCGACGTTCAGCAAGACTGCTCCATTAAACAAACCGTGATCTACGGTCGCAGACAGTTAGTGTTGCAACCAGTTTCAAAATTCACCCAAGGAACGTGACAGTGCTTTCCGGCTCGTGACATGCGTCCGCCGCCTGCCGTCCCCTCGTGAGCCTCCGGAACCAACAGGGCTTGTCTGAACATCCGGCACTGAGTGTCATATCAGGGACACCATGTCGGTAACGCAGCTCGACGTGGCTGGCAGCCGCCGACAAAAAAACGGTCAGAGCTTTGACGCTGGATCGCCGTGCTTTGCGCGGTCCTGATCCATGCTTGCTTTCATGAGCGCTTTGTTCTGGACGAAGACGGCCGACTCATCGACTTTGTCGTAGCGCTGATAAAGAGAGATATCGACGTTGGTGCCAATCCAAGCTAACTCTTCGGAACGGAACTCGGCGCCGACCAGTGACTTCACGGTGGAGATAGAAGCGTTGGTCGGGGGACCGTACCGCGTTATGAGCAAGCTCTTGAGCGCTTGATAGCTGTCGTCGTTCACCTTCAGTGTCACGGACGCGACTTTGCCGGAGTAAAGGAATATGGAATTGGAATAGGCGAACCCAAGGTCCGGCGCCCGCCACATCCTGAAAATCGGGTCAGAACCTTGCAGGCACGACGTCGTTGTATAGGCGAGTTCTCGGTCGCCGCGAGGACAAGCAGGAAGGGTGTCAGGCAACGGCTGCCCAAACTCGAAACCGAGGAAGGACGTCGGCTCTTTTGTCCAAACCGCAGCCGGCGGCGTCGCTGATTTCTTGGCTGGCGTCTTCGCCGTTGCAACAAGAGCGGAGCCCCCCAGAGCGACGCCCAATATCACCGCACACATCCAAGTGTTCTTCATCAATCGCCTCTCCGCTTTCGGCCGCCGCCGGTTCTCGTGCAACCGGTTTCAAAATGGCACTCATAGTTACCGAGATTAACCGCATAGTGCGTGGACCGCAACATTTCAGGCGGCGATGCTTTCGGCATGACCAAACCGCATGCCGAATTAACCACGAGGAAGCTTTTCGCGCGTAACGTGCGTGCGCTACGCCGTGCAAGGGAGATATCGCAGGAGGAGTTGGCCCACGCGGCTGAACTGAGTCGGACCTATGTCAGCTCGGTCGAGCGGGGGGAACGAAATATCTCTATCGACAACATTGGCAAGCTCGCAGCAGCACTCGGGGCCACGCCAATGGCGCTGCTGGACCCCGAGTTGGCGAAGCGTCTGCGGGGAGAGTAGTGGGGCGGGTGCCAACCCCGGAACGCGCTGTGCACATCTGCGTCGCGATGCCACGACGTGAGGGCGCGCTCGCCGAACTTGCCTACGTCCGGGGTGGACGGCTGCGCTGACGAATGATCGGCGCGGAGACTGCAGGCGCGACACACGGACTCGGTTCTGGCGATACCCTAGATTTTCTTGGTTGCCTCCGCGTCTGTGCCCGGCTAGCCCGCCATCGAATCTCATCGATGACCGCCATTGCCAAGGAAGCCGCGTACTTCAACAGAAATTCCTCCGCGATGGCAGCGTCGACGCTGTCATCATTCAACGCGGGGTCACCTCTGCGGTACCGATCGAGCACGGTTCGTTCGGCTTCGCCCATCGCCTCAAAGTATGCCTGCTCTTCAAGCTCCAACATAGGCATCCGCCGACGCGGGAGATCGTTCAATCGCTCAATCCGCCACCGGCGATACAAGACTTGTTCTCCAATCCGGCGCGGCAAGGCCGACTTGAAGCTCTTGACGCTTACCCCGAGGAAATTTGCTGCTGACGCTATGCTCTCTAAGTCGCGCACGTCGCGCGGGTCGTGCGAGTTGGTCAAGCGGACATGTACACAATTCGGCATGAATGCTCCACGTATTGAGGCATCGGTTGGCACCCGTAACGACTTCCCGCGCGACCACGCGCGAGGTTACAGCCGCTACTACCCTTGATGGATTTATGAAAGGGCACGGGCCCAAGTGCCCGCGCTACGTGTGGTTGCGGCTGAACGGTACCGCTAGCTGAGGCGCCGCCCCACATAGCGAGCCATCAGGCGCCCGACCTCGCTGTCTGTCAGGAAGCGTTCCGCGCGCGCAACCAGCGGAAACACCCTGCAACCGGCGGTCTTCGCAACATCGCATGCCAGCTCGACAAGCTGCTCACGGTCATCTGTTGGCACGCCTGCCAGAAATCCGACAAGGCAATCCGAGGTCTTCCCCAGCAATCGATCCCTTGCCTCCATATCGTCAGCCAGCGCGTGCCGGAGACGATCCCCCAGCTTCGAGCGCTTCTCGGTCGACGCTTCGGCATGAACTCGACGTTTCTCTGTCGCCAGCGTGGTTTCTATGTGGAACGTGACTCCGATGAACTCGAAGCGTGCGTTCTCAGTGATTTCGCCGTATTCGATCGGGCCGAGATGCAGTGGCCCAGCTGGATGCCTTACGAGGTTGGCCGCGTAACGGGAGACTTTGGCGCGCACATCCTCTTCCGACTCGCCCAAGATTAAGAGATCATCCGCATAGGGAAACAGATGCTCCAAGTCTTCTAGGGGCAAGGCTTCTTCAAGAAGCCCATAAGCAATCAGAGGAGACGACGCCGCTCCCTGGGGCAGAGCCAGCGGGCGATCTACATCCACCACCTCGCTTGCACATATACGCGCATAGCGAGTCTGTCGCCCTCTTGCACTATCTGCAGGGGGAGACACGCACAAGGTGTTTTCCATCACCTTCCTGTCCAGAGGAAGGAAACAGGTGGCCCCTCGTAAGTCCACGTTATCGAAAAACGCCGTCACGTCCACGATGGCGTAGTGCGTCAGCGCCGGATTTGCGAGCGCCGCTTTGATGTCGGCCACGCCGGGAGGCAGGCCGCCCGCGAAGAGCATCTGTGACCAAGGGCGCCGCCTATAGAACGCGCTCAACGCTTCGCAGACGAGCAGTTGTCGCGCTGTCATGCACAGACCAAATTTCCACAGGCGCCGAGTACCACCGCTGCGCTTCCGCTGGGAGTGTACGGAGCACGATTCACGGCATGGCTTGGACGGTTGCAGCTCCTCCATGCTTCGCGACTCCATGTTGTATTCGAGCCAGCGCGTATAGAACGCGTATTCCCAGTTGCGGTCGCCATGGCTTCGCTCGCGCGACATTGCACGTCGAAGCGCCAGCAGTTGCATATCTTTTGATGCGAGGTAGCGCCCTACGCGAGTACGCAGTTCGCGTCGGCGGATGCGGGCCGGGGCAGTCGCTGCCGCACGGATAAGCTCCAGCATTTCATGGCGTCGCCGCGTGGCAAGCCGGCGCCACCGGCGATAGTCTTGTGGCAGCTTGTCCCGGGATGCATCCGATGCAACAGGTGCAACAGGTGCAACAGGTGCAACAGGCTGTGGCAGAGGGCGGGCGTGAGAACGACTGACGATTGCCATGGTCAGGCGCTCCGCAAGGACGACGGCTGATTCTCCGCCGATGCAGCGACACTGCCGGATCGTTGGTAGGCCAAGACCTTCGGCGCAGTTGGCGCGGCCGGGCGGCGAGTAGAAATCCACACTTCAAGATCGGCTTGCCGCCATGCGACGGCTCTTCGACCGATATGCACGGGGCTCGGGAACTCGCCGGTCCGGATCATCGCGTAGATCGAGCTCTTCCGTAGCCCGGTCAGTTGACACACATAGGGCAGCCGCCGCAGCGGCCCGGCAACTATTTGCTGTTCCATTTGATGAGTTCCTCTGATGTTCAGGTGAACCCATTGTGGTCCGGGGCCGAGCAGTGACGTTATATGCTTATTCTTCGACTTTGCCGGGGTAAAAGCACCATATATCTTGAGCTGCGGATTGCAGTTGGTCGCGCTTCCTCATCTGCGTCAACTCATTGCGGATGGTGGCGAATCCCGGCCAGGAGGTCTCATCCATGCCATGGTATTCACATGCAGTACGCAGAACCTCATCGAACACGCCGTTTGGAGTCGCAGGCGGCGGCGCGTTGAATCGATGTTGCCAAACCGCAATAGCCTGTCGGACGATCTCGCCTCGCACCACCTTCAGTCGACCCCGTTGCCGCTTCTGGAACGAAAAGCGGGCACGGGTGGTGCAAAGAATCGCTTGATCGTCGGCAGAGGGCTCCAAAGGCGGGGCTAGGCTATCCACGCACTGTGCTAGTTCTGCTAGTTCGTTCTGAAGATACTGGTACTGGGCGGGTAAAGCCGAGGCGGCTTCCAATGCTGACCGCAGGGGCTGCAGCGCAAGGTATAAGTCGACGTAGGTTTGCCAGACGTCGGCTGCAATGGGGCCGCTATTCATGGCGCGCTGCACGGCTGCTAGCAATTCGCGTGCGACGCCCTCGGCCTGCTTCAGCGTTATTTTGGGCGGCCCGGGCTGATTCTTGGTCGGCCTCTGTAACTTGCTCTCTACCCAGGAGTGCAGGCGTTCGCCGATGGCCTTGTACGTTGCCTCGTATTTCTCGTGTTCTGCCGGCGCCGAATCCTTTTCGGGCGCTCTAACGCGTGCTCGGACGTAGATTCCCGGCAGAGGTTGGGCCATCTTGAGATTGGTTGAGGAAGCCCTGGGACACCGATTTTGCAACGAGTTTCACGCGGCCCAATATTCCGTACGATTTCCGTACGAAAAGCTGCGGGATGGCTTTGCTTCTGTAGTCCCTTGTATTTAAAAGGCTTTCTGGCGCGCCCGGCTGGGATCGAACCAGCAACCCCTGCCTTCGGAGGGCAGTACTCTATCCATTGAGCTACGGGCGCATATCGGCACAGAACGCACCGAAAGAGAAGCCCTGCAGGATAGCGCATTTGGGCGCAAGCGTCCATCGCGCTCCCGTGGACCCCTGGGTATGAGGCCTGCTGCTGCAACGTTTCGTTGGGTTTTTGACGCAGGTCGAAAAGCGGCGCCTAGGGCTGTCCCGCGTGTCAAAGGCCAAAGCATTACGGATATAATCGCGCGTTATTTGCCAGAAGAAAGACGGGGACAGGTCTGTTTGGGCCGACGCGGCGATTGAATCGCCATGGTCTTCCTGCCCTCATCGCGATCCAATGCGGCCCCCACGCCCTGCCGGCGATGCTCGTGACCTTGCCGGCGGCGCTCTGAGGGCTCCAAGAGCGGTTTCACCATCCTGAGAGTTGAGCATGAGCGACGCGCAACACGACGAACACGAGCCTCTGATCAAGACCCCCAAGCAGCTGATCATCGCGGTGATCGCCGCCTTTGCCGTTCCCATTCTCATCATCATCCTGTTGGCCAATTACGTCGGCCTGGGTGCCAGGGAAGGCGCCGGCGGTTCAGGCATGTCGGAAGAGGCGGTCAACGATCGCATCAAGCCCGTTGCACAGCTCGAACTGAAAGACCCGAACGCACCGCACGTTTTCAAGACGGGCGAGCAACTCTACAAGGAAGTCTGTGCGACTTGTCACGCAGCAGGCGTGGCTGGTGCGCCCAAGTTCGGCGACGCGGCAAGCTGGGGTCCGCGCCTGCCGCAGGGCCTGGATGGCCTGACGAAGGTGGCGCTGGCCGGCAAGGGCGGCATGCCCGCACGCGGCGGCACGTCGCCGGATGACGTCAGCGACTACGAAATCGAACGCGCCATCGTCTACATGGCCAACTCCGCTGGCGGCAAGCTGCAGGAACCGGCTGCACCGGCGGGCGCGGGTGCAGCCCCGGCTGCAGCATCGGCATCGGAAGCATCGGCTCCGGCGGCGGCCCCGGCTCCGGCGGCTGCAGCACCGCAAGCCTCGGCGGGGGAAGTTGGCAAGAAGGTCTACGAGTCGACTTGCCAGATGTGCCACGCCGCCGGAGTGGCGGGCGCGCCCAAGTTTGGCGACAAGGCCGCCTGGGCGCCGCGCATTGCCCAAGGCAAGGCCAAGTTGTATGAATCCGCGCTGCACGGCAAGGGCGCGATGCCGCCCAAGGGCACTTATGCCGGCTCCGATGACGACGTGAAAGCAGCCGTCGACTACATGGCCGCCGCTGCCAAGTAAGCCGTCCTGTATTTCCGAAGAAGCCCGCCTCGTGCGGGCTTTTTTGTTGCCTGCTCCGGGAGTGACACGCGTGAGGCATGCCGTTTGCTACGCCTAATTCGAATGTGCGGAGAACGAGGCAGCCATGCCGCTTCGTTCCGCATACGTCTGTGCAATGAGGCAAACGGAGGTTGCGATGCGAACGGAACGAACGACGCTGATCTACTGGGTGGCTGCCGCGCTGGCAATCGGTAGCTCGACCGCTATGGCGGCCGACAACTGGGTCAAGCTGGCCCCGCTGGCCGACAACGGCGGCTCGCTCTATCTGGACAAGGACTCCATCGAGCACAACAAGGATGGCACCGTGCGCGCCACGACGCGCGACGCCTATGACGCGCCGCGCAAGCTCTCGGACGGCAGGGCGTATCAGTACGACACGCGCACGTCCGTCTACGACTGCAAGGAGGGGCGCATCCTGCCGGTCAGCGCGCTGATCCAGGATAGCCAGCACGGTACGGTGCTCACCAAGACCATCGACGGCCCCCGCTGGGAGGCCGTCGTGCCGCGTTCAGAAGGCGAGGCGATCCTGCGCGCCGTTTGCCAGAAATAGCGCGTTGACGACGGCGTTACTGGACGGCCGCTGCCGGCGCGAGGTCGACGCGCAGCGTCCCGTCCGCATCCATGCGCGTGGTGCCGCGCGCAGCGGCCTCGCGGTAGTGATACAGGTCGAAGCGCAGCGGCCCACGCGTTGATGTATCGGTCACGAGAATGCGGCTGTTGGTGACCAGCACGTTGTACATCTTCAGGTCGCCGGACTGGATCCAGATGCGGCTGGCCGCGTCGGTTGGCGCAGACGCGCACAGGGCCGGCGCGGGGCCGAAGCCGAGCACCAGCCCGTCTGGCGTGACACGCGCCGTTTTCATCTGACCGATCAGCCGCGGCGGCGGAAACACCGTGTATTGGTCCAGCACCATCTCATTGCCATCCAGCTTGGCGCCGTCGCGATTGAGCGGCGCCAGCTGCGACAACTCCAGCCCCATCCCCTTGAGCAGCGCCAGCGTCTGGATGCCCATCACGCGGGCCTCGGTGGGCGTATAGACGAGGTAGCGCGATTCCTTCAGCGTCAACGTGCCGCGCATGCCGAACGGCAGCCACACGCCGGGAAAATGATTGCGCAGCTTGAGCCCACCCGACACGTCGAGCACGCCGTCGCCGGGCGTGAGCGACAGCGCATTGAGCGAGCGCGGCGAATAGTCGAGCAGATACCGGTTGAACAGCTCGTCGAGCGAATCCTTGGGCACCGTCACTTCACCGCCGAGGATGCGGATGTCGAACTGGCTCGGGTCGTCCATGTCGACGGGCTGCCCCGGCTTGTGCGGCACGAGCTGCGCGGTGAGTTGGTGCACGCGAAAGCCGATGTCGCCGGTGATACGGAAATCCACATCACGCATCTGCACCACGGGCGGTGCCGTGCCCGAGTCGCGCGCAACGGCGGGGCCGCTGGCGTTGGGTGCACCGGAGGACGGATCGCAGCGTTGCCCCCATTGCTGGCGCACGGTGGTCAACTCCTTGCGCTGTGCGCCGGCCATGGGTGGCTCGGCGGCGCGGGCGACGGCGCTGGCAAGAAGTCCGGTCAAGCCGAGCGTCACCACCACCAGGCGCAACATCAGGGCGGCGAGAGCGAAGGCGGGGGCGATCATGGCGCGGTCCTCTTGGCGAGTTGCAGGGCGGGCTTGCCCGCTTTGGCGACGGCAGGTGCCTTGGCGGCTCTGGCAGCGCTGAGTGTGTCGAACGACGGCATCAGCACGCGAATGCCGCCATCGGGCGAGAAGCGCAGTGACCCCGCCACCAGTTGATCGCGATAGCGGTACAGGTTGAACACGAACGGCTTGGCCGGATCGGCGACGACGATATCGATGCGCGCATTCATCGGCATCGAGCGCATGAAGCGGATGTCGCCGCCGCGAAAAAGGATGTACGGGCGCTGCGCGTCGGCGGCGTTGGCCAGCGGCGGCATCTGCGGGTTGCCATCGCCGATCTGCATGAGCAGCCCCTCGCGCGTGACGCGGATGGCGGAGAGCTTCAGATCCAGCGCGGGCGGCGGAAAGAGCTTGGGCACCTGCATGACGATCTCGCTGCCGGCCAACTGCACGGCGGGCGTGGACACCGGCAACAGATCGGCCAGTTCGATATGCGCGGCGCCCATCAGCGCGCTGGCGTCCTGGCCCCGGACTTTGACCACGTTGGGGCGGAACACGATGGTCTGCGGGTCGCGCAACACGAGCGGACCACGCAGCTCGATCGGCACCCACGCGCCGCGCCGGCGCATCTCGGCACGCATGTCGAGCGAGCCGTCGTCCAGCGAGAAAGTGAAGTTACGCAGCGGCGGATCATCGCCCGGCCCGCGCGCAAAGACCACGGTATTGAACAGTGCGGCCATGCTCTGAGCCGTGACGCGCACCGAGCCGCTCACCGGCTGCAGCGTGTACGACGACACATCGTCGAGCCACACCGGGTCGCCGGGCGCACGCGGCACCATGCGCAGCGCGAGCTGATCGACCAGGAAGCCCACGCCACCATCGAAGCGGAAATCGACGTGGCGCAGATACGAGATCGCATCGGGCTGGCCGGAGTCGCGCAGCGTGGCGGGCCGCACCTCGCGCGTGGCGAGATTGCCAGACTGGAATGGCGCGCGCGCCTGCGCCCGCGCGTCTTCAAGCTGTTTGGCTTTGTCAGCCTCGATGGCGCCGTGTCCGTCGCCGGCGGTGGCGCAACTTTGCAGCAGCAGCGCCGCAACCACCGCGCCCGCAGCCCGCAGCGCGCTATTTCGATGACGCAAGGTCAAGTCCCACATCGACGGTCTCCTCGTCGTGAGAAACGCACCGGAAACGTTCCGGTCACCGACGCGGTCTGTTGCCGCGCTCGTGTAGAATTTTTTGCATGCCTGCCCGCAAACCAACCGGCGACGCCGGTCCGCCTGCCAATCCGCCCGCCCGCGAGTTCACCATCGATGAACTCGCGCGCGCGGCCGAAACCACTGTCCGCAACGTCCGCTCGTACCAGGACCGCGGCCTGATCGATCCGCCCGAGCGGCGCGGCCGCGTGGGTATCTACACGCAGGCGCATCTGGGGCGGCTCAAGCTCATCAATCACCTGCTCGGGCGCGGCTACACGCTTTCCAACATCCAGGAGCTGCTCAAGGCCATCGTCGAAGGCCATGATCTGCGCTCCATCCTCGGGCTCGAATCCGCCATCGCCAGCCCGTGGTCGGACGAGTCGCCCAAGCATTACTCGCTCCTCGCGCTTGCCAAGCTGTTCGGCCGCGCCATGTCGCGTCAGGCGCTGGCGCGGGCCATCTCGCTCGGCCTGCTTGAACCCGATGGCCTTGGCTATCTGGCGCGCAGCCCGAAAGCATTGCTGGCCGGCGCGCAGATGGCAAAGGCCGGTTTCCCGCTCGTCGAAGTGCTCGACATCATCGAGCGTGCCCGGCCGCATACGCAGGCGGTGGCCGACGATCTCGTCTCGATGGTCGTGCGCGAACTCGACAAGTACGGCAGCGATCTGCCACCGGTCGAAGACGTGCCGCGTCTGGTCGACGTGATCTGGCGCATCCGTCCGCTGGCGCTGGTGGCGGTCGAAGCCGAGCTGATGCGCGCGCTTGAGACGGCCGCCAACAAATATCTGGGCGACCGTGTGGCGCAGGTCATCGAGCACATGCATGAACCGCCGGGCAGCACGCCCGGGCCGGACAAAGGCTAGTGTCTCCGGCGCGCCCATGCGTGGGGCGCGCCTTATCTATTTCTAGTTTGATCCCGATACGACGGGTGCTGCAGGCGTTTTGAATGCCTGCTCAAGATCCGGCCGCACCGGCCGTCGAGAGCTTGCGCCGGATCGACGGCGACGGTGCTTCCCCGTTGGCAGCCGCATAGGCTTCGATCTCCGAGATCAGCTTGGGCAGGCGTTCGAGTGCGGCGCGGTTGTCTTCATCCCACGGGTGGAAGGACGGCCGGAAGAAGTCGAAGAACTCCGGAATGATCTTGCGCAGCGGTGCCGGGTGGATCCACAGGTAATGGAACGCCTTGCCCAGACCGAAGAACTTGTTCTTGCAGGTGCGGTCGGCAAGGATCAGCCGCATGTGCACGTAGAACACCATCGCCCAGAAGGTGACGGTCGTCAGCAGCATCGTCGAGGTGCGCAGGATGTAACGGCGCAGGCCAGGCTTGATGGCGAGGTTCCACACGTCGTAGCTCACCGCCTTGTGCTCGGTCTCTTCCATGGCGTGCCACATCCAGACCTGGCGGTAGCCGGGTTCGGAGTTGCGGCCCAGGCCATCTTCATGGGCGAGTACCTGGCCGGCCAGCATGGCCGTGTAATGCTCCAGCGCAACCGTCACCGCCAACTGGTGCGACTTGGGCGTGTACTTTCGCAGCATGTTCAGGAACTTGCCGACAAAGCGGTCGATGCGCGTGGCGGGCAGGCCGGCGCGGTCGAGCAGGTCGTTGTACAGCACGTGTTCGCGCGTGTGCATTGCTTCCTGGCCGATGAAGCCGGCCACGGCCTGCTTGAGCTCGGGATCGGTCACCAGATGGCGGTAGTTGCGCACGCTGTCCATGAAGAAGCGCTCGCCGGTCGGGAAGAAGATCGACAGCGCGTTCAGGAAGTGGGTGACATGCGTGCCTCGCTCGTGCCAGTTGCTGATGCGATCAGCCGGCAGGTGAGGATGCACGTCGCGGCGGACTGGCATCATGGGCGGTTCTCCTGGAATGTGGTTTCTGAAAGGCGCGTCGACGCGCGCCCCTGGTCGAGGAATGCACAGAGGTCGGTCCCCACGCGTACGGGGTCTTCCTCCATCGGGATATGGCCGAGCGCCGGATACATGCGCAGCGTGGCGCCGGGAATGCGGCGGGCAAATTCGCCGGCATGCGCGGGCGGGATCCACCGGTCGCGCTGGCCCCAGAGGATGAGCGTGGGCACTCGGATCGAGGCCAGCCCGCTGGTATCGACATCGTCAAAGCGGAACTTCGGCACCATCTTGCCGATGGCCTGTCGTGCACCGTCGGCATAGAAGAAATCGGCGTAGCGGCGCAGCGTGGGCTCGGACACGCGCGACGGGTCGCCATACACATCGCGCGTGGCGGCGCGGATGATGCCTTCGGGCAGCATCCACGGCGACGTCATCCGCACGCCAATGTGATTGAACAGGTCGATGTAGATCGGCAGCTTCATCGGAAAGCCGGCCGAGTCGATCAGCACGAGCTTCTCGACGCGACCCGGGTGCCGCACGGCAAAGTCCCACGACACCATGCCGCCCAGCGAATTGCCGATCAGCGTGAGTTTCGACAGGCCCAGCGTGTCGACAAACGCGTCGATGAAGTCGCGATACAGCGGCAGTTCCATCGTGCGCGGGCGGCCTTGCGCATCGCGCAGCGGGCCGGTGATGCCGAACGGCGGCAGGTCGAGCCGGATGACGCGGTAGCGTCGCGTGAGCTGCGGCAGCACGCCATCCCACGTGTGCAGTGACGCGCCAAAACCGTGGATCAGCAGCAGCGTGCCTTCGGAGTTGGCTGCGCCTTCATCGGTGTAATGCACGCGCGTGCCCATCAACGGCAGGTAGCGCGACTGCGGCTTGGCGTAGCGTGCGATCAGCACATCGCGGCCGATGCTGCGCAGGCCGATGCGGCCGGGGCGCAGCATGGCGCGTGCAACGTTGAGCAGGTTCGCGCGCGGGGGGCTGGCGAACAATTCTCCGGTGGTGGCCGTGTTCATCGGCGGCCTCCTACTTTGCGCGGGCGGTGGCCGGCGCCGTATCGTCGCGCAGCGCCTTTTTGCGCGTGCGGCGGGCTTCGCGCACGACCAGCGCCTGGTATGCGGCGGGCAGCAAGCGGGCCATCACATCGGCGGCGTGGGCGTCGGGGCCGATCAGCACACGACGCTTGTTCTTGCGCACGCCGTCCAGAATCACCTCCGCAGCCTTGTCGGCCGAGGTGATGAAGAACTTCTCGAACTCCGCCTTGCCCTGCTGTTCGTCGCGCACCAGGAAGCCGTTCATGCTCGGCGAGACGCGGCTCGACTTGGCAATATTGGTCTTGATGCCGCCCGGGTGGACGCACGTGGCTGACACGCCGCAGTTCATCAGATCCAGTTCCTGGCGCAGGGCTTCGGTGTAGCCGCGCACGGCGTACTTGCTGGCGTTGTAGGCGCCCATGCCCGGCTGCGCAAAGATGCCGAAAATGCTCGACGTGTTGATGATGTGGCCGTTGCCGGTGGCTTTGAGTAGCGGCAGGAACGCCTTGGTGCCGTGCACGACGCCCCAGAAATTGATGTTCATGATCCAGGCCAGCTCGTCGTCTTCCATGCCTTCGATCGTGCTGGACAGGGCCACGCCCGCGTTGTTGAAGATCAGGTTGACCTTGCCGTGCGCGGCGGCCGCTTCTTCTGCCCAGCGGTACACCGCGGCGCGGTCGGCCACGTCGACGGCATGCGTGGTCACGCGGATGCGGTCGCCTTCGTGCGCGCGCACCAGTTGCAGCGTCTGCGCGAGCGCCGCTTCATTGCGATCGGCCAGTGCGAGGTGGCAGCCTTCGCGCGCCAGCTGCAGCGCCAGCGAGCGGCCCATGCCCGACGCGGCACCGGTGATGGCGGCAACCTGGTTGTTGAATGACTTCATGGCGTGGTCTCCGTGGGGCTGGCGCGCTTCAGACGCGGTCGAGCGCTTCTTCGTTGGGGGTGTTTTGGGCGGCCGGCACCGTGCGGGCGGGCACGCGCAGCGGCACACCCTTCGGGACGGCCATCGGGCGCGTGCGGTAATCGGCCAGCCGGAAATGCGCGGTGGCACGGCGGAACTGCCACGTGAATCCCGGCCACAGCGTGGTGTTCTTGCCGGTCTTCGGGTCGAGGTACCAGCTCACGCAGCCGCCGGCCGACCAGATCGCATTCGACAGCCGCTTCTGGATGCCGTCGTTGAAGCGGCGCTGCACGTCGGGGCGTACGTCAATGGCCGCCACGTTGTGCGCACGCATCGACTTCAGTGCGTCGACGATGTACGCCACCTGCGACTCGATCATGAACACCATCGACGAGTGGCCGAGCCCCGTGTTCGGGCCCACCACCATGAAGAAATTCGGAAAGCCCGACACGGTGGTGCCCAGGTAGGCCTCGGCGCCGTGCTTGTCCCACGCATCCACAATGTCGACGCCCTGGCTGCCAAGCAGCACGCCGCGCGGGAATGGGTCCGTCGCATGAAAGCCGGTGCCAAAAATCAGGCAATCCACCTCGCGCCGCGTGCCGTCGGTGGTGACGATGGCGTTGGGCTCCACACGTGCGATGCCGGAGGTGATCACGTCGACGTTCTCGCGCGTGAGCGCCGGGTAATAGTCATTCGAGATCAGGATGCGCTTGCAGCCGATGGTGTAGTCGGGCGTGACCTTCTCGCGCAGCACCGGATCGGCAATGCGGCGCTTGATGTGGCTGCGCGCCATGCGTTCCACCGCCTTCATCAGCTTCGGATGAATCACAAAGCCGAGCACGCGCGACTCCAGCATCCAGTAGATGCCCGTGCGCATCAGCTTTTGCGTGAACGGCAGGTGGCGGAAGAGCCAATGCTCCGCGCGCGACACCTTGCGGTCGGGCTTGGGCAGAATCCACGGCGGCGTGCGCTGATACAGGTCGAGGCGGCCGACCTTCGGCGCAATCTGCGGCACGAACTGGATGGCCGACGCGCCGGTTCCGATCACGGCCACGCGCTTGCCGCGCAGGTCGTAATCGTGCTCCCAGAGCTGCGAGTGGAAAGCCTTGCCCTGGAAGGTTTCGATGCCGGGAATGTTCGGCCAGGCCGGACGGCTCAGGCCGCCCATGCCGGAGATGAGCGTGCGGGCGCGGTAGCGGCGGCCGTCGGCCATTTCCAGGTTCCACACGCCGGCGGCTTCGTCAAACGTGGCGCGCGTCAGTTCGTGATGGAAGCGCACGTGCGGGCGCACGCCAAATTCATCGGTGCAGCGCTCCAGATACGCGCGAATTTCCGGCTGCGGCGAATACATGCGCGACCAGTCCGGATTGGGTGCGAACGAAAACGAATACAGGTGCGATTGCACATCGCACGCGCAGCCGGGGTAGTGGTTGTCGCGCCACGTGCCGCCCACAGACCCCGCTTTTTCGAAGACGAGGAAGTTGTCGATGCCGTTCTGCTTGAGCTGGATCGCCATGCCCAGGCCGGCAAAGCCCGTCCCAATGATGGCGGCATCGATCAGGGCGGGGGCGTCAGGGCTGCGCGGGGTCGGCGCAAAAGCGTCGGGGCGCGGAAAATCGGTCCGTGCGTTCACGTGGTGTCTCCGTGGGCACCACATGGGCGCCTCTTAATGTGACATTGGTCGATGTCATCGTAGGAGGCCGCCAGGACCGAGTCAATCGGGCGATTGGAGTTGCACGTCTAAAAGCGATGCATCGATCGCTTGAAACGGTTTTCCCTTATGAATCCGTCACTTGCGTGCGGTGCACAACGTCGGCTGACACCGGCAAGAAGGCGTTCAACAACGCGTTGATGTGCGTTAGCAGACGCAAAGCGCGCCTGCCGGCGGCGTGGATGTCGTCATGGCTGCCATCGTGCACGGCATGGCGGAAGGCTTCCGCCACAGCGTCGACGTCGGGGCTGTGCAGAAGTGCCAGTGCGCCGCCGGTGCGATGGGCCCACTGGCGCAGGGCGGGGCGGTCCATCGCGTCCAGCAGCGGCTGGAGCCGCTGCGCATCCTCGGCCAGCGACGACAGAAAGACCTGCGCCAACCCGGCTGCGGCCGGGTCCGTCCCGAGCGCGGCGTGCAGATCGTCGAGCGACAAAGTGAATGGATCTTCCGGGGGCGTGCCCGCAACCGCGAGACCATCGGGGCTCCACAGCGCAGACAGCGCTTCCTGCAGCGTGGCGAGGGTGGTTGGTTTCAGCAGGCTCGCGTCCATTCCAACGGCACGGCAGCGCGCGTGCTCTTCAGCGAGCGTCGTTGCGGTGATGGCGATGATGGGAAGGCGACGCTCGTCGGCGTGTTTTTGTTCTTCGTGGCGGATGTGCCGGGCCAGGTCAAAGCCGTCCATGCGCGGCATGTGGCAATCGGTGAGCAAGGCGTCGAAACGGTGTTCGTGCAGACGCTCAAGCGCAACGACGCCATCTTCGGCCAGCGTGACCCGATAGCCGAGCAGACGCAGTTGCTGGGCGATCAGCTCGCGGTTGATCGGATGGTCTTCCGCCACGAGGATGTGTGCACCGGGCGCTTCAGTGGGTGCGGCGGCGGGAAGCGCGCGTACCGTCGCGCTGGCGGCTTGCGTGGATTCGGGTTGCGGGAGGGCGCGTTCGCACGCCTGCACGAAAGCGTGCCAGCTCAGCGGATTGACGCTCAGCGCGTTGCCCGGTCCCGCATAGCCCGCTTCTGACGTGATGCGGATGGCGTGCGCGTCTGCCTGCGCCGCCGAGGTCAGGAGGATGTCGGCGTTCGGTGGGTGGCCGGCCTGCAGTCCGGCCGCAACCGCGAATTGCGTGAGGCTGTGGCGCACGGCAGGGTCGTCCACCACGATGGCGACGCTGCGGCCCGCCAGTTGCGGCAGCGCATACCGCGCTTGCAGAACCGGCACGGCCAGCCGCAGCGTGACAGCCGTGCCGTATCCGGGGGCGCTCTCCATCAGCAGTTCACCGCCCATCAGACCCGCAAGCTGACGAGAAATCGCCAACCCCAGACCGGTGCCGCCGTAGCGCCGCGTGGTCGAGCGCTCGGCCTGCACGAATGGCGCGAACAGCGTTGCCTGCACCTCCGGTGAGATCCCGATGCCCGTATCGATGACAGAGACGACGAGGTGCGCCGTGCCGTCCGTAACACGCGTGCAGTCGGCTGACAGTCGTACGCTTCCCGTGTCGGTGAATTTGATGGCGTTGGAGAGCAGGTTGAACAGGATTTGCCGTAGCCGAATGCTGTCGACAGAAACACTGGCCGGCACATCGGCGCCCACATCCACGTGCACGGCGAGCGATTTCTCGTGTGCGCGGCTTGCCAGCAGGCCGACCGTGCCGTCAAAGACTTCGCGAAGGTCTGTGGCTGAGGGGGAAATATCCAGTCGGCCGGCCTCGACCTTTGCGTAATCGAGGATGTCATCGAGGATATGCAGCAGCGCGCGCCCCGAATCCTGTACCAACGAAACCATCTGCTTCTGCTCGCCCTCGAGCTTCGTCTGCTGCAGCAGTTCGACCAGGCCGAGCACGCCGTTCATGGGCGTGCGGATTTCGTGGCTCATCATGGCCAGGAAGCGGTCTTTCGCGTGCAGGGCCGATTCCGCTGCGTTCTTGGCGGCTTCCAGCGCGTCGGCCTGCTCGCGCTCCGTGGTGACGTCGCTCAGGTAGCCGTTCCAGACCGTGCGGCCGTCCGGCTCGCGGTGCGGGATCGAGCGCGCGTGCAGCCAGCGCACCGTTCCATCTTCACAAACGTGGCGGAATTGCTGGTCGAACGGCGTCAGGTGTTGCGCAGAGGTAAGCACCGTGTCGATCATGCGCTGCCTGTCCTCTTTATGGATGAGCCGTTCAGGTGTGGACAGGTAGCTCAGCAGGTCCTGGGGTTGTGCGCCGAGTGTTTCGTGCGCTTTGCCGGCCACGTAGGTGATGCGGCCCTGCCCCTGGCCCGGCGGCAGCTCAAACTGATAGACAAGCGCGGGCAACGACTCGGTGACCTCGCGCAGGCGCTGCTCAAGGCGTTCGGCCCGCGCCTGCGTTTCACGGATCTCGCTGATGTCGACCAGCGAGGCCACGGTGCCGGCAGGTTGCCCGTCCGGCAGGTGAAACGGCTCGATCCAGTACAGCACGTTGCGCGATTGGCCGTCCGGCGTGTCGATGATGAGCTCTTCGCGCGTGCTTTCGCTGGCCTGCGCCGCGCGTCGGTCGATATCGGACAGCGGCGACGTGTCGCCGACCGAATACAGCCCCAGCTCCTGTGGCGTGTGCCCGAGCAACGACGCGCGTGTCCGGCCGAACATGTTGCAGAACGCCGCATTCACGGCAACGTAACGGTGCGCGGCGTCATGGGCGACGAGCGGGAACGGCACCGCCTCCATCAGCGCGCGTTGGAAGCTCAGTTGCCGCGCCAGGCTTTCCTCGGCGCGGCGGCGCTGGTGGTTCTCACGGCGCAGTTGCATCTGCTTGATGGACAGTGCGACCAGTGCAGCCAGCACCAGCGCCGCCGCTGGCCCGAACTTGCCAAGCACAGCCGAAGTGGACGGTCCCAACTGGTAGCTGACCGACAGCCACTTGTTGCGGATGCTCACTTGTTCGCCTTCGGGCATGGCGAAGAGCGCGCGGTTGATGAGCGGCACCAGCGCAGCGTACCGCGACGATACCCCCACGCCGATGCTTTCGATCGTATTCGCAGAACCGGTAACCTTCAGCTCGCCTGGAAAGTGATGACGGATCAGCGCATCGGCCACCGGCAGGTTCACGATCGTGAAATCGGCTTCCCCGGTCGCCGTCATTGACAATGCATCGCTGACCGAGCGTGCAGGCAGGATGCGAATCTTCGGCACATTCTGGTTCAGCAACGTGGTCAGGGTCTCGCTTGCCGGCAGAGCGACGGTCTTGCCGGAAAGTTCGGGAAGCGCAGCCACCGTGAGCGCGTCGCTGCGCCCGACGATCACCATCGGTGTGGCATCGATCGGTTGAGAGAGTGTGAAGCCGGGCGGGCGGGAATCCTGATCGGATATACCGAGCAGGATGTCGACCTCGCCGCTGCGCGCCTTCGCGAGCGCTTCAGCCCAGTCGCGCACGGTCACTCGCTCGAAGCGCAACCCGAGCGTACGCGAGAGGAAGTTCTGATATTCCGGGAAGATTCCCAGCATCCCGCCGCCCGTTCCGTTGAAGGTGTAGGGCATGTAGTCGGGGTCGGCGGCGTAGCGCAGGGGCGGGAGCGACGCGAGCATGGCCCGCTCGTTGTCCGACAGCTGCACGCCCATAAACGAACCGCCGCCTTGCGTGATCCACCGCGCGCGCAGCTCGCTCATGGTGGCGTCGGGCAACTGGGCGAGATGGCGGTCCAGATAGCGGATCAACATCGCCTGCCCGCGCGGCGCGGCAAAGTGCAGCGCGTCGACCTGCTGGTTCACAAGCTGCACGATTGAAAGCCGCCGGTAGCGAGGCTGCGACATCAACTCCCGCGTCGGATAGGTGACGCCCACGTAAGCGTCTGCCGCGTCGTGCAGCACGGCGTCCAGGGCGTCTGCCGCCGTTGGCGTACTGATCAGGCGGATGCTCGGGTATTGGCCAGCCAACTCTTCTTCGAGCGAAGAGCCCTGCTCGACGGCGATGCGCATGCCGGAGGCAAACGGGTTCTGCGCGACTTGCGTGTTGTCGTTGCGCGCGACCACCGCGGTGGGACGTTCAAGGTACGGCGCCGAATAGATGAGGCAATGGTCGTACTGCGAGCGCGGTGCCACGCTCATGATGATGTCGACGTCGCCGCGGCAAGCCGCCTTGAGCAGCTCATCACGCCGTGAAAAGACATGCGGGATGACGCGTACCTGATCCTGGGGAATCAGATGCATCAGCAGGTCACCGGAGAAGCCGCTGAGCCGGTCGGCCTCGACGCCCTCCAGCGGAGCCATGGCATCACTGATGACGCCCACGGTCACCTTGGGCGGAAACTGCGTCAGCCGTTGAACGGCCTGCGCCGCATCTTCCGCATCGGCATCGGGCGAGCTGCCCAGCCAGCCCAGCGCAACGGCACAGGCGAGCAACCCCGCGCCGATGCCGATGCGCAGGCGAGCCGACACCGAAAGCGTGACGCGGGCCATCGTCTCAGGCCTCGCTGCTGCCAAGCAGTCCGTGGCGCACGGCAAAGTCGAACAGCGCCGCCTCGGTGCCAAGCTCGAGCTTGCGCATGGCCGTCTGCTTCTGCGAGCTGATGGTCTTGACGCTGCGGTTGAGCTGCAAGGCAATCTCGCTGACCGTCTTGCCGGTCACGTACATGCGCAGCACTTCCAACTCCCGCTTGCCCAATTTGGCGACGGGGTCGTCGTGGACAGCCTGTGGCTCCCCGTTACGGCAGAGCAGCTTGGCATTGAGCATTGGCGAGAGATAGATGCGACCGCCCGCTGCCGCGTGCATGCCTTCGAGGATGTGCTGTGGCTCGTCGGATTTGCTGACAATGACCTTGATGCCCGCGCGCAGGATGTTGCTCATCAGTGCGCGCGTCTCGAGCATGGTGAGCACCATCACGCGCAGGTCGGGGTGGCGGCGCACGAGGAATTCGAGCAGGAGGATGCCGTCGCCGTAGCGGCTGCCAGGCATGGCGTAGTCGGTGATGACAAGGTCGCATCGCACGCGACCCAGCACGGCGAGCAGCTCATCGGCGTTGCTGGCTTCGCCCACCACCTCGAAGCCGTCGACCCCCGATACGAGGCGCCGCACGGCCGCCACCACGCCAGGGTGATCATCTGCAATGACGAGTTGGACGGGGTTCTGCATTCGACGTGTCTCCGAGCGTGTAACGCGCGGCAATGTGTTTGCCGCATTGCTGAGAATCGCCGAAGCCTCCAGGGCGGAACATCGGAAACGTCCTATAAATGCGCCCCAATCCGCGCTCTTCTGGTGCAAATTTGTCGCAGCACGTTGCGATCGTGGCCATCATTTCGGATCGGGGCGGTGTACCGGTGCGTGGCACAATGCTGGCGATTGCCTCGCACGCTTGATCGCACCGATTTCCCATGACGCCCACATCCTCGACAGCACCTTCTGCGGCCGCACGCAAGCAGAGCGCCGAGCGCTCCACCTTGGTGAGCGCTGGCGTCAATTGCCTGCTCTCGGCGGGGCAGATTGCGGCGGGCCTGTGGTCGCACTCGCAAGGCCTGGTGGCGGACGGGCTGCATACGCTGTCCGACTTAATTGCCGATGGCATCGTCTTCATTGCCAACCGCAACAGCCACAAGGGGCCGGACGAAGACCACCAGTACGGCCACGCGCGTTACGAAAACGCCGCGTCGCTGGGCTTGGGGCTGCTGCTGATCGGGGCGGGCGCGGGCATGATCTGGGCCGCGGTGGAAAGCCTGCGCTCGCCGCAGGGGCCGACGCCCGTGCATGGACTGGCGCTGGTGGTGGCGCTGATCGCGCTGGCAGCCAAAGAAGGGCTCTTCCGCTACATGCTGGCCGTGGCCAAGCGCATCAACTCACGCATGCTGATTGCGAATGCGTGGCATGCGCGTTCCGATGCGGTGTCGTCGTTGGTGGCGGCCGTCGGCGTGGCGGGCAACCTGATGGGCTATCACTGGCTGGACCCGATAGCCGCCTGCATCGTCGGGCTGATGATTGGCCGTGTGGGTGTGCGCTTTGGGTGGGAAGCGCTCAACGACCTGATGGACCGCGCCTTGCCGCCCGCGCAGGTGGAGGCGATCCGCACCAGTCTGGAAGCCACGCCGGGCGTGATCAACGTGCACGACTTGCGTACGCGTGTGACAGGCGACCAGGCATTGGTGGACGCGCATATCGAGGTCGATCCGCGTGTCTCCGTGAGCGAAGGTCACGCGATTGCCGTCCGGGCCCGCACCAACGTACTCAGTGCGCATACGGCGATGGCGGTGCTCGACGTGCAGATTCACGTCGACCCGCGCGAGCACATCGCAACCGACCCCGTGCCGCTCCCCGACCGCGATGCGCTGCACGCCGTGCTGGCCCAACTGCTGCCGCCCGGCACGCCGCTGGACGCACGCCACTGCGTGCTCCATTACGTCGATGGCGTGGTGGAGGTCGACCTGGTCCTGCCACCAGCGCTGGCCGCCGAAATCGCCCGCATCGCCGATGCCATCCACACAAGGTGGGATGGTCTCGTGCGCCTGCGCGTGCTTGTTACGGACGCTTAAGGTTGTCGCGCTAGCGGCACTGGTCGACCGCGTTGGCCGGCTGCATCTTGGCGGGGTCGAAGTGCAACTGCTCCAGCCCCTTTTCCGTCAGCGACATCCAGTCGATCGCGCCCGACGTGCGCAGCAAACCGGTGCTGCCGACCGGCCGCCATTGCACGCGCTTGCCGTCGGTGTTCAGCAGCGTGGCCGATAGCGTGAGCGAATCCGGCCCCGCCTGCAGTTGCAGCAGGCGGCCATCGGCGGCGGGCGTATAGGCGGTGTTCTGGTTCACGGTGATGCCCGCTTCGCGCACCGTTGCCGGCATGCACGCAATGGACGCGCGCACCTTGCCCGTGGTGTCGATCAGATCGGCAAAGCCGTTGCCCTTGGCCACGCCGACCAGCAGGTATCGCTCGATCGCCGGCATCCACGTGACGCTGTAGGTGTAGTACTGCAGATGCTTGTGCAGAAGCTGCTCGCCGGTCACGCGTCCGCTAACGGGATCGAACACGGCGATTTTCAGATTGGCCTCCGTCTGGCCTGGCACGAACTGCTGCCAGGCAAGCAGCGCATTGGTGCTGCCGCCAGCCACCATGGGCCACCATTCGCGCCGGCCATCGGCAACATCGACGTTGTGCAGACGACGGCCTCGCCCGTCGTAGACCTTCAGGTAGACGCCGTTGCCGCTGCCGAGGTTGTCGACGCCACCGCCAGTGATCCAGCCGTCGGAGTAGAACACCACGAAACGGTCGCCCACGGCCGTGATGTGGCCCGAATGGCTGCCGGATTCCACCAGTTGCGGATACGGCTTGATGGGCCGCAGCGCGGTGTCGTAGATGCCGAAGCGCTGGTTGACGTTTTCCGGCGCATTCCACCCGTCTTCAAACGACACCATCACCTGGCCGGCGCGGTTGCGCGCCACCGTCACGGGCTCCTGCGCTTCGGGCTTCTGAATGAAGATGCGCGGGGCATCGAGCACGCCCGTGTCGGCATGCCATTGCGCGACATAGACATCGTGCGGCCAGTTTCCGCTGCGATCGGCACCGCGCGGCGGCAGGCCCGAGCTACTGAAGAACACGTTGAAGGTGTCGGCCTTGGCGCCAGGCACCGCGCTGATGCCATGCATGTATTGACGCGGATCGGGGGCGCCAGCCGTCGCAACGGCGGGCAAGGCCAGCGCGCACGCAACGGTCAGCAAGGTACGGTGCAGGAAAGACAGTCGGGACACGTGACGCTCCATCTTCATCGGTGGCTCGGGTGGCGGTTTCAGAACCGATTGGGCCGCGGGCACCCGCCGAAGTTGCTGCGCGAATGGGGGAGCCCGTTTGGCGGAGAGGCGCTCAGTGGCACCCGATCCCGGGCGACCGGTTTACCCCCCGCCGAGGCGATCAAGTTTCAGTCCCGTGTGCCGTTCTTCACAAACAAGAGCGGAACCCATTCCGCCAATCCCTTCCCAGCGCGGCCAGAGTGGGCACAAGCCCGCCGCCCACCGCGCCAGAACCGACCCAACGAGAACAACATGACCCAGCGACTCGACGCCCGATGGCGAAGCGAAGTGACGGAGGCTCTACGTACCGTGGAGGCGCAGTTCGGCGTGGCACCGCAAAGCCTGCCCCGCGACGCGCTGATTGCGGCCTTGACCGACGCGATCTGGGCACAGCGTGCCGCTTATGCGCGTGTGCGCCGGACGCTGGTTGCGTGTCCTGAGCTGGCAGACGAATCGATGTAATCGGCGCACCGCGGTGCCGCCGCCATTTTGAAGAAGGTGATGTGATGCGGTACTGCGGTTCGCTGGATCTGAACCATCTGCTGCGCCAGCCGTTTGCCCAACTCGGCCGGCTGGTGCGCGATGAAGACTCGGGGCAGCCCCTGCCCCCGGTGGAGGTGGCCGCGCGCGCGGTATTGCTGCGCGCTGCCGGCTACGAGGTGATGCCCACCTGTGGGCACCATGACCGACGTGGCTTCTGTCTCGGCCACGCAGACCAGATCATCGGGATGTAAGCGCCGCACCTACGACGCATGCGCCACGTGCGCGCAGCCATGCGCACATGCTGTTGCGAACGCGCATCAGGGCATGCCAAATCGGCCCCGTCGCGTGGTGTCTGAAGCACCCGTAAAGCGTTGACTGGCGCACCTTTGCGGGCGATCCGTTGCCAAAAAGCAAACGGTAAAAATGACTTACATTCCGGTCCTTTTTCGGCCCATGGTTCTGGTGCATCCTGAACCAAGATAGATCGCACGGATGGCAGATTGTGCGACGTCGGACGCAACGTCAGGCCGTAAGTCGGAAGTGAATCGAAGCGGCGGCGCCTGCAATCTTGGGGTCAGGGGAAAGAACATGAAGACGCAATATCTCAGCAAGCAAGAAATCTACGACGGCGCGGTTCGCCATCTGTTCGGTCAGGGGGGCGCTGCCATCCTGCCGCGCGGCGGTGCGGCGTACCACGGCCAGGGCGGCCGCTGCTGCCCGATCGGCAACCTGATCGGCGTGCGTGACTACACGACGTCGATGGAAAGCGTGCCGGTGCGCTACATCCTCAAGCCCACCAACGAGATTCCGCGTTATATGGACGCGGGCGTCATGGCGTTGCGCCGAGCGCTCAAGCGCGCGCGCATCGATGTGGACGACCGCGACACCGTTGAGCTGCTCTCCAAGCTGCAGAACGCACATGACGTGTTCGGCACGTGGGAGTGGAAGGAACGCCTGCAGTCGATTGCGCGCCAATTCGGCCTCAGCGGCGCTCTTGTCGATACATTCTGACCGACCGGCCGGTCACAGATCACCCTATAGAAGGTGACACCATGAAAGGGAAGGGGACGTTCCTCGGCATCGAGGACATTTTTGAACGCGTGCGCGCACACCTGCTCGCACAGCAATGCCGCTCTGAAGACGCCGACGGCGAGCCGCGTTATCGCGGGCTCGACAACCGCCGATGCGGCGTCGGCATTCTTATTGACGATGCGTTCTACTGCGCCGCGATCGAGCGCCTGGGCGTGAGCCTGCTGCGTGTGCCGAGCGATGATCCGCTCGCGCGTGCGCTGCGCTGCTCCGGCGTGAATGTCGACGACGACCAGGTGGTCGATCTGCTGATCGATCTGCAGGACATCCACGACTTGGCGGCCATCGAAAGCTGGCCCGCGGCACTGGAAGACATCCGCCGTCGGTTGCCCGACCGATTGCCCGATACACCACTGGCAGCCTGAACGACGTATCCACCGCGAACCCGGCCCTGCGCCGGGTTTTGTCATTTCAGGGCATCAAGCTCCGGATAGTGGCGGAAGATGCCCATCGTATTGAACGGAATGCGCCGCGGCGATTCCAGATACGCCGCGATGTTCGGCTGCGCCGCCACGCGATCATGTAGCGCCACCAGATGTGGCAGCTCATGCTCGTATCGCTGCATGTGGCGAGGAAATGCGTAGCGCAGCCCCGCCACGATCTGGAATAGCGACAAATCCACATACGTCAGTGCATCACGCACGGCCCAAGTCGGGCCGGCGGGGTTGCGCGCGAGCACGCGCTCGAAGTAATGCAGGAATTTGGGCGCGCGATTGTCGAGAAAATCCTGCGTGCGGCGCTTCGCTTCGGCGCGCTGGTCTTCGTAGTACTCGCCTGAAGCGATGGGGTGGTGCGTGTCGTGAATCTCCACCACGAAATCGGCAATCGTCAGTTGCAGGCCGTGCGTCCAAAGGCCGCCGGCTTCGTCGTGCGGAGCCAGGCCGTAGTGCTGGCCCAGGTAAAGCAGGATGTTGGCTGTCTGCGAGATCACCAATTGGCCGGCCACCAGGAACGGCGGCGCGAACGGCGGCGTGGGAATGCCCGCGTCGTTCAGAAACGCCTCGATGGCGGCTTCGTCTTCGCGGCCGAGATCGGTGTAGGGCACGGCGGCCTGCTCCAGCGCCAGCCGGACGAATTCACCGCGGCCCTGGATTTCGGGCCAGTAGTAGAGCGTGGTTTCCATGGTCGGGCGGATAAGCGAGGTGGGGGCTGCGCAGCAAGAGCGATGCCGCATCGCAGCGGGAACGGTGCCTGCGAACGATAATAGGCGCTTGCCCCTGCGCCTGTTTCAACCCGCCCGCCGTGAACGCTCCGCTTTCTCCTTCGCCCGCCATCGAACCCGCCGATCCTTCGCGCTGGCTGGTCCGGGGGCATCCCGGTTTTCTGCGCGCCAATCTGGCGCTGTTCGCGGCGGGCTTCTCGACGTTTTCGCTGCTGTATTGCGTGCAACCGCTCATGCCGATGCTGGCGCACGACTTTGGCCTCACGCCCGCGCAGACGAGCCTTGTGCTGTCGGTGTCCACGCTGCTGCTGGCCTTTGCGATCCTGTTTGCGGGGCTGCTGTCGGAGTCGATTCATCGCAAGACACTGATGGGCGTGTCGCTCGTGCTCTCGTCGGCGCTCACGCTGGCAGCGGCGGTGCTGCCGGGCTGGCACGGGTTGCTGGCCACGCGGGCATTGCTGGGCGCGGTGCTGGGCGGCGTGCCGGCGGTGGCGATGGCGTACCTGGCCGAAGAGGTGCATCCGCAAGGGCTCGGCATGGCGATGGGCCTCTACGTCGGCGGGACGGCATTCGGCGGGATGGCCGGGCGTGTGCTGACCGGTGCCGTGGCAGATCACTTCGGCTGGCGTGCTGCCATGGGTTTTACCGGCACATTGGGTTTGCTGGCGGCGCTGGCATTCCTGTGGCTGCTACCGCCGTCGCGGCGTTTTGTGCCACGCAAGGGTGTGGCGCTGGGCGATCTGTTCGATACGCTCGGCGCGCATCTGCGCGAGCCGGGCCTGCGTTCGTTGTTCGCCATGGGCTTTCTGCTGATGGGCGGCTTCGTCACGATCTACAACTACGCGAGCTTCCACTTGCTCGATGCACCGTACGCCCTCAGCCAGACGGCGGTGGGCGGCATCTTCATGGTGTACCTGCTGGGTATTGGCGCCTCGGCGTGGTTTGGCCGATTGGCGGATCGCCATGGCCGGGGCCGCATTCTGCTGGCCGGCACAGTGCTGATGTCGGCGGGCGTGCTGCTGACCTTGGCGGGGCCGCTAGTGCTGGTGATTGGCGGTATTGCGTTGCTGACCTTCGGCTTTTTCGGCGCGCACGCGGTGGCCAGCGGCTGGGTGGGGCGCCGTGCGCAGCGTGCCAAGGGGCAGGCTGCGGCGCTGTATCTGCTGGCGTATTACCTGGGCTCCAGCCTGATCGGCACCACAGGCGGCAAGCTCTACGCACCGTGGGGCTGGCCCGGGGTGGTGGCCCTGGTGATGGCCTGCATGGCATGTGCGCTCGGCACGGCAGCGTGGCTCTGGCGGCGCGCTCCGCTGCCGCCGGGCGCCAAGCGCTGAAGTTGTGCACCCTGGGAATTCGCGTATCGTGCCGTGGTCGATGTCTGCACGATCGCTTTCCCTGTCATGCGTACTCATTCTCTCTTCCTGACGCGGCGACTGTGGCCGCTCGTATCGGTCCTGCTTTTTCTGATGGCGTGCGTCGCCAACCCGGCCGACGCTGCCCCGGTGTCGTTTTCCAAGCTGGCCGGGCTGCCAACCTCCACCGCCAGCGCATCGGCGCCGGCAGCGGACCCTGCGCAGACGCGCCAATCGCTCGACACCGTCATCACGCTGCTCAACAACGACCAGCAGCGCACGGCTCTCGTCAATGAACTGAAGCAGTTGCGCGACGGCATGAGCGCGCAGCAGAAGGTGCAGGCCGAACAGGCGCCGGGTCTGCTGGGCGCGGTGGCGTCGCTCATCGAGAACGGCTCGTTGCAGGCCGATGTTGAAGCCGGCGCCCCGCGGTATTGGCTGCGCCGTATCGAGGCCGCCAGCGGTAACGCGAGTCTGCTCCTCTCGCCCGAGAAGCGCATGCCGCTGGCTGCGGACTTTGCCAGCACCGTGGGCATCTGGGCCGCCATCGCCGCTGGCCTGCTTGGCCTGGGCTGGTTGATCCGCCGCGTGTTCGGCCTCACTGCAGGCCTCGGGCCGCATCCGACCACGCGCGCGCTGTTGATCGACGCGGCGCGCAAGATCGGCCCATGGGCGATTTCCTTTGCCGTCATCATGCGGCTGGAGCGCGATGCCTCGCCCGGCTTTGTTCTGGCGGTGGTGCTGGCCTACGCCATCGTATGGGGCGCGATCATCACGGCCGGTGTGGCGATGCTGTTCTCGCTCTTTTCCGGCAGCGCGCATCGGCGTGTGGCGGTGGAATACCTGTTCAAGCACGGCATGTGGCCGATCTTTCTGACGGCCAGTCTGGGCGCCTGCGGCGACGCGCTGGTCGATCCGCGCGTTGCCTTGGTGCTGGGCGGCTCGCTCAGTCTGCTGCTGGCCACGGTGTGCAACGTGGTGGCGTCATTGATGCTGGCGGTGGGCGCGTTGTGGGCGCGCCGGCCGATCGGGCAGTTGATTGCCAACCGACCGCTGGAGCTGCGCAGCGGCGAACACACCGGCAACCAGATTCGCCGTCTGCTGGCCGCGTTCTGGCCGGTGCCCGTGGTGGTGCTGGCGAGCGCCACCGTCGTGGCCACCCTGACGACGCCCGACAACGTTGACGTGGTGGCGCGCCGCGCGGTGATGACGTCGCTGCTGCTGGTGGCGGCGTTCTTCCTGTCGGCGCTCATCCGCCCCCGCGCCAACTGGCGCTCACACCTGCGTCTGGCGCGCAGCTCGCCTTATGTGGAGAGGCTCAAGCATTTCGTTGGCGCGCTGATCAAGCTCGTCATCTGGATCGCCTTCCTGGAACTGGTGCTGCGCGTGTGGGGCCACACGCTGGTGGAGGTTGCGCATAGCTCCGTCAACGGCAAGCGCATCGCCGATGCCATGGTGGGCCTGATCGGCACCGTCTTTGCCACCTGGCTCGTCTGGATCCTGCTCGACACGGCGATCTTGCGGGCGCTGTCGCCGGCCTCGGCGCGGGCGCAGCCCAGTACGCGCGCGCTGACCATCCTGCCGCTGCTGCGCAATGGCCTGAAGGTGACGCTGGTGGTGACAGCCAGCATTGGCGTGCTGGCCAACCTGGGTGTGAACGTGACGCCGCTGGTGGCGGGCGCCGGGGTGATCGGTCTGGCGGTGGGCTTTGGTGCGCAGTCGCTGGCGCAGGACTTCATCACCGGCATCTTCATCTTGATGGAGGACACGATCAGCGTGGGCGATACGGTGGACGTGGGGGTGGCCACGGGCTCCGTCATCAACCTGACCATTCGCACGGTGCGGCTGCGCGATGGCACGGGCGCGGTGCTGTCGATTCCGTTCAGCCAGATCAAGACCGTGCGCAACCTCTCGCGCGATTACTCGTTTGCCGACTTTGAAGTGCGCGTGGCGATGGAGGCCGAACCGCAGCAGGCGATCGATCTTGTGCGCGCGGCGGCCGACCAGATTGCGGGTGAGCCGCGTTTTGCCTACACGCTGCTGGGCGGTGCGGAGATCTTTGGGCTGGACCGCTTTGAAGGGGGCGCGATGATCGTCAAGGGGCGGTTCAAGACGCGTCCGCAGAAGCAGGCGGATGTGCTGCGGGCGTTCAACGTTGTGCTCAAGGATGCGTTCGACAAGGCGGGCGTGCCGCTGGCGGCGCCGGGGACGGTGTTGCGGACTTCTGCGGCGTTTGAGGCGTGGATGACGCGGGTGGCGCCGGATGAGGGGAAGGTGATATCGGCTGCTGGTGAGCCGCCTGCTGCTGCGCCGGCGTAAGGGCGTTGGTGGTTTGCTGGGGTTTCGTCCCCTGCCGGGGCCGACTCACTTTCTTTGTCTTGCCAAAGAAAGTAAGCAAAGAAAGGCGCGCCCGAGATGGCGAAAGACTCCTTGGATTTGTGTCACGGGGAGGGAGGAGAGGCAAACTCGCTGCGCTCAGACAGGCCTCCCCTCTTTTTCCTCCCCGCGACACAAATCCAAGGCGCCATCTAGGGCAGGGTACGGCCAAACCGTCTGGGCGCCGGTGTTGGCGCCCAGGCCTTGTGCTTCGTTTTAGAAGCCGTGGCGCATGCCGACCATGACGCCGGTCTGCGAGGCTTTCGGCAGTGCGGCTGCCAGGACGGTGCCGGCGTCTTTCTGGTGGGTGTAGTCCATGCCGACGTACAGCCACGTGCGCTTGCTGACCACGTAATTCATGATCGCGTAGGCGGTGTAGCGCAGGCCGTCGGGGTCGCGCTGGCGCGTGGCCATGCCGCCGACCACGAGATTGTACTGACCGCTGAAGTCGTATTTCACGCCGCCGAGGATGAGGTCGTTCTTGGTGGGCGTGCCATCGCGGTAGTTGATGTAGCCGAGCATCAGTTTTGCCGGGCCGACCTGCACGCTGCCGCCGGTGGTCCAGGTGCGGGTGCCGACCGATTGCAGGTCTTTCTGCTGCTCCCACGCGCCGCCGAACGCGAACGGGCCGCTGGCGTAGTTGAGCGACAGCGCGCTGTAGTTGCCTGCGGAGAACGCGCCCGCCTGCTCGCCCATGCCGACCATCACGCCCGGGCGCCAGCCGTTGAAATCGCCCACGTACTTGACCGCGTTGTCGATGCGCACGCCGGTGGCGGTGACGTGCCAGGCCGTCGCGCCGAGGTTGCCGATAGAAAGCGCGTCGTACTGGCCGGCCGTGTTGAAGACAAGGTTCTCTTGTCGGCCGAACGTCAGCGAGCCAAAGCCGCCTTCCAAGCCGACATACGCCTGGCGCCCGAACAGGCGCGACGTTGCGGGCGTGGTGGGCTTGTAGCCGCCCAGGCCCATGTCGTTGGTGGAGCCCACGCCGGTGTCCGGCGCGAAACCGCTGACTAGGTGGAACACGGCCTTCAGCCCGTTGCCCAGGTCTTCCGAGCCCCGAATGCCGAAGCGGCTGCCGCTGTAGTAGCCGCCCGCCATCTCGGCCTTGCCGTGGCCGTCGGCGTCGTTGTTGGTGCTGTAGCGCAGGCCGGTTTCCATCACGCCGTACAGCGTGACGTTCGATTGCGCATGCGCGGTACCGCAGGCCAGCAGCGCCGACAGTGCAACAGCCGATAGCGGAATGGAACGGATCGAAGTAGTCATGTGGCTCCCTTGTTGTCGTGACGACTGTTGTGTCGGCCGGAACGGGTTTTCCGGCCTGGCTCGGGGGCCGACTCTCAGGCAAGTCTGCTCTGTAAGGGTTGAAGTTACGCATGCACCGGCAAAGCGCCGCACACGTCGCGCCGGTTGGAGCATTGCCCGCTGAAGGGGCATTGCGCGTAAACCGCGGGCTTACAGATTCTTGGGGGTTTTCCCTCGGCCAGGCGGCGTGGCGCGGGGCTGCCGCTACACTGGCGACGCTGATTTCCGTTCGCCGACTACGTACCGCCATGCCTTCGTTCTCCGTTCCCCTGCTCAACGCCCTGCGCGACCAGTTGTCTGCGCTCTCGCCGGCGCAGCAGGGCGTGGCGCGGTTGATCCTGGAGGCGCCGGAGCTGTCGCTCGAGCAATCCGTCGAGACACTGGCCGTGCGCGCAGGCGTGTCGATGCCGACCATCGTGCGGATGTGCCAGGCGCTCGGCTTTGAAGGCTTGCGCGAGTTCAAGGCCACGCTGGCCGCCGAGCTGGCGCACGCGCAGCCGACGCTGCCGGGGCATGTCGGCCGGGCGGACCCGCCTGCGTTGGTTGCCAGCAAGGTCATCGATGGCGCCACGCGGGCGCTGGCCAAGCTGCGCGAATCGCTGTCCACCACGCAGGTCGACGCCGCCGCCGAGCGCATCGCACGCGCGCGCCGCGTCGATTGCTATGCGGCCGGTGCGGCCTCATCGTTCATGGCGAACGACATGCAGGCGCGGCTGATGCGGCTGGGGCTGGCGTCCAACGCTTACTTCGATGCGCATCTGCAGCTTGTGTCAGCGGCCATGTTGGGCGCGTCCGACGTTGTGGTGGCGTTCTCGCACGTGGGGCGCATGCCGTATCTGCTCGAGTCGATTGCCTATGCGGCCGAGCAGGGCGCGTGCGTGATCGCCATCACCCAGGCGGGCACTCCGCTGGCCGAGCGCGCGCAGATCGCGCTCACGGTGGACGTGCCGGAAGATGCGGTGATGCGGGTCGGCACCGAGGCGTACCTCGTGCACCTCACCGTCATCGAAATCCTGATGACCTGCGTGGCGCAGCGCCGCGACGAGATGGTCCGCTCGCGCATGCGGGCAATCCAGCGGCTGCTGACCGAGCGCAGCGTCGATCGCCCGTAAGCGACGGCGACGAAGCGACGAAGGCAAAAAAATGGCGCCACGCGGGCGCCATCTACAACACATGCGGTACTCAGAGCCGCGAGATCGCCAGCCCGATCGCCAGCAGACTTCCCAAACCGAAGATCGTCCAGCCGACTGTGCGGCGTTTGGTGGTCATCACCCACAGCCACAGGCCCGAGATCGACAGGAAGATCAGGCAGCCGGCCAGCGTATCCACCAGCAGAATCCACGGCACCGTCATGCCGACGCCCTTGTGCAGGCTCATCAGCGTGCCGAGGAAGCCGTTGTCAGTCTGGCGGATCGCTACCGAGCGGTTGCCGGCCCAGTATTCCGCCTGGATTTGCGTGGTGGCGCTGCCGAAGTTGAAGGTCCATTGCTCGGGCTGCATCAGCGGTTTGGCGGCGGGTTCGCGCGGCGCGTCGGCGGTCTTCTCGTCCTTGGCGCCTTCGCCCTTGGCGGGGCGCTCGGCCCAGGCCACCGGCTTGGCCTTTTCTACGCGCGTACGGGTGGCCGGCTCCGGCGTGTTCAGCGTCTGCTGCAGCCAGGCGGCCATCGCTTCAGGTGTTGCGGGCACGGGGTCGGGCAGGGCGATCTGCGTATTGATGCGCTGTTGCGCCACGGGCAGCTTCAGCACCGCGCGGTGGTTCAGCCAGATGCCCGACACACCGAAGATCAAGCCCATCACCGCGCCCCACAGCCCGAACCATCCGTGCGTCTTGCGTAGCCACCGGACGATCGTGGCGCGGCGGTTGGCTGGGTGTTCGGATTTGGCCTTTGCCGGGCGGGCGTTGGCGGCCGGTTTGGCGGCGGGCTCGGCCGAAAGCGGGGGATGGGACAGGTCGGTCATGAAGCACAAGGCGGCGTAACAGCCGCCGGAGGGAGGCAAATCGACCGGCCAATATAGATGAGAATGATTCTCGTTGCAATTGGGTGCAGCTTACAACGTAATACGCTCCAGCGCCCGCCGCGACGCTTCATCCGCCGGATAGAAGCACTCGATGCGCATCTCCTGCAGCCCCGCATCGCGCGGGGTGCCCAGCGTGGTGAGCGTGGAGAACAGCGAGATCGTCACGCCGTCGCGCTGCAGTGAGATGGGCAGGAACGGCGGCGGATCGCCGGCCTCGTGCGCGGGTGCGGCGTGGGCTGCCGGCGCATCCGACGCATCGAACAGCGCCGGTTGCATCGCGCGGATGTCGTGCAGCAGCCGCTGCGTCGCCGGGTCGATGGCTTGCAGCGCCAGTTCCTGCCGCACGCGCCGGGCCAGGTAGCGCCCGACGGCATCGCGGTTGGCGATGGCGGGCCATAGCGCGGTCGGGTCGAACACCAGCTTCATCATGTTGACGGCACCCGGCGCGCCTTCGGACCGGTCGTCGCCGATGGCCCAGCGCATCAGGCGGCGATGCGCGGCATTGGCATCGAGTACATGCCAGAAACGGTCGAGCACGATGGCCGGATACGGCGCCTGCTTGTCGAGGATCAGCTTCACCGCGTGGCGCACCGCCTGCATCATCGGCGAGCCCTCATCGGGCGGTGTGGCGAGGCCCTGTTCGGAATAGGCGGGGGCGAAACCGGCAGCCAGCAGCATCTGGTTGCGATGGCGCAGCGGCACGTTCAGCTCCTCGGCCAGTTGCAGGATCATGTTGCGGCTGGGCGTTGCGCGGGCCGATTCCAGAAAGCTCACATGCCGCTGCGACACACCCGCCGCCAGGGCCAGCGCCAGCTGGCTATAGCCGCGCCGCGTGCGCCAGAAGCGCAGCAACTGCGGGAAGCGCGAGAGCGCTGCTTCAGGCGGCTCGATCGCCACCTGGGCGCCATGGGAGGCATGGGCGTCTTCAAGCATGAGGGTGTCGTCGATGGACGAGGCGGAGGTGGGCTTGGTGGGCGTCATGTCACCTATTGAAGCAGAGTCAGGTAGCTGCCGCGATTACCTGCCGCGTAATTGTGACCGCCTCTGGCGTCGCCAATACTCGGTCCATCCCAACCCGATACCTCGAGCGGAGTGCCCATGCAGCGCGAACCGATCGACTACCCCGCCGATGCCCTTCCCACCCGCGACGACCACGTTCGCACGGCCGACGGCTGGACGCTGCCCGTGACGGTCACCAGCCCCGGGCTGGGCGCGCACGGCACGGTGGTGATCTGCTCGGCGCTGGGCGTGCCGCGCCAGTTCTACGCGGCGTTTGCGCGGGCGCTGTGCCTGGCGGGCTGGCGTGTGGTGACGTTCGACTACCGTGGCATTGGCGAGGCGGTGGCCACCGGCCCGGGCACGCCGCGCTTTGCCGACTGGGGCCGGCACGACATCGACGCGGTGCTGAAATGGGTGCACGACACGCTCGTCCCCGAGGGCTGCGGCGGCCGCAGGCTGGTGGTGCTCGGTCACAGCGCGGGCGGGCAACTGGCGGGGTTGGCGCCGCACATCGTGCATGCCGATGCATTGGTGCACGTGGCGGTCCCGCTGGCAGATGCGCGGTTGTGGCCGTGGCGCGGGCCGCTGGCCCGTCCGCACTTTGCTTGGCTGCTGCATGTGCGGATTCCCTTGGCGGTGGCGCGCGTGCGCGGCGGCATGCTGCCGCTGGCAGCCGTCGGCATGGGACCGATGTCGATTCCGGCTGCCATCCTGGGTGATTGGGCGCGCTTTGCCCGACGTCGCGGCTACATCTTCGGGCCGCGTTCCGGGCAGGACACCTCGCGCTATCCGAGGCTTGCCGTGCCGTTGCTCGCCTGGGGGTTTGACGATGATCCGATGGCGCCGGCCAGCGCCGTCGACGCGCTCATCGCGCAGTTTCCTGCCACCCGCGTCACGCGCCGCCAGGTGAGCGGCGCTGCGCTGGGCCCCAAGGGTGTCGGCCACATGGGCTTCTTCCGGGCATCGTCCGGGGCGCCGTGGTGGCGCGAAACCGTGGCGTGGCTCGATGCCCTCGCTTGATTGAGGGCCTGCTCAGAAGGTGTAGACGAGGCCCGTGCCGCCAAAGTAGCTCTGCTTGTTCTGCACGATCGGGCTCTTGGCCGCGTTGCCCAGCAGCCGCGAGGTGCCCACCGCCGTCTGCACCGCCCAGTGGCGCGAGAACGTATGCGTCCAGGCCACCGTGAGCGTGGCCGCCTGCAGGCCGCTGCTCGCGCTGTACTGGGCGAAGCCGCTGTTGACCGACTGCTGCGGCGTCACCCCGAAGTACGTCTGCATGTATTTGCTCGAGCCGAAATGCAGGCTCGGGCTCACGGTGATCTTGTCGCTGCCCCAGCTCACGACCGGCGCCGCCACGTCAACGTGGCCCGACCAGCCGCGCTCGCGGTGGGTGATGGGCACTTCCAGCGTGGCGCTGCCCGAGATGTCGCCGATCAGCTTGCCGCCCACCGTGAACACGCCCAGCAGCGATCCCTTGACGGTGCCCATGCCCTTGAGGTGATCCGAGCCGGGGCGGCCGTAGCGGTTGGTATCGGAGCGGCCCGAGTCGTACGACAGCGCGGCCGAGGCGAACATGCCGTTCAGGAAGCGGAGGGCATAGCCGGCGCCACCCTGCGTCGGGTCGATGAACCAGCCGTTGCCGAAATCTGCCCGGAAGCCCGGGCCGGCTGTCACGGTGTACTCCTTGCTGCCCTGGTAGCGCGGCGCCACGCCCGCGTTGAGCGACAGCGAATACGACGATTCATCGGCATACACCGAAGACGTCGGCAGCCACATGCCGGAGAGCACGGCCAGATAAACGAAGGAAAACCGCGGGGAGAGACGATTGAGCACGTAGGACCTCTTGTTGGACCTCTTGAGAGAGAGCCCGCAGTCTGGCGAGGTGCCGCACGCACGTCTGTCTGGAAATTGCCGGGAAGTTGTGCGCAATTGTGCGCGAGTGTCTGCAAGTTTCTCCGCCCCATCCGCTCGCAAGGCGGGCGCCGTACACTGCGCGCCAACACAAGAAGAAACGGGGGTACGGGCGATGAACGCGATGACCGACGCGCCGCTCAAGACCAAGGTGTTGCTGATCGAAGACGACGACCGTCTCGCACAGCTTGTCGGCGAATACCTGGGCAACTATGAATTTGCAGTTGAAGTGGTGCGCCGCGGCGACATTGCCGTGGCCGCCGTGCGTGAACACCAGCCCGCGCTGGTGATCCTCGACCTGATGCTGCCGCACATGGACGGCATGGAAGTGTGCCGGCGCATCCGCGCGTTCTCGCGCGTGCCGGTGCTGATTCTGACCGCGCGTGTCGACACGTACGACCAGGTGGCCGGGCTGGAAATCGGCGCCGACGACTACGTGCTCAAGCCCATCGAGCCGCGCCTGCTCGTGGCCCGGGCCCGCGCGCTGCTGCGTCGGTCCACGCCGGCCATGTCGACATCCGAGCCGGTGACGCCGCGCGACGACACGCTCGTCTTCGGCGAGCTGGCCATCTCGCCGCCCAACCGCACCGTCACGTGGCGCGGCCAGCCCGTCGACCTCAAGACGGCGGAGTTCAACCTGCTGCTGATCCTGGCGCGTGCGGCCGGCACCGTGCTCAGCCGCGACGACATCCTCAAGCAGTTGCGCGGCATCGAGTTCGACGGGCTGGACCGGACCGTCGACTCCGGCATCTCACGCCTGCGCCGCCGCTTTGGCGACGCCTCGCCCGAGCCGCACAAGATCAAGACGATCTGGGGACGCGGCTATCTGTTCAGCCCGTCGGCGTGGGAGGACTGACCCATGCTCAAGTCGTTACTGAAGCTGTACGCGATGGTCGTGGTGGCGGCCGCGCTCGCGCTGATCGGCGTGAACAAGTCGTTCGTGTGGCTGTTCCACGACACGCTCACGCATGGCGAGCGCGAGGTGCGCAAGGGCTACGCCTTCGTACTGCAGGAGTATCTGGACCGCGCCGATCGCACTGACCCCGCTGGCCGCGATGCCGCCATCGCCCGCTTGAACAAGAACGCCTGGGAGAAATTCGACATTGTCGATCCGGATACCGTGCCGGATTTCTCGGCGCAGCAGCGGCGCGACCTGGCCGACCACAAGCTTGTGCTGATGACCAACGGCAAGGACTACTACCTGCCGCTGCACGACGGCGCCGTGCTGCACGCTTACAGCGCCGATATGGACTACCTCGGCATCCAACTCATGGCCTACGCGCTGATCGCCATTGCCGCGCTACTGCCGTTGCTGCTCTGGGTCTGGATGCACTGGCGCGACCTGCGCGTTCTGGAAGATGCGGCGCGCGGCTTTGGTGCAGGCAATCTGGCCACGCGCGCCAATTTGCGCAAGCGCTCGAACGTGTATGCCCTGGCGCGCCAGTTCGACGAGATGGCCGAGCGCATCCAGGGCTCGATCCAGCACCAGCGCGAGATGATGAACGGCATCTCGCATGAGCTGAAGACGCCGATTGCCCGGCTGGAATTCGGTATCGCGCTGCTGCAGTCGCCCGAGTCGGAAGCTCAGCGCAACGTGCGGTTCGATGCGCTGCGCCGCGATGTGCGTGAACTCGATGAACTGGTGAGCGAGCTGCTGGCGTTGAGCCGCCTGGAGCAGGGCGCCACGCATCTCGTGCTGATGCGCGTGGCGGTGGGCGAGTGGCTCGACAGCGTGGTCGCCAGCGTGGCCAACGACGTGGCCGACCGCCAGCTCACCCTGGCTGTGCATGCCGATACCGCCCCCGCGCACCATGTGTGCGACCCGCGCCTGCTGGCGCGCGCGTTGCTCAACCTGATCCGCAATGCCGCGCGCTATGCCGGCAACACCATCACCATCCGCGCTGAAGCCGGCCCCGCCGGCGCGCTGCGCCTGACGGTCGAAGACGACGGCCCCGGCATTCCCGAGTCGGATCGCGCGCGCGTGTTCGAGCCGTTCCTGCGCCTGGATGCCAGTCGCGACCGCCACACCGGCGGCTTCGGTCTGGGGCTGGCGATCGTGCGGCGCATTGCGCTGGTGCATGGCGGCGACGTCCGCCTCGATGCGGCAACGTCGGGCGGTGCACGCTTTGCGGTGCTGCTGCCTGCCATGACGCTTCCGCCGTTGTAGGCGCAGCAGGAGGTGGGCGTTCCAGGCGCGCTAAGCGTCTTCGCCGCCCGGTCGATGCAGAAACGCGCTCGGGCTGCTGCCGAACGCCCGGCGGAACATCGCAGAAAACGCGCTCTGGCTGTTGTAGCCGAGTTCCTGCGCCACGCGCGACAGCGGCATCCCCTGCGACATCATCGGGATGGCACTGGCCAGCACGGCCTGCTGGCGCCACTGCGAAAAGCTCACGCCCAGCTCGTCCCGGAAGCGCCGCGCCAGGGTGCGGGCGCTGGCGCCTACATCGCGGGCGAGCGCGTCGAAGGTGAGCGAGGTGCCCGGGTCGGCCATCACGCGTTCGCACAGGGCGCGCAGGCGCTTGTCGGCAGGCATCGGCAAATCCAGCGGCAATGGGGCACTGCGGCGCAACTCGTCGAGGATCAACATGGCCAGCGCCTGCTCGCGCGCGGCCGGCAGTGGCTGGCGGACATCCATCGCGGCAATCAGCTCGCGCAGCAGCGGCGACACCTCCATCACGCGGCATTGCGTCAGCGTGCCGGTCACCACGGACGGGTCGGCATACAGCGTGCGCAGGAAGGCGGCTTCGACCACCCACACTTCGTGTTCGATGCCGGGCGGAATCCAGATCGCCCGCGAGGGCGGGACCACCCAGGCGGTGTCGCCGGCCTGCACGCGCAGCACACTGTTGTGGCTATACGCCACCTGCGCCCACGGATGCGTGTGGCGCGGAAACCGCGTGTTGGCGTCCATCTGCCGCGTGTAAAGCCGCACCGGATGTGCCGCTGACGGCGGCGTGCGGCCTTCGATATCGGTTGGCAGGATGCGCTGTGGCATGGCGGGTTTGCGACAGAAACGGTCGGGCCAGTGTAAATGCGGCAGCAGGACTTGTCGAAGCCAGATGTCGATGGCAGGCTATCGCCCGGCGCCGGTGAAGTTTGGCGTCACACAACAAAGCGGATCGCTCAAGCGGTCTCGACAAAAACGCCGTCGCCCACGAGGCACGCGGCGACATGGGTGCGAACAATGCAAACGGGAAATCACACGCGTAGCCGGGGGGCGCGCGGGGCGATGGGATGGTTGCGGCCGTGGGCCGCGCTTGCCACGTGTGTGGCATGCATGGCGGCGCTGACAGCGCCGGCCGCCCGTGCCGACATCAGCATCATCCAGTCCTTGCCGCTGTCCGGCACACAAGCCGCGACGGGGCGGGCGCTCAATGCCGGGGCCCGGCTGTATTTCGACTGGCTCAACCTCGATGGCGGCATCAACGGCGAGACCATCCGCCTGGTCGCCCGCGACGACGAGCAGAAGGTCGAGCAGACCCTGCGCAACGTGCGCGACATGGCCAAGATCGACAACCCCGTGGCGGCGCTCACCGTGGTCGGCACCGCCAATGTGGAAGCGCTCATGCGCAGCGGCGTGCTGGCCGAAGCCAATCTGCCGCTGGTCGGCCCCGCCACCGGGGCCTCCAGCATGACCGGCGATCCGCTGGTGTTTCCCATCAAGGCGAGCTACCAGCAAGAGATGGACAAGATGGTAGGCGCGCTTGTCACCATCGGCGTCACGCGCATCGGGGTGCTGTATCAGGACGATGCGCTGGGCAAGGAAGTGTTGGCCGGCGTGGAGCGCACGCTCAAGCCCTACAAGCTAACGATTGCGGCCACCGCCTCATACCCGCGCAATACGGCCTCGGTGAGCGCTGCCGTCGACAAGCTGCTCGGCACCGATGTGCAGGCCATTTTCCTCGGCGCCACGGCGGAGCCCGCCGCGCAGTTCATCAAGCAGTACCGCGCGCGCGGCGGCGGTGCGCAGATCCTGGGGCTGTCGTCCATTGATCCGGGCATCCTGCTCAAGGTGGCCGGCATCGATGCGGTGCGCGGCTATTCCCTCGCACTTGTCATGCCGAACCCCGGCAAGAGCGTGAACCCCGTCATCCGCGAATTCAATCGAGCACGCACGGCCGTGGGCGCCAGAGATGTCGAACTTTCATTCCGCGCGGTAGAAGGCTTTGTGGCCGCCAAGGTGCTGGCCGAAGCCGTGCGCCGCGCCGGCCCCAAGCCCACGCGCGACCAGGTGCGCCGCGAGCTGGCCCATCTGCGCAATTTCGATGTGGGGGGCGGATTCATGGTGGACTTTTCTGACCGCACGCGGCCCGGCTCGCACTATGTGGAGCTGGGGGTGGTGGGGCCGAATGGGCTGGTGATTCAGTAACGCTCGCACTGCGATGATGGGGTTCGTGACGCCTAACGCCGAGTTCGGAACCTCATGCATGGCGTTCTGAACCTCAAGCGTGAGCCTATTTGCTCGGCACGCCGAGTCCGGAACTCGGAGCGCAAGGTTTTTGACTCGGCCCGCAGAGTCGGGAACGCCACGCGTGAGGTTTTTTTCTCGACGGTGTGGGGTTCGGAACGCCGAGCGCGAGCCTTTTTGCTTGGCGTGTCGGGTTCGGAACGCCAAGCGAGGGGTTTTGTTCTCGACGCACCGGGTTCAGAGCTCGGAGGGGGCGGGCTTTTTGCGTGGAGTGCGGCGCTCAGGGCGCAGAACCCAAGGCTTTGCGGCCCGTGTGTCGAGCTTTGGGCTGGAGACCCCGGGTTCAGAACTCCAGACGTGAGGCGCTGGGCCTGAAGCTCAGGGCGGCCCGACGCGATAGTGGTACGCGTAGGCCTCGGCAAAGCCGAGCGAGCGGTACAGATTCAGCGCGGGGACGTTCTCGACGCTGACTTGCAGATAGGCCGTGACGGGCGCATCGGCCGTGCCTGCGCCGCGCGCCCAATCGAGCATCGCATTGGTGACAGCCCGACCCAGGCCACGTCCGCGTGCGGTGCTTGCCACGCGCACATCGAACAAGCCTGCGTACGTGCCGTCGCGTACGGCCAGCCCGAGCCCCAGGATGGTTTGCTCAGCATCCCGCAGCGTGATCGCCGCGTGCGGACGGTCGAGCGCACCGAGCATGGCGCGGCGCGTGGCCCGTCCCTGCGTGTCGAGACCGTCGAACTGCGCGAAGGCGTCGTGCCATAAGTCCGGGATGGTCGTGTCGATGCTGACGGTGATGCCGTCGTACGGCGTGGGAGGCGCCGTGGGTGCAAGCTGCGCCGTCATGACGAAGCTACTGTCGGCGATGCGGTAACCGCGCGCTTCAAGCAAGGCATCGGCCTCGGGCGACGCCAGCGGTGTGACGCGCACGATAGGCCGAAAGCCCACGTGGCGGTAGAAGGTTTCGATGCGGGTCAGACGATCCGCATCGAGTACGGCGCCCGGGGCGCGCGGGTTGGCGGAGTTGGCTCGTTTGGCCAGGCCCCCCGCCATGCGCAGCACCCAGGGGCCGTCTTCCAGTGTGCGTTCGGACGGCAGTGCGGCAAAGCCGCAGTGCTCAAGCGCGACAATGTCGACGAAATCGCTCAGGCCAGCCGGGTTCCGCATAGGCGATCAGGCTGCCGTTGCCGTACCCGCCCCATGCTCATGCCTGCCCGCCGGCTTCACAATCGCCAGCGTGGCAATCAACCCGCACAGCGCGGCGAACGACACCCACACGCCGGGCATCGCCTTGTTGCCGGTGGTGTGGATCAACCACGTGGCAATCGCCGGGGTGAAGCCACCGAAGATGGCCGTGGCCAGGCTGTATGCCAGCGAGAAACCGGTGGTGCGCACTTCCGGCGGCATGATCTCGGTGAGGGTGACGACCATCGCGCCGTTGTAGCTGCCATACAGGAACGACAGCCACAGCAGCACGATCAACATGCGCGCGAACGACGGTGCGGCAACCAGCCACTGCATGGCCGGGTACGCCGTCACCAGCATCAGCACGGTAAAGAGGATCAGCAGCGGGCGGCGGCCGACGCGGTCAGACACCGCGCCCATCACCGGCAGCCAGAAGAAGTTCGAGGCACCCACGCACAGCGTAACGATCAGGCTGTCCATGTCCGACAGGTGCAGCACGCTCTTGCCGAAGGTCGGCGTGTAGGCGGTGATCAGGTAGAACGACACCGTGGTCATCACGACCATCAGCGTGCCTGCGCCCACCAAGCGCCAGTTCTGGCCCATCGAGCGGAACACGGCGGCCAGGTCCGGACGGTGCTTGCGCTTCTGGAATTCTTCGGTCTCTTGCAGCGAGCGGCGGATGATGAACAGGAACGGCACGATCAGGCAGCCGATCAGGAACGGCACGCGCCAGCCCCATGCGCTCATCTCGGACGGCGGCAGCAGGTACGACATCAGCACGCCGAGCAGCGCGGCAAACATGACCGCCACCTGCTGGCTGGCCGACTGCCAGCTCACGAAGAAGCCCTTCTTGCCCGGCGTGGCGATTTCGGCCAGGTAGACCGACACACCGCCCAGCTCCACGCCGGCAGAGAATCCTTGCAGTAACCGGCCGATCAGCACCAGCAGCGGCGCCGCCAGCCCGATGGTGGCGTAGCCCGGCACCAGTGCAATCAGCAGCGTGCCGCAGGCCATGAGCGCGAGCGTGACGATCAGGCCCGTGCGGCGGCCGTGACGGTCGATGTAGGCGCCCAGGAAGATCGCGCCCAGCGGCCGCATCAGGAAGCCGGCGCCAAAGGTCACCAGCGAGAGCATCAGCGAGAGAAACTCGTTGCCGGCCGGGAAGAAGGTGTCGGCGATGGCCTTGGCGTAGTAGCCATAGACCATGAAGTCGTACATCTCCAGGAAGTTGCCGCTGACTACCCGGAAGATGGTGCGGGCCTTGGATTCGTTGGGGTTGGAGGTATGCATGGTGGGTTTCACTCAACAGCTTGGGTACAACGTGCGGGCGAGCCAGACAGCGAGCTGCGGGCCGCCTCGTAAAAGGTGGTGATGTGGTACGGCGTGCTCGACGGCATGTCGGCGCGCAGGCGCTGGCCCGCGGGGTCGATCACCTCGTTCCAGCCTTGTGCGTGCAGGAAGCGTGCCGACCACGCCGGCAGCAGGCGCGCGAGCATGGCGCCCTGCGTTTCGGTGCACAGCGCTAGGGCGCGGCCGTATTCGGTTTGGGCCCAGATGCGCTGGCTGGCGTCGCGCATCGTGCCGTCCAGATTGAGTGACAGGCACACGCCCTGCGTCTCGGCATCCACGCCGTCGGCGCAGGCGGCATCCACCGCGCGGGCGAGGCTATCGGCCAGATGGCGGCCGGCTTCGGAGCGCGTAAAGACGTCGGCATGTGCGCGCACGAGATAAAACCATTCGAACTGGTGACCGGGCTCGATGCGGTTGTCGGTGCTGGCCTCGTCAACCGGCAACTCGGCGATGCTGCCCGTGCGCGTATCAATGAAGCGCGCGAGGATGCCCTCGGCCAGCGTGCGCACGCCGGCTTCGGCCCAGGCGGGCGGTTCGTCCAGCGCGGCGGCGGCCAGGTAGGCCTCGGTCAGATGCATCACGGGGTTCTGTGCGACACCGGCCAGCGTGGTGCTGAACGTGGCGTCCATGGACGCAACCGGCAGCGGCTTGACCCCGGCCCGCGCAAAGCTGCGCGCGATCACGTCGTGCGCGTCATGCATCAACGCGGCCGCACGCGGGTCGCCGCTCACGGCCAGCCAATGTGCGGCGGCAAACAGCACGAAGGCGTGCGTGTACAGATCCTTGGTGGTGTCGTGCGGGGCCAGCGCGCTGTCGATCGCAAATACCCAGCCGCCGTGGATCGTGTCGCGAAAGCGCGTGTCCAGCGCATGGCACAGCGCAGCGGCCCGTTCGGCGCAGAGATCGCGGTGGCGGCTGGAGAGCTGCGTAGCGCGCGCGAACGTATACAACTGTCGCGCACAGGCCATCGCCCGGTAGCGCGCGGTCGACGCTGGCACCAGCGCGCCGTTGTCGACGACGAGGGCCTCATAGCAGAGACCAGCCTGCGCGTTCCAGCCCGGGCCGAGCCACATGGGCAGCAGAACGTCGTCGTAATAGCGGTCGAATGACGCGAGCGCAGCCTCAGTGGCGGCGGACAGCTCGGTGGCCGTATCGGGCAGCGGGGGCGAGGAGGATTGTGAAAGCATGTGCGCCGTGATGATCGTGGCGGGCGTCGACCCGTTTCAGCCAGGCCGATTGCTCGAATCTGTTCTGTTCACCATAGGCGACGTACTTGCGTTGTACATGTGAACAGACCCGGGATTGTGCTCCAACTGGTTGCCCCGCGCCACGCACAACAGGGGCAATCCCGGTCATGGCGCAGGGTTGTGGGTCCAATGAAAGGTTTTTCCCGGATGCTGCCTGGGCGTGGGTTGTGCGAAGATGAATCACCCCCTGGCTCACCCCTGGTCCTGCCCCGATCCATGCACCGTCGCGACCTGCTCAAGCAGTTGGCCGCCGGGCTGCTTGCCCTGGCGCCTAGTTTGTCCCGCAGCGCTACGCCCGGCACCGCCGCTGGCGCCCCCGAACCGTTTGACGAAGCCCGCCTGCTGGCGCGCGCCCGTGCGTTGGCCGCAAGGCCGTACCGGCCGCGCAGCACGCAACTGCCCAAGCCGCTGGCCGCACTGGACTGGGACGGCTACCAATCCATCGGCTATCGCCCTGATCACGCATTGTGGGCCGGCCAGCACCTCCCGTTCGAGGCCAAGTTCTTCCATTTGGGGTTGTTCTTCAAATCGGCCGTGCAGATGCACGAGGTCGTCGACGGCCACGCCCGCTTGATTGCCTACGACCCCGCCATGTTCGATTACGGCAAGAGCAGGCTGGATCGCCAGGCGTTGCCGGCCGATCTCGGCTTCGCCGGTTTTCGGCTGACCACCAAGGCGGACCCGACGCGCGATGTGGCCGCCTTCCTGGGTGCCAGCTACTTCCGCGCTGTGGGCGGGCAGTGGCAGTACGGCATGTCGGCGCGGGGCTTGGCGATCGATACCGGCTTGCCCCGCGCAGAAGAGTTTCCGGACTTCACTGAATTCTGGCTGGTGCGCCCGACCGCCGATGCCGACACGTTGCGCGTCTACGCGTTGCTCGATTCACCCAGCGTGGCGGGCGTCTACCGCTTCGACATCCGCCCCGGCGACACGCTCGTGATGGACGTGGCCGTCACGCTTTACGTGCGCAAGCCGATCGAGCGCCTGGGCATCGCGCCGCTGACCAGCATGTTCCTCTACGGCGAGAACGACCGCACCGACCGCGCCGGTGATCGCCACAGCGCAGCACGTCGCTGGCGCGCATCGGACTGGCGCCCGGAAATTCATGATTCGGACGGCCTGGCCATCTGGCGCGGCTCGGGCGAGTGGGTCTGGCGGCCACTGGCCAATCCGCCCATGCTGCGCAGTCAGCGCTTTGCCGACGACAGCCCGCGCGGCTTCGGCCTGCTGCAGCGCGATCGCAATCCCGATCATTACCAGGATGACGGCGTGTTCTATGAGAAGCGCCCGAGCGTGTGGGTGGAGCCCACGCATGACTGGGGTGAGGGTGCGGTCGAACTGGTGGAGCTGTCGGCCAACGATGAAACCTTCGACAACATCGTCGCGTTCTGGCGGCCTGCCGTGGCGCCGCATGCGGGTCAGGAACTGGCGTTCGGCTATCGGCTGACGTGGGGCGCGCAGCCTGCTGCGGCCTCACCGCTGGCGCGGGTGGTGGCCACGCGCACGGGCATTGGCGGCGTGGTGGGGCAGCCGCGTAAATACTTCTCGTGGCGGTTTGTCGTGGACTTTGCCGGCGGCGAGTTGTCGCGGCTGGGGCGCAGCACGGCGGGGTCGACTGTGGAGCCTGTCATCCGTGCCTCGCGCGGGCGGGTGGAGATTGCGTCGGCGCGGCCGCTGGCGAGCATCGATGGTGTCCGGGCGATGTTTGATGTGGTGCCGGATGCTAGCAATGCGCCGATTGAGTTGTTGCTGACGTTGCAGTCGGGGGAGCGGTTGCTTTCTGAGACTTGGGCGTATCAGTGGACGCCGCCGGTGGATCGGGCGGTTTGATTCTTTGGTTTGCTTGCTCGGTTGATTGATGCGGGTGGTGCATCTCTTGTTTCACCCCCTGCCGGGGGCGACTCACTTTCTTTGTCTTGCCAAAGAAAGTAAGCAAAGAAAGGCGCGCCCGATGCGGCGAAAGACTCCTTGAATTTGTGTGACCGTGCGGGGAAGGAGGCAAACTCGCTGCGCTCAGACAAGCCTCCTTCCTTTTTCCGCCCGCTCACAAAAATTCAAGGCGCCGCATAGGGCAGGGTACGGCCAAACCGTCGCTGCTTTTGGTCAGTTGCGGGGCGGTGTTTTGCTGAACTTCTCGACCATTGCGGCCCAGCCTTCTGCTCCTAGCTTTTCCATCGTCGCGATATTGCGTTCGTAGATGTCCGCGGCGTCGGGTACGGCTGCGGCGGCGCGGGCGATGCTGTCTTCGCGCAGCAGATGCAGGATGGGGGCGGGCGCGCGGTTGGTGGCGTTGGCGATGTCGTCTGGGTCGGCATCGGCGAAGACGAAGTGGGGGTGGAAGCTGGCCAGTTGCAATTCGCCTTCGTAGCCGGCTTTAGCGAGCAGCGATTCGGCGCGCTCCGTGAGCGAGTGGAAATCGAGGAAGTCGGTCAGGGCGGGGACGATCAGCAGCGTGGTGTCGATCTGTGCGGCGGGCGTGGCGTGCAGCCGGTCGGCTTCGGCACGCAGGTGGTCGAGCACGTCGCCGTCCATCGTGGCGCGGCTGACGGCGTATCGAACCTGCCGCTTGACGTGCACGGCCTTGGCGAAGGGGCACAGGTTCAGGCCGATGACGGCATCTTCCAGCCAGCGCTGCACGGTCGCGACATGACGGGCGGCGGCATCCGCGTCCAAGTTGAGGACATCGGCGGGTGGATCGAGCAAGACGAAATCGAGGGCGTGATTGGACACGGCGTGCGGGGAGGGATGAGACAGCGCGCAGTGTAGTCGATGGTGTGGGAGCGCTTCTTGCGACGGAATGGGTGTTGTGATTTGCAACGTCCGGCGCGCGCCCTTGATGTGCGCCGAGATCACTTCGGGTGCTTCGCGCGCCGCTTATGTGGTCAGTCCATTCCGTGTTTTTGTAAAAGAAGGAGCTCAACCATGATTGAACTGCGCCTGAAAACCGCCCTCGCCGTGGCCGCCACGTTTGCTGCGTCGGCTGCTTTCGCACAGATGACGCCGGCACCGCAGACTTCTCCGCAGACCACCGGCACCGTGCAGGCCGCCCCACAAGGCGGGCCGGCCACCTCGTCGTCTGACCCGCTGGTGCAGAAGCGCATTGACGACAAGGCTGCCAGCGACGAATACAAGGCCCGCAAGTCCGACGCCAAGGCCGCGTACAAGGAAGAGAAGAAGGCCGCCAAGGCCAACCGCAAGGCCGAGAAGAAGGAAGCCCGCGCCAAGCGCAAGGAAGCCATGAGCGAACAAGGCGGCCCTGCCCAGACGCCGAGCAGCGAAGGCAAGTAAGCCGCCGGCCGAACATGAAAAAAGGCGATCCGAGGGTCGCCTTTTTTCTGCCTGTTGCTTCCGCCGTCAGTGCCCGCGTGTGGTCGGCAGACGGACCTGCGCGACGGCCATTTCCCACTGGGCGATGCGATGCGCCGCCTCGTCGCGGCTGATCACGGGGTGGAAGGTACGCGAAGCACGCCATTGCTGGGCGACTTCGTCCTCCCCCTGATAGAAGCCGGTGGCGATGCCAGCCAGGTAGGCTGCGCCGAGCGCAGTGGTTTCGATGATCTCGGGGCGCACGACCGGAATGCCGAGCAAATCCGCCTGGAACTGCAGGAGCAGGTTGTTGGCCGATGCGCCGCCATCGACGCGCAGTTCCGAGATGGTGGAAACGGCATCGCGCGTCATGGCTTGCAGTAGCGCGGTGCTTTGGAAGGCAATCGACTCCAGTGCGGCTCGGGCGATGTGGCCGATGGTCGTGCCGCGCGAGAGGCCCACGATGGCGCCTTGTGCGGTTGGATCCCAGTACGGTGCACCCAGGCCCGTGAACGACGGCACGAACACCACGCCGCCGGAATCGGGCACCGAGGCGGCCAGGCCTTCGACGTCGGCGGAGCGCTGGATGGCGCGCAGCCCGTCGCGCAGCCACTGCACCACCGCGCCGCCCACGAACACGCTGCCTTCGAGCGCGTAGCTGCGTTTCGGGCCGCTCTGACAGGCCGCCGTGCTGATCAGCCCGTTGTGCGACTGGACGGCCTTGTCGCCCGTGTTGAGCAGCATGAAGCAGCCGGTGCCGTAGGTGTTCTTGGCCATGCCGGGCTTGAAGCACGCTTGGCCGAAGAGGGCGGATTGCTGGTCACCGGCAATGCCGCCGATGGTGAGCGAGGCGCCGAGCCAGTCGGCATCGGTCTGCCCAAATTGATACGCGGACGGATGCACCTCGGGCAACAGGCTCGGGTGGATGTCGAGTGCGCGCATCAGGTCCGCATCCCATTCGCCGGTGTGGATGTTCCACAGCATCGTGCGGGAAGCGTTCGATACGTCGGTCACATGCAGGCGGCCGCGCGTGAGTTGCCACACCAGCCAACTGTCGATGGTGCCGAAGGCGAGTTCGCCACGCGCGGCGCGCTCGCGGGCGCCGTCCACGTGGTCGAGAATCCAGCGCAGCTTGGTGGCGGAAAAATACGGGTCGATGATCAGGCCGGTGCGCTTGCGCACCTCGTCTTCCAGACCCTCGGCGCGCAGGCGTTCGCAGATGGCTTCGGTGCGGCGGTCCTGCCAGACGATGGCGTTGAAGATCGGCTTGCCCGTGGCGCGCTCCCACACCATGGTGGTTTCGCGCTGGTTGGTGATGCCAAGCGCCGCCATGTCGGCGGCGGAGAGCTTGGCTTGTTCGAGTGCGGCGCGGCAGGTGGCGAGCTGGCTGTTCCAGATGTCGAACGGGTCATGCTCGACCCAGCCGGGCTGCGGGAAATGCTGGGGAAACTCCTGCTGGGCACTGGCGACGATCTGGCCGGCGCGGTTGAAGACGATGGCGCGTGAGCTGGATGTGCCCTGGTCGAGCGCGAGGAGGTATTCCATAAGGCAGAGTCTGATGACTGTCGGGCCAGGTCAGGGTGCTCCCTGCCCGACAGTGGATGAAACGGAAACAAGCATGGTAGCCCGCAGGTGGCCGTCGTCAAAGACCGGCGCCCTGCGGGCGGCGCGTGATCAGCGCACCTTGCCGGCCTTCCAGGCTGCGAGCAGCTTGTCGTAGGCCACCGTCTCACCCTTCGGACGCTCGTTGTCGAGCTTCTTCCACGGGGCGTGTTCGGTCGACAGCCACTTCGACGGATCGCTTTCCGGGTTCAGCTTCGGCGCGCAGTTCTTCATGCCTGCGCGCTGCAGGCGACCCATCACCTGGTCCATTTCCTTGGCCAGGTTGTCCATCGCGCCTTGCGGGGTCTTCTCGCCCGTGACGGCCGTGGCGACGTTCTTCCACCAGAGCTGTGCCAGCTTCGGATAGTCGGGCACGTTGTTGCCGGTCGGCGTCCAAGCCACGCGGGCCGGGCTACGGTAGAACTCGATCAGGCCGCCGTACTTGGCTGCGTTCTTGGTGAAGTAGTCGCTGTGGATATCGGAGTCACGAATGAACGTGAGGCCGGTGATCGACTTCTTGAGCGACACGGTCTTCGACGTGACGAACTGCGCGTACAGCCACGCGGCCGAGCGGCGCTCGAACGGGGTGGATTTGAAGAACGTCCACGAGCCGACGTCCTGGTAGCCGTTCTGCATGCCGTCCTTCCAGTACGGGCCGTGCGGCGACGGGGCCATGCGCCACTTCGGCGAGCCGTCGGCGTTCACGACCGGGCCCGGCTTGGTCATCGGCGCGGTGAAGGCGCTGTACCAGAACACCTGCTGGGCGATGTGGCCTTGTGCGGGCACCGGGCCGGCTTCGTTGAAGGTCATGCCGGTCGCCTCGGGCGGGGCGTACTTCTTCATCCAGTCGATGTACTTGGTGAGGGCGTACACGGCGGCCGGGCTGTTGGTGGCGCCGCCGCGCGACATCGAGGCGCCCACCGGTGCGCAGCCTTCCACGCGGATACCCCATTCGTCGACCGGCAGGCCGTTCGGGATGCCCTTGTCGGCGGAGCCGGCCATCGACAGCCATGCGTCGGTGAAGCGCCAGCCGAGCGACGGGTCCTTCTTGCCGTAATCCATGTGGCCGTAGACGCGCTTGCCGTCCAACTCCTTCACGTCGTTGGTGAAGAAGTTGGCGATGTCTTCATAGGCCGTCCAGTTGACGGGCACGCCCAGGTCGTAGCCGTACTTGGCCTTGAACTTGTCTTGCAGATCCTTGCGGGCGAACCAGTCGGCGCGGAACCAGTACAGGTTGGCGAACTGCTGGTCGGGCAGTTGGTACAGCTTGCCGTCCGACGCGGTGGTGAAACTCGTGCCGATGAAGTCCTTCAGGTCCAGGCCCGGGTTGGTGAACTCCTTGCCTTCGCCAGCCATGTAGTCCGACAGCGGCATCACCACGCCATAGCGGTAGTGCGTGCCGATCAGGTCGGAGTCGGAGATCCAGCCGTCATAGATGCTCTTGCCGGATTGCATCGAGGTCTGCAGTTTTTCGACGACATCGCCTTCCTGCATGATGTCGTGCTTGACCTTGATGCCGGTGATTTCTTCAAAGGCCTTGGCCAGCGTCTTCGATTCATAGGCGTGCGTGTCGAGCGTTTCCGACACGACGTGGATCTCGGTCACGCCCTTGGCCTTGAGCTTGGCCGCGGCGTCGATGAACCACTTCATTTCCGCCATCTGCTGCTGTTGATTCAGCGTGCTGGGCTGGAACTCGCTGCTGATCCACTTCTTGGCTTCGGCTTCGCCGGCATGGGCTGCGCCGACTGCCAGGGCGCTCGCCAGTGCAATGGCACTGATTTGGAGCGTCATGCGCCAGGATGTTTTCATCGGTATCTCCTCGTGCTTGTTGGCTTGTTGTTCTCCCCGCAGCGAAAACATCCGGCATTCCGACGCGGGGAGCGTGATGGAATGCCTGTGCCCGTACGTCAATTTGGGCGTGGAAGCATCAACGCGTGCCGATGCCCCCGGACCTGCAAATTCAAGTTCGATGGCGCGTCAGCCGCGCCACATCACGATCAGCAGCACCACCATCGAGGCGATGAAGCCGCCCCAGGCGCTTGTCTCTTCCGACGTGAGCCCAACCCACGCCAGGTTGATATAGGCCGCGGTCAGCAGGCCAATGAAGAGGCGGTCGCCGCGCGTGGTGGCGATGGGCAGGAAGCCCTTGCGCTCCACGGTCGGTCGAACCACCTCCCACACCGTCATGCTGGCCAGCATCAAGGCGATGCAGCCAAAGAAGATCGCCACTTCGGGCGTCCAGGCCATCCAGCTGAACATGTTCATTTCTCCAACATTCGTTCCCTCGTCCGTGGAAACGTGATCAGGGCGAAGCGCAGCGGTTCTGACGGTTCGGCGCGGCCGCAGACAGTACGTGTGGTACGGCAAGGCCGCGCCGGGCCGTCAGAATCGCCCTGATCGCGTTTACACGCGGCCCATCGCGAAGCCCTTCGCGATGTAGTTCCGCACAAACCAGATCACCAGCGCGCCCGGAATGATCGTCAGCACACCGGCTGCGGCCAGCACACCCCAATCCATGCCCGAGGCCGACACCGTGCGCGTCATCACCGCGGTGATGGGTTTGGCATCGACCGAGGTGAGCGTGCGCGCGAGCAGCAGTTCCACCCAACTGAACATGAAGCAGAAGAACGCCGTCACGCCCACGCCGGCCTTGATGAGCGGCAGGAAGATCTTCAGGAAGAACTTGGGAAAGCTGTAGCCGTCGATGTAGGCCGTCTCGTCAATCTCGCGCGGGATGCCCGACATGAAGCCTTCGAGAATCCACACCGCCAACGGCACGTTGAACAGCATGTGCGCCAGCGCCACGCCCAGGTGCGTGTCCATCAGGCCGACCGTCGAATACAGCTGGAAGAACGGCAGCAGGAACACCGCAGGCGGCGTCATGCGGTTCGTCAGCAGCCAGAAGAACATGTGCTTGTCGCCCAGGAAGCGGTAGCGCGAGAAGGCGTAGGCCGCCGGCAGCGCCACCATGGTCGAGAGCACCGTGTTCATCGTCACGTAGATGATGGAGTTGATGTAACCCCAGTACCACGACGGATCGGTGAAGATGATCTTGTAGTTATCGAACGTGACGAGCTTCGGCCAGATCGAGAAGCCGGCCAGCGTCTCCTCGTTGGTCTTGAGCGACATGCTCAGCATCCAGTACAGCGGCAGCACCGCAAACGCCACGTACACCGCCAGGGTGATCGCCCGGGCGATCTTGCGCTGGTGTTCGTTGTTGTTGTTCTTACGCATGGTCGTCTCCCACGGCCGTGCTGGCGCTGCCCATGCGTTGCATCCAGTTGTAGAGGACGAAGCAGAACAGCAGGATGATGAGGAAGTACACGATCGAGAATGCCGCCGCCGGGCCCAGGTCGAACTGGCCGACCGCCTTCTGCGTCAGGTACTGCGACAGGAACGTCGTGGCATTGCCGGGGCCGCCGCCGGTCAGCACGAACGGCTCGGTGTAGATCATGAAACTGTCCATGAAGCGCAGCAGTACACCGATCATCAGCACGCCGCGCATCTTCGGCAGCTGGATGTAGCGGAACACGGCCAGACGGCTGGCGCCGTCAATCTCCGCCGCTTGATAGAACGCATCCGGGATCGAGCGCAGCCCGGCATACGCCAGCAGCGCCACCAGCGGCGTCCAGTGCCACACGTCCATGATGAGCACCGTGATCCACGCATCGAACGAGTGCGACGTGTAGTTGTAGTCGATCCCCATCTCGTTGAGCCAGTAGCCGGCCAGGCCGATATCGGAGCGCCCGAAGATCTGCCAGATCGTGCCGACCACGTTCCAGGGAATCAGCAGCGGCATGGCGAGCACCACAAGCGCGGCCGAGGCCTTCCAGCCCTTGGACGGCATCGACAACGCCAGGCCGATGCCCAGCGGAATCTCCACGGCCAGCACGCACAGCGAGAAAATCAACTGGCGCGTGAGGGCGTCCTGCAGATCGCCGTCGCGCAGGATCTGGCGGAACCAGTCGACGCCCACGAACACGTGCTGCTCGGGGCTGATGATGTCCTGTACCGAATAGTTCACCACCGTCATCAGCGGCAGGATGGCGGAGAACGCCACGCACAGGAACACCGGCAGGATCAGGAACCATGCCTTGTTGTTGAACGGCTTGTTCATCGGCCGATCCTCTCGTCATTGCTGTAGTACAGCGTCTGCGGCGCATCCAGGCGCAGCCACACGCGCGATTCGGTCACGCTCACTTCGTTGGGCAGCTTGGCCTTGATGGGCAGGCCGCCAGCCTCGCCCAGGCTTGCAGTCAGCAGCTGGTGCGTACCAAGTTGCTGCACCTGGTGAACGTTGGCCGCCACGGTGCCGACTTCTCCCGGTGCGGCCAGCTGCACGAACTCCGGACGGATGCCGAGCTTGAGCGAACCGTTTGCGTTCTTGAGCGTAGCGAGCGTGTCGTGTCCGACCGTCAGGCGCTGGTCGCCCAGTGCGATGACGTCACCATCCACCGCCACCGGATACAGGTTCATGCCCGGGCTGCCGATGAAGTAGCCGACGAAGGTATGGTCCGGCCGCTCGAACAGCGCTTCCGGGCCGCCTTGCTGCACCACCTTGCCTTCGGTCATCACGACCACCTCGTCGGCAAAGGTCAGCGCCTCCACCTGATCGTGCGTCACGTAGATCAGCGTGAGCTTGAGCTGCTGGTGAATCTTCTTGAGCTGGCGACGCAGTTGCCACTTCAGGTGCGGATCGATGACGGTGAGCGGCTCGTCGAACAGGATGGCCGCCACGTCCTTGCGCACTAGGCCGCGGCCCAGCGAGATCTTCTGCTTGGCGTCCGCGGCCAGGCCCGAGGCGCGGCGCTTGAGCGCGTGCTGCAGCTCGAGGATCTCGGCCACTTCCTCCACGCGCTTCTTCACTTCGGCTTCCGGCGTCTTGCGATTGCGCAGCGGGAAGGCGAGGTTGTCGAACACGGTCATCGTGTCGTAGATGACCGGGAACTGGAACACCTGCGCGATGTTGCGCTCGCGCGGGCTGGCGTGCGTGACGTCGCGGTCGTCGAAGAGCACCTGGCCTTCGGACGGCGTCAACAGCCCCGAGATGATGTTCAGCAGCGTGGACTTGCCGCAGCCCGACGGGCCCAGCAGCGCATAGGCACCGCCGTCGCGCCACGTCATGTTCATCGGCTGCAGCGCGTAGTCGTTCAGACTTTGCGGATTGGGGCGGTAGCTGTGCCCCAGGTTGCGGAATTCAATGCGCGCCATGTGCGCCTCCCTGCTTGGGCGCGCTCACCAGCTTGCCCGCTTCATCGAACAGGAACAGTTCGGCCGGATCGACAAACACGTCCAGCGCCGCGCCGAGTTCGAACTCATGCACACCCGGCAACTGCGCGACCAAGCCGATCGTGCTCGACTGGCCGGCGGCGTGCGCGCGCACGTGCAGATACGTTTCGGAACCCGACAACTCGGCCAGCTCCACCGTGCCTGGCAGGGCAACCGCGCCAGCATTGCGCGGCGACAGGCGGATGTGGCTCGGACGCAGGCCGATGCGACAGCGCGTGCCGGCCGCCATCGGCAGCGGGCGCGTCCATGCAACGTCAATGCCTTGCGGCAGGCGGATCTGGTTGCCCTCAACCACGGTGGCGTCCAGCACGTTCATCGGCGGGTCGTTGAAGATGGCCGCTGCGTTGACCGACACCGGCACTTCATACATGTCGAGCGTCGGGCCATCCTGCAGCACGCGGCCTTCATGCATGACGGCGGTGTGGCCGCCCAGCAGCAGCGCTTCCTGCGGCTCGGTGGTGGCGTAGACGACCGTCGTGCCGCCGTCGGCAAAGAGCGATGCCAGCTCGGCACGCAGTTCTTCGCGCAGCTTGTAGTCGAGGTTGACCAGCGGCTCGTCCAGCAGCACCAGCGGCGCACGCTTGACGAGTGCCCGGGCCAGCGCGCAACGCTGCTGCTGTCCGCCGGACAACTCGGCCGGCAGGCGCTGCAGCAGGTGTTCAATGTGCAGCTTGGCGGCGACGGCACGCACACGCGTGTCGATCTCGCCCTTGTTGGTGCCCTGCAGGCGCAGCGGCGAGGCGATGTTGTCGAACACCGTCATCGCCGGGTAGTTGATGAATTGCTGGTACACCATCGCCAGATTGCGATCGCGCACCCCCACGCCCGTCACGTCCTTGCCATCGACCAGTACGCGGCCGGTGGTCGGCCGGTCCAACCCGGCCATGATGCGCATCAACGTGGTCTTGCCGGCTTGCGTCGGCCCCAGCAGCACGTTGATGGCGCCGGGCGCCAGCCGCAGGCTGGTCGGGTACAGGTGCGTCTGCGCCCCGACCATGGCCGTAACCTGGTCCAGTTCCAGAATCAATTGATGTCTCCCGTCTTACTGCTTTGATTTCTTGATGTCTTGGCGCGTGCGCCCGGCCCGGTGCGTCAGGGCGCGCGTTCCGCAATTGGCGCGGGCTCGCCTTCCGGCAGATGCCGCGCCAGCCAGCCTTCCAGGCGGCTGCGGTCGGCATCGCTGGCGTGCAGGCCCAGCTTGGTCCGCCGCCACAGGATGTCCTGCGCCGTGCGAGCCCATTCGTGTTCGATCAGGTAACGGATTTCGGCTTCATACAGGCCGGGCGTCACTTCGGCGCCCAGCTCTTCCAGCCGCGTGGCGCCCGCCAGCAGCGTGTTCAGGCGCGTGCCGTACTGGTGCGCATAGCGCATCGCCAGTTGGGTAGGCAGCCACGGCAAACGTTTTTGCAGGCGCGTCACAAAATCGTCGAAGGTGTATTCGGCAACCAACTGCCCTGGCGCTTCCAGATCGCCGCCCGGCAGCGATGCAGTGGCTGTCCACGAAGGCTTGCCGGCCAGCGGCAGATGCGGGGCCAACTGGTCCAGCGCTTCTTCAGCCAGCTTGCGGTAGGTCGTGATCTTGCCGCCCCACACGTTGACGAGCGGTGCGCCAGTGCCGTCGGCGCCGGTCTCGCATTCGACCAGGTAATCGCGCGTGATGGCCGAAGCGTTGGCGGCGCTGTCGTCCAGCAGCGGCCGCACGCCCGAGTAGCTCCACACCACGTCGGCCGGCGTCAGCTGCTGGGTGAAATAGCGGCTGGCCATCTCGCACAGATACTGGATTTCGTCCGCGTCGATGGCGACTTGGTCCACCGAGCCCTTGTATTCCAGATCCGTCGTGCCGATCAGCGTGAACTCGTTCTGGTACGGGATCGCAAACACGATCCGCCCGTCCGGGTTCTGGAAGATATAGGCGAACGGGTGATCGAACATGCGCCGCACGACGATGTGGCTGCCCTTGATCAGGCGCAGGCCGCGCGTGCTCGGCAGCGCGTGCGCAGAGCGGGCGAACTCTGCCGCCCACGGCCCGGCGGCGTTGACGACTGCCTTGGCGCGCACGGAGCGGATGCCGTCCGGGCCAGCCAGAGCGGCGTGCCACCCATCGGCGCGGCGCTCGGCGTTCAGGCAGCGCGTGCGGGTGAAGATGTGCGCGCCGCGGTCTGCCGCATCGCGGGCGTTGAGCACCACGAGGCGGGCGTCGTCCACCCAGCCATCGGAATAGACGAAACCGCGTGTGTAGCCTGCCTTAAGCGGCTTACCCGCCGGATGCTGGGCGAGCTTGATGGATTCCGAACCGGGCAGAAAGCGCCGGCGCGCCAGATGGTCATAGAGGAAGAGGCCCGCGCGGATCATCCACGCCGGGCGTTGCGCGGCATCGTGCGGCATCACGAAACGCAGGGGCCACATGATGTGCGGCGCCATGCGCAGCAGCACCTCGCGCTCCTGCAGCGCCTTGCGCACCAGGCTGAATTCGTAATATTCGAGGTACCGCAGCCCGCCGTGGATCAGCTTGGTTGAGGCCGAAGAGGTGTGCTGGGCCAGGTCGTCCTTTTCACACAAGACCACCGACAGGCCACGGCCTACAGCGTCACGCGCGATGCCCACGCCGTTGATGCCGCCTCCGACCACCAGCAGATCACAGTCCAGATGCGACGCGTCAGAAAGTTGCATGGGTTGGAATCTGTTGATTTGCGCGTCTTTTCTTGCGAATAGTGACGCGTTGGCGGATAGTTTAGTGAAGGGCGAAAATAAAGCAACATAGGGAATCGCCTAATCCGCTCACATGTGTTCGTTTGTGTTCATTTCGTGACTTGATGCTTCCGCGACACCGCCAAATCCTTGAATACGTTCGCCAGCACGGCGATGCCTCCGTTGACGCGCTTGCCCGCGTGCTCGGTGTCACGACGCAAACCATCCGTCGCGATATCCGTCAGCTTGAAGACGAGCGCCTGCTGGCGCGCTACCACGGCGGCGTCGGCTTGCCGTCGTCGGTGGAGAACATCGACTACGACCAGCGCCAGGTCTTGCACATCGACGCCAAGCGCCGCATCGCCGAAGTCGTTGCGCGCCACGTCGAGCCCGGCCGCTCGCTCATCATCAATATTGGAACGACCACCGAAGAAGTCTCCAAGGCGCTGGTCGGCCAGAACGGCCCGCGTGGCCTGCGCGTCATCACCAACAACCTGAACGTCGCGTCGATCCTCTCCGGTAGCCCGGATGCCGAAGTCATCGTCGCCGGCGGCCTCGTGCGCAACCGGGATCGCGGCATCGTCGGCGAGGCCACCATTGACTTCATGAAGCAGTTCCGTGTTGACATCGGCATCATCGGCGTCTCCAGCATCGACGAAGACGGCACGCTGCTCGACTACGACTACCGTGAAGTACGCGTCGCCCAGGCCATCATCGAGCAGTCGCGCGAGGTCTGGCTCGTCGCCGATCACTCCAAGTTCGGCCGCCGCGCCGTCGTCCGCCTGGGCCACGTCTCGCAGATCGGCAAGTTCTTCACCGACGTCCCGGTGCCCGAGCCGATGGCCGAAGTCTTCCGGGCTGCAGAGGTCGACGTGATCGTCGCCAGCGAAACGCTCTGATGTTTGATCTGGCGCTCCTGCAGTCTTCGCCCCGTCGACTACAGTGAAATGACAAGGCGCGCACCTTGCGAGCCGCTCTGTCGTCCAGACTCGTCATACGGGGAGCATCGTGAGCGAGCACTCACATGCGGCAATCCTTTCGATCTTCGCGGGCATCGTCACCGAGCACATCGCTGCTTTGCGCGATGCCCTTGCCAAGCTGGTCGCGCCCAGCCCCAGCCATGAAGATCTCCACCAATTCCGAGTCACGTTGCGCCGTCTACGTTCGGCTTGGGTGACGTTCGCGCCCGTTTTGCCGCGCAGTTTTGCCACAGAGTGGAAGCCTCGCCTGCGTGCACTCGCCGCATCCACCGGCCCTGTGCGCGAATGGGATGTGCTGCTTTCCGATTGGCTGCCCGCGGCTCAGCAGTCCTTATCTAATGACGATGAGGTAGGCCGGGCGTGGTTGGACCGGGCGCTGACGAAGTCCAAAGAGACGCGCAATCGTGCTTGGGAGGCGTTGCGAGCCGAACTGGCGTCGCCTGATGTGGCGGAAACGCTGCTCGAACTTGAGCGTGCGGTCGCGGCATTTCATATAGAAGGCGAGTCGGAGCAGCATCCTCGTTTCGCTCGCGCCCAGGCCCGGGCGCTCAGAAGGAAGCTGATCCGTCGCGGCCGCCATCCCAAGCGGTCGTCCGCACCACGGCTGCATCGCGCCCGAATCGCCGCCAAGCAGTGGCGCTATCTGTATGAAGCGTTCTACCCGGCGCTTGGAGCCCACGCAGCCAAGCGCTACCGCAACCATTTGCGCAAATTGCAAGACGCCTTGGGGGAAGTGCACGATGCGAGCGTTGCTCTGGATTGCGTTGCCGACTTATTGGGTGCGCCGCCACCGCTTTCTATAGTGAACGCCTTTCACAAGCGCGCCTGCACTGCGCGGGAGCGGGCAGCGAAGGGGCTGCGATGGATGCGGTCTCACAAAGCGCCGTAAACCCAGAAAAAGCGCAGAAAAACCCTGTCGCAAGAAAGGGCTTGCACTGTTCGGGAAACCCGCCTATAGTTCGCCCCTCGCTGCAAAACACAGCGCCGAAACGCAAGTGGCGGTGGTGGTGTTGAGTGGTGGAGAAGCAGGAGTGGAGCGGGTTTGCGGTCGATTGTGTGGTTGGCGATTGGCGGTAGATCGGGTGGTAGTTGGCAGCGAG